>VGHA01000048.1 GCA_016868375.1 Betaproteobacteria bacterium | reverse complement strand
AAATGCGAGCGAATCGATCCAGAAATTTCCGCGCCGATGTCGCTGAATCCGACGCACATTAATGGCAAGCCCGGTGCAGCGACGCCCCGCTGCAAGACACTCCTGAAGCCCGGAATCGAGGACTCCTGTTTTTACGATTTCTGCGGTCGCGAATCTCTGAAGTAAATCGGGCCAGGAAAGAATGGTGACCGCCGGATTCTGATACGGGTCAAATCCGTCCGACAACAGCGCAGCGCGACGGCTGCGGTAGGGTTCCAGCCTTTCGATTGCCTGTCGCGCATCTTCAAATTCCCGCCAGCCCATCCGTGTTTCCTCAGACGAGCGCGGCAACAGCGACGAACACGCTGCGAGCGCAAGGCAGCATCCGATAGAAAGCCAGGCGAGCATTCGTGGCCCGCGCGAGAAAAACCGTTGCATTCGAGGATGGTGCGTCAATAGACGAGTCGTGCGGACGGGTGATCCGCTGCGCAATTACCCCGGGTCAAACCTTGGGTTGTGCCCGATCCCCAAAATTACGTTTGGCCGCAGGTCGAACTAGGCGCACAATGATGGGTTATCCAATTTGAAATACGCCCTTAGCCAGAGTCAGGCCTTGTCCGTTCAAAGGACACGCGTCACAGATTCGGTGGCGGCCAACCTGCCCGGGCCAACCTGCGTGAACACCACACCCTCTCCCTCGCTCGAATCCACAGCCCCTGCGCCTGAGTCACCTGCCGCGATCACGTTTGAGTCGTTCGGCCTTGCAGAGCCGATTCTTCGCGCGGTCCATGAGCTCGGATATCGAGAACCGACGCCAATTCAGGCGCAGGCGATTCCGGTGGTCATGCAAGGCCACGATGTGATGGGCGCAGCCCAAACCGGTACAGGCAAGACGGCGGGTTTCGCATTACCGATCCTGCAGCGTCTGTTGCAGCACGCAAACCCCAGCGCCTCGCCCGCACGCCATCCGGTCCGCGCGCTCATTCTTGCGCCCACGCGCGAATTGGCCGACCAGATCTTCGTCAACGTCCGAGACTACGCGCGTCACACGCATCTGCGCAGCGCGGTGGTGTTTGGCGGCGTCGACATTGCGCCGCAGATTGCAGCGCTCAGGCAGGGCTGTGAGGTACTGATTGCGACACCAGGGCGTCTGCTCGATCATCTTGGGCAGCGCACTGTCACGCTGGCACAGGCCGAAATCCTGGTTCTGGATGAAGCCGACCGAATGCTAGACATGGGCTTTCTGCCCGATATTCAGCGCATCATCAACGCGCTGCCACAACGTCGGCAAAACCTCATGTTCTCGGCGACGTTTTCCGAAGACATCAGAAAGCTCGCCTCAAGTTTCCTGCAGCGCCCGATTTCAATTGAGGTGGCGCGTCGCAATGCAGCGGCCGACACCGTTGAACAGGTGGTGTATCGGGTACCCGATGTCGATTCAAAGCGTGCAGCCGTGGCACAACTGGTGCGCGAACGGGCCATCAGTCAGGTCATCGTTTTTACCAACACCAAGATCGGCGCAAGCCGGCTGGCGCGTCAACTTGAGCGCGACGGGCTCATCGCCAGTGCAATTCATGGCGATAAATCGCAACAGGAGCGCCTGGCCACGCTTGAGGGCTTCAAGAAGGGCGAAGTAAGCGTTCTGGTTGCAACCGATGTGGCGGCGCGTGGCCTGGACATCGCCGAGCTTCCCGCGGTCATCAATTACGACCTGCCCTACAGCCCCGAGGATTACGTGCATCGCATCGGTCGCACCGGGCGTGCGGGTGCCAGTGGGCTGGCGTTGTCGCTCATGACCGGTAACGACGAGCGCCTGCATCAGGACATCGAGAAGCTTCTCAAGCGCAAGCTTGAGGTGCGAACACTGGTGCTCGATCGGCCGGTCGCGGCTGCCGAAGAGCGCAGCGGCCACCGTCCCGATGACGACGATCGCCCTCGGCGAACGCGTGATGATCGTGGTGATCGTGCTGGTGCACGATCAGGCGACCGACGTGGCCCATCGCCCGTGGCGCCGCCGATCGATCCTTTCTTCCTGAAGCCCTATGAGCCCGTCTCCACTGACACGGAAACGGCGCAGCAGGCTTCTGAAAAAGCCGCTACGGCGTCGCGAGGCCCGATTCGGCCCGCACGCAGAGTCGCCGCGCTGTTGGGCGGAGGCCCACCCAAAGGCTAGTCCGACGCGGCGGTTGCGCGATCACCGCGCGCGGGCGGCTCTAAAAAGGTGCCGATCAGGCGGTAGACGAGTCGCGCATCCACGGACCCAGCGCCCATCGTTCGATTGCGCGCGGCCAAAAATCGGCTGCTGACACCGCCTCGATCGGCGTAAGCCCAAGGTGATGCAGTGACGCGTTGAGCGCCCGCACCGGGTCGCTGAGGTCGATGGGCTGTGCGCCGGTTTGCTTGGACAGCTTTTGCCCGTCGGCAGCCAACACGACAGGAACATGCAGATAGCGGGGCTCGGGCAGGCCCATGAGCCGTTGCAGGTGAATTTGACGCGCGGTGGAGCCTTCCAGATCGCAACCGCGAACGATGTCGGTGATCTGCTGATGACCATCGTCAACCACCACGGCAAGCTGGTAAGCCCAGATGCCGTCGGCCCGGTGCACGACGAAATCTCCAACGCTTTGCTCAAGCGTGTCGGCATGACGCTGGCCGTTGCGGTCTTGCCAGCAGATGGGTGAGGCATTGACCCGCACACGCCACGAACGGGCGCTGCGGCCGCTGGGCAGCCCGTTGCGGCAGGTGCCTGGGTAGATCAGCTCGCGGGCTGACGGCGGCGCGTCATGGGGATCGGATCCTGCCGGTGGTGCGCGCCGCTCGTCGGATTTTTGTGAGCCCCAGTTGAGCCGCGAGTCGGCAAGCTCGGCTCGCGTGCAGCCGCATGGGTAAACATGGCCAGCCGTGCGAAGCAAGTCAAGCGCAGCCGCATAGCGTGGCAGGTGCGCGGTCTGAAAGGTGGGCTCGCCATCAGGCCGCATGTGCAATTGGTTCAGGACATCGAGGATTGATTCGGTGGCGCCCCGCCGGACTCGGGGCTGGTCGATATCCTCGATGCGAAGCAGCCACTGGCCACGATGCGCACGGGCGTCCAGGTAACTTGCCACCGCGGCAACGAGCGAACCGGCGTGCAGCGGCCCAGTGGGCGACGGCGCAAACCGTCCGACGTAGCCGCGAGAGCCCGATGCGCCGCGCGGCATCGCCGCGTGATGAGTAACCGTCATGCGCAAGGCCCTAACAAAATATCAACGTCCGGGATGTCGTCATCGTTTCGATGAAGATCCGCTGGTCTTTAGACTGACGCAATCTCCAACCCGTGCATTCCGGAACGCGCCTGTTCCGGATGAATGTAAAGGACCCCTGAAATGCCGTCGGTTGTCATTGCGTATCACTCTGGCTATGGTCACACGCTTGCCCTCGCGCAGGCGCTACAGCAGGGCGCCTGCGCCGTCATGGGAAGCCGGGCCGAGTTGATCGATGTGGGCTCCATCAGCGATCAGGGCTGGGACGCGCTCGCCGATGCTGACGCGATTGTTTTTGGTGCTCCCACCTACATGGGGGGGCCGTCCGGGGTGTTCAAAACCTTCGCCGACGCGTCGTCCAAGGCGTGGTTCTCCCAGGCCTGGAAAAACAAGATCGCAGGGGGGTTTACCTGTTCGCTTGCGATGAGTGGCGACAAGTACGCCACGCTGATGTATTTCGTGACGCTGGCCATGCAACACGGCATGGTCTGGGTGGGCACAGCCATGATGCCTTCGGCAGTCGCCGGCGCGCCTGAGCAGCTGAACCGCATCGGGTCGTCGATCGGGGTGATGGCGCAGGCTGACAATCTTCCGCCGGATCAAAGTCCGCCCAGGGGCGATCTCGATACGGCGCGGGCCTATGGTGAGCGCATTGCAGCGTTTGCGCGCGACCGGGCGCGTTGACGGCAAGGCCAGGATCGTTGATCGACTCAGCGTGCGGTGCCGCGACTTGCCAGCGTATTGACGATCAGCGCCGCAAGCACGATGACGCCGCCCTGCAGGGTTGCAGCGGGAGTAATCTCGCCGGCGAACAACCATGCCCAGAGAGGGCCCAATACCACCTCGAGCAGCGCAATCAGAGCCACCTCATGCGGTGCGAGCCAGGCAAGCGCGCGAACCATCAACCAGCAGGGCAGCGCAAGCTGAAAGGCGCCCAGTATCGCGAGGATCGCCAGGTCGCGCGCACCGGCGGTCAGCGGCCAGGCAAGCGGCAGCGTCGCGGCGCACGACAGCAACGCCCCAAGCAAAACCGCTGGTGCAAGGTCGAGCTGGGCATGCACCCGCCGCAGCGTCACCAGATTGATGGCCGAGGCAAGCGGCACGCCCAGCGCAATCAGAATGCCTGTCAGGCCGTCACTCGAGATGGCCTCGTGCACCATCCACCAGATGCCCACGCCCGCGGCGATGATGGCGATCCATGTGATGCGGTTGATGGTCTGGCCAAGCACCACGCGTGCAAGCAGCGCGGCGAGCAGCGGCGACAGGCCGATGACCAGCAGCGTGTTGGCAACGCTGGTCCAGGTCAGGGCGACCATGAAGCAGGTGAACATCACCGCCCACATCAGGCCTGAGAACAGGCCGATCCATCCCATCCTGATCACCGGGCCAAGCGGGCGCCCGCGTTCCTGGAGACTCAGAATCAGCACCATCGCGACGGCGCAGAAGAAGCTGCGCCAGAAACTGAGCTCGAAGCCCTGCGCGGTTTCGAGCATGCGGGTCAGCGCGCCGGCGCTGCTCCAAAGCAGCGCGCAGCCTGCCAGCAGCCAGGCCGCGCCTTGCGGCGATGATGGAAACCTCACCCTGGTGTCCCGGGCATCACATCCGCCACTGGCCTGGCTGCTGTTGTAGGTGAGTGCATGCTTTCATGCTGTTGATTCTCGGTTGCCATGCCGTCTATCGGTCGGGCGGGTAGAATTTTACAGATGAACGCACCGCGTTTCGTGCACCTGCGGGTCCATACAGAATATTCAATCAGCGACTCGATCGTCCGTATCGACGCGCTGGTCGAGGCCGCCCGTGCCGATTGCCAGCCCGCCATTGCCATGACCGACCTGGCAAACCTGTTCGGCTGGGTCAAGTTTTACAAGGCTGCCCGCGCCGCTGGAATCAAACCCCTCTGCGGGGTCGACGCCTGGGTCACTAACGAGACCGAACGCGATCGCCCCTATCGAATGCTGCTGCTTGCCCGCAATTCGGCGGGTTATCTGCGCCTGTGCGGGTTGCTGACCCGAGCCTGGCTGGAAAACGAATACCGTGGTCGTGGCGAAATCCGCGCCGAGTGGTTTGATGAGCCTGCGGCCGACGGTGGTCGGGCGGGTGACGGCCTGATCGCGCTCTCGGGTGCGCATCACGGCGAGGTCGGGCAGGCGCTGCTCACTGGCGGTCTGGCGCAGGCAACGCCCGCGGCGCTGCGCTGGGCGCAACGTTTTCCCGGCGCGTTTTATCTCGAAGTGCAGCGCACCGAGCAGCCCGAGTCGGTGGCACAGACACAGGCCGCAGCGCGCCTGGCTGCAAGGCTTGACCTGCCGCTGGTGGCCACCCAACCCGTTCAGTACCTCACGCCTGACGATTTCCGCGCCCATGAAGCGCGGGTCTGTATTGCGGAAGGCGAAATCCTCGCCAATCCCCGCCGCTCGCGCCGATTCGATGGCTCGATGCATTTCCGCACGCAGCAGAAAATGACCGATCTGTTCGCCGATCTTCCGTCGGCGCTTGCCAACAGCGTCGAGATCGCACGCCGATGCAGCGTGTCCATGACGCTGGGCAAGGCCAGGCTGCCGCTTTATCCCGTGCCTGATGGCGTGACGCTTGATCAGCACATGCGTGACCTCTCGCTCCAGGGCCTGCAGCACCGCATGGGGCCCGAGGTTGAAGCGTCGCGTTGGGACACCTATCGCAGCCGGCTTGAGTATGAGTGCGACACCATCGTCAAGATGGGTTTTTCCGGCTACTTCCTGATCGTGGCCGACTTCATCAACTGGGCCAAGCGGAACAACGTTCCGGTGGGGCCGGGAAGGGGCTCGGGCGCTGGGTCCATCGTGGCCTGGGCGCTTGGCATCACCGACCTCGACCCGATTCCGTACGCGCTTCTGTTCGAGCGTTTTCTGAATCCCGAGCGGGTGTCGATGCCCGACTTCGATATCGACTTCTGCCAGGACAAGCGCCAGCTGGTCATCGAGTACGTGCGCAATAAATACGGCGAGCACGCCGTGTCGCAGATCGCCACTTTCGGCACGATGGCATCGAAGGCCGTCATTCGCGATGTTGGACGCGTGCTCGACATGAGCTACACGTTCTGTGATCAGCTCTCCAAGCTGATACCGGTGGTGCAGAACAAGCCGCTGTCGCTTGCCAAGGCCCGTGAGGCCGAGCCTGTGCTCGCCGAGCGCGAGCGCAATGAAGACGAAGTGCGCGAGCTGCTCGCGCTGGCGGGTCGGCTAGAGGATCTGACCCGCAATGTTGGCATGCATGCGGGGGGCGTACTGATCGCGCCAGGCCGGCTCACCGACTTCTGTCCGCTCTACAAGCAGCCGGGGGCAGAAGGCGGTGCAGTCAGCCAGTTTGATAAAGACGATGTCGAAGCAGTGGGTCTGGTCAAGTTCGACTTCCTGGGGCTGCGCAACCTCACCATCATCCGCATGGCAGAGGAGTTCATCAATGCGCGGCACCCTGCATTAGGGCTGGATCTGGCAACGCTCAAATTCGATGATCCTGCTGCCTACAAGGTGCTGCGCGAGGCCAACACCACGGCTGTGTTCCAGCTGGAAAGTGACGGCATGAAGAAGCTTCTGAAGAAGCTTCAGCCCGACCGCTTCGAAGACATCATTGCGGTGCTGGCGCTGTATCGCCCGGGGCCGCTCAACTCGGGCATGGTCGATGACTTCATCCTGCGTAAAAAAGGCCAGCAGTCGATCGATTATTTCCATTCCGACCTGAAAGCCTGCCTGGAACCCACTTATGGTGTGATCGTCTACCAGGAACAGGTGATGCAGATCTCGCAGATCATCGGCGGCTACACGCTCGGTGGCGCCGATCTGCTCAGGCGTGCGATGGGCAAGAAAAAGCCCGAGGAGATGGCGCAGCATCGCGGGCTGTTTGTGGAGGGTGCGCAGACAAAGGGTTATTCGGTCGATCTGGCCAACAAGCTTTTTGATCTGATGGCGATGTTCGCCGAGTATGGTTTTAACAAGTCGCACACTGCGGCGTATGCGGTGGTCACTTACCAGACGGCCTGGCTCAAGGCGTATTACCCCGCCGAATTCATGGCCGCCACGCTGTCGTCTGACATGGACGATACCGATAAGGTGCAGCTCTTTGTGGCCGATGCGCAGCACAACGGTGTCAGGGTCCTGCAGCCTGACATCAATCTGTCCATGTATCGGTTTGAACCCGTGAGCGAGCGCGAGATTCGCTATGGGCTGGGCGCGGTCAAGGGCACCGGGCAGAACGCGGTCGAAGCCATCATGGCGGCGCGTGCAGAGGGTTCCTTTCGCGATCTGTTCGACTTCTGTGCGCGGGTCGATCGGCGAGTCGTCAATCGCCGAACGGTTGAAGCGCTGGTTCGCGCAGGCGCCTTCGACAGCCTGGATGCGGATCGGGCCAAGCTGCTGGTCAACACGCCACGTGCGATGGATGCTGCCGAGGCCGCTGGCGCTGCGGCCGATCAGGCAAGCCTCTTTGGCGAGCCCAGCGGCACCGGCGCGCTCGTAGCCGACTGGGTTGCGAGTCCACCCTGGAGCGAGCGCCAGCGTTTGCAGGAGGAAAAACTCGCGCTGGGCTTTTTCCTTACCGGGCATCCTTTTACAGCGCATCAATCCGAGATCCGTCGCTTCGTCCGCACCCGGTTGGCGGACATACAGCCAGCGCCGCAGCCGGTCTGGATTGCCGGGGTGGTGGCAGCGCAACGCACGCAGATGACTCGCCGGGGCAAGATGCTGTTCGTCACGCTCGACGACGGTAGCGCCCGCGTCGACGTGTCGGTGTTCAATGAGCTCTTTGATGCGAACCGGCGAATCGTGCGCGAAGACGAACTTCTGGTGCTGCTGGGCAAAGTGAGCCGGGACGACTACACCGGCGGGCAAAGGGTGGTCGCCGAAAGGCTGCTTGATCTGGCGGGCGCACGCCGCGAGTTTGGTAAACGCCTGAAGATCAGGCTGAACGGCAATGCCGATGGTGCAGCGCTTCGCAGCGTGATTGCGCCCTTCGCAGCGGGCGAGTCGCCGGGCACCGCCGAGCCCCCCGCGTTACCAGTCGTCATCGACTACACCAGCTCGTCCGCGCAGTGCATGATCGAGTTGGGCGAACCCTGGCGCGTTCGACCTGAGGACGGTCTGCTTGCGGCGATTGGCGAGCGGCTTCGGCCCATCGCCGTCGACGTCGAATACTGAGCGGCGGACGGCCCTCTTGCAGGATTCCCTACGCATCTGGATCCGCTTGCTGGGCTGGGTCAAACCGTTCTGGCGCGGTTTTGCCGTGGCTCTGGTGGCCATGGTGGTTGCTGCTGCCACCGAACCACTCTTTCCTGCGCTGATGAAGCCGCTGCTCGACCGTGGTTTCGTCGAGCGTACCGACTTCCCCTTCTGGTGGGTTCCTGCCGCGATCATCGCGATTTTTGTAGTGCGCGGGTGCGCCACGTTCTGTGCGCAATATGCGATGGCCTGGGTATCGGCAGGCGTGCTTGCCGAAGTCCGTCGCCAGATGTTTGCGCACACGCTCAGGCTTCCGGCGCGCGACTTCGAACGCGAGGCATCGGGCCTGCTGATTTCGCGCATTGTGTTCGAGGTGAACAGCTTCACCGATGCGGCCACGCACGCGGTCACCGTGCTGGTACGCGACACGCTGGTGATCATCGGGCTCCTCAGCTGGCTCTTCTATCTGAACTGGCAGCTCACGCTGGTAGCCATTGGAATGGTGCCGCCTCTTGCATTCATTCTTACCCGCTTCAGCCGGCGGATGCGCGTATTGAATCGGCGCAATCTTGAACAGATGGGTGAGCTCACGCGCACCGTTGAAAGCGCAGTGCAGGGGTATAAGGTCATCAAGGTGTTTGATGCGCATGACCGCGAGGCCGCGCGGTTTGCCGAAACAGTCGCGCGGCTGCGGCGTGTTGCCATTCGAATCATTACTTCCACAGCATCGACCACACCGATCACCCAGCTCTGCGCTGCGGTCGCGGTTGCCGTGGTGGTCAGCATTGCCCTGCTCCAGGCGGGCAGCGACAGCGGCACCGTGGGCGGATTCGTATCCTTCATCACGGCGATGCTGATGCTGCTGGCGCCGCTCAAGCACCTCGCCGACATCAATGCCACGATCCAGCGCGGGCTCGCCTCGGCCGAGAAAGTCTTCGAGCTCCTTGACCGACCCGCCGAGCCTGATACCGGCACCCGCACGCTTGATCGGGCACGCGGCGCGATCCGCTTCGATGCGGTCACCGTGCGACACCCTGGAGCAGGCGAGCCCGCGCTGCAGTCGCTCAATCTCGATATTGCGCCCGGTGAAATGCTGGCGCTGGTTGGTCCGTCAGGCGGGGGCAAAACCACGCTGCTCAACCTGATGCCGCGATTTGTCGAGCCCGAGTCGGGCGCAGTCAGCATCGATGGCGAGCCGATTGCCGCGCTCACGCTCGACAGTCTGAGGCGGCAGCTCGCACTGGTGTCGCAGGAAACCGTTCTGTTCAACGGCAGCATCCGCCAGAACCTGGCAATCGCGGTGCACGAGCCCCCTACCGATGCGCAGCTCTGGCATGCACTTGAGGTGGCGGCGCTGCAAGACTTTGTGCGTTCGCTGCCCGCTGGCCTCGATGCTGAAATCGGTGAGCGCGGCACGCAGTTGTCGGGCGGCCAGCGGCAGCGGCTTGCGATCGCGCGCGCGGTGCTCAAGGATGCACCCATCCTGTTGCTCGATGAAGCAACGTCGGCGCTTGACTCTGAAACCGAGCGCGCGGTGCAGGATGCGCTGGAGCGGGTCATGGCAGGCCGCACCACGCTGGTGGTTGCGCATCGGCTATCCACCATCGAACGAGCCAGCAGAATTGCGGTGCTTGAAGCGGGCCGCATCGTTGAACTCGGAACCCATCAGCAACTGCTTGAAGCGGACGGCCTCTATGCGCGTCTGCACCAGATTCAGCAAAGCGCGCCGCTGGCGCAGGAGCCCTGACCGTGAATGCCTCAAGCTCGAACGATCGCTATCCGCTTGCCCAACTCGATCAGCTTCCCGACGACATTCGCGACAAGATCGTTGCGGTTCAGGAAAAGAGCGGCTTCGTGCCGAACGTGTTTCTGAAGCTTGCGCGCCGGCCCGATGAATGTCGGGCGTTCTTTGCGTACCACGACGCGCTGATGCTGCGCGAAAACGGGCTGTCCAAGGGCGAGAAGGAAATGATCGTGGTGGCCACCAGTGCCGCCAACAACTGCCTGTACTGTGTGGTGGCGCATGGTGCGATTCTGCGCATCTACGAAAAAAATCCGCTGATTGCCGATCAGCTTGCCACCAACTATCGCAAGGCCTCAATTACCCCGCGCCAGCGTGCAATGCTCGACTTTGCGGTGAAAGTGGCCAGCCACTCTGCAGAGGTTGGCGACGCTGACTTTGCAGCGCTGCATGCGCACGGCTTTTCTGATGAAGACGCCTGGGATATTGGCGCCATTGCCGCATTTTTCGCGCTGTCGAATCGCATGGCCAATATGGCCTCGATGATGCCCAACCCAGAGTTTTATTCTCTTGGCCGCATACCGCGCGAGAAGAAGTAAATCGCGCCCTGGGCTTACCTGAACGCTACCTGCACCAGGGGTGCTTACAGCAGCACGATGTCGTAGTGCTCCTGCGCGTAGCCGGGTTCCACCATCAGCGAGACCTGCCGGCCGATTGCATCGCACAGCGCTGCAAGTGGTTGCGCCTCTTCTTCCAGAAACAGGTCGATGACCGACTGCGCGGCCACCAACCGAAACTCACGCGGATTGAACTGCCCGGCCTCGCGGTGAATCTCGCGCAGAATTTCATAGCAGACCGTGCGCGCTGTTTTGATCTGGCCGGTGCCCGAGCAGGTGGGGCAGGGTTCGCACAACACACGGGCCAGCGATTCACGGGTTCGCTTGCGCGTAAGCTCAACCAGCCCCAGCGACGTAAATCCGCTGATGCCGATACGGGTGCGATCGCGCTCAGCGGCCTTGCGCAACTCGGCCAGCACCGCATCGCGGTGCGTGCTTTCGCGCATATCAATCAGGTCAACGACGATGATGCCGCCCAGATTGCGCAGTCGAAGTTGCCGCGCGATGGCGTGCGCGGCTTCGAGATTGGTGCGGAAAACCGTGTCCTCGAAATTGCGGCCGCCCACATAGCTGCCGGTGTTCACATCGATGGTGGTCATGGCCTCGGTCTGATCGATGATCAGATAGCCGCCAGACTTCAGATCGACACGCCGCGATAACGCGCGCTCGATTTCCTGCTCAACACCATGCAGTTCGAAGAGCAGCCGCTCAGAGGCGTGCAGCCGCAGGCGTTTGCTCATGGCGGGCATCCACGCCGACGCAAATTCAGCCATCTGAGCAAGCGCCTCGCTTGAATCAACGATCACGGCGCTGGTGGCATCACCAGCGAGGTCGCGCAGGACACGCTGGGTGAGCGCCAACTCCTGATAGATCAGCGAGGGCGCGGAGCTGACGCGGGATACTTCGAGTATCTGCTGCCAGCGGCGACACAGATAAGCGATGTCTGCAGCCAGTTCCTCGCCCGTGGCGTCCTCAGCCAGCGTGCGGACGATGAAGCCGCCTTTCTCGTCAGACGGGACAAGCTTCTGCACGCGGCTACGAAGCGCCTCGCGACCCTGCTCATCGCCGATTCGCTGCGATACGCCAATGTGAGGCTCATGAGGCAGGTAGACGAGAAAACGCCCGGCGATGCTTACCTGGGTGGACAGACGCGCGCCCTTGGTCCCCAGTGGATCCTTGATGACCTGCACCAGCAGGGGCTGTCCCTCGAACAGCAGCTTTTCAATGGGCTGTTGCCCGCCGGTGGCGGCGTTCGAGTGGCGCGACTGCCAGAGGTCAGCAACATGCAGGAAGGCTGCGCGTTCGAGCCCGATGTCGATGAAGGCTGACTGCATGCCGGGCAGAACCCGCGACACGCGTCCGAGGTACAGATTGCCCACCATGCCGCGTGCTACCGACCGCTCAATGAGCAGGTCCTGCACGACGCCTTGCTGGACGATGGCCACCCGCGTCTCATGGGCGCGGTGATTGACGAGAATCTCTTCACTCATGGTGCGGACCTACCGGCGCTTCTCAGCAGGCGGGCAGTTTCGTAAAGCGGCAAGCCCATGATCGCGCTGTAGCTGCCTTCGATCCGACGCACATGGCGAGCGATGGCGCCCTGGATGCCGTACGCGCCGGCCTTGTCCATTGGTTCGCCGCTTGCGACATAGGCGTCAAGCTCGGGGCGGGGGATGCGCGCAAAGGTGACCCGCGAAACGTTCACCATCGATTCGATGCGGCGCGGCCCCCGCGCGACCGCAACCGCGGTCAGCACGCGGTGCGTTCGGCCGCTTAGCAGGCTGAGCATTCGAAGCGCATCGGGCGCATCAACCGGCTTACCAAAAATGGTGCCACCGACCGCTACCGTGGTGTCTGCGACCAGAATTGGCGCGGCGGGAAGCCCCCGCCGGGCCAGGCGTTCCCGTGCCGCCTCTGCTTTGGCAAGCGTGACCCGCAACACGTATTTGCCGGGATCTTCGCCAGGACGCATGCGTTCAAGCGACTCGGCGTCCTCATCATCGCCTGGCGCGAGCAGCCGAAATGAAATGCCGATCTGTTCGAGCAGCTGCTGCCGGCGCGGGCTTCGGGACGCCAGATAGATGATGTGAGGGTCCGGGTCAGACATGGGCTCAGTCGCGGTGATACGGGTGACCGGTGAGGATAGACCAGGCGCGAAACAGTTGCTCAGCCAGCATCACCCGCACCAGCGGATGGGGTAGCGTCAGACTGGACAGGCGCAGCAGCTCATCGGCCTCGTCACGAAGGCTTGGGTCCACGCCGTCAGGGCCGCCGATCACCATCGTGACCGGCGTGCCGCGTTCGCGCCAGGCGCCCAGACGCAGCGCGAACTGTCGTGTGGTCAGATCGCGGCCGCGCTCGTCAAGTACCACGCGCCACGCACCCGGTATGACAGCCGCTCGGATCCGGTCGGCTTCCTTCTGCATCCATACGGCGGGTGAGCCGCTTGCACTGCGAGGCTCGGCGCGGATCTCCCGCCATTCGAGGCCAAGCTCGGGGGGCAGGCGCGAACTGTAATCGGAGGTGGCCGTATCAACCCAGGCTGGCATTTTGGTGCCAACCGCAATCACCCTGATGCGCACAACAGCCTTATGAGGCGCTGCGGCGCTTGCCGGAGGCGGGCGATGCGCTGCGCTTAACACCGGATTTGGTTGCGCCCGCCGCCGCGGCCTTGGACGCTGCCGGTTTGCGCGGCCTGGCTGTGGCGGGGGCATCGGGCGATTTCGGCGCGGCAGGCTTTGCGCGGGGCTTCGCGGCCTTGGCCGCGGCCGGTGCCTTCGCAGCGGCGGGTGCCTTCGCAGCGGCGGGGGCTTTCGCAGCGGCGGGGGCTTTCGCAGCGGCAGGCGCTTTCGCCGCCGCAGGAGCCTTCGCAGCGCTGACGCGCTCCGGACCGATCTTGAGGTTGACGGGTTTTTCGCCCCAGAGTTCCTCGAGCCGGTAATAGGCCCGAATCGCGGGCTGCATGATGTGGACGACCGCATCGCCCAGATCGACCAGCACCCACTCTCCGCTGTCCTCGCCCTCGACGGAAATGACCTGACCGCCGGCTTCTTTCACCTTGTCCCGCACATGCGAGGCAAGCGCCCGCGTCTGCCGATTTGACGTGCCGGAGGCGACAATGACCCGATCGAAGAGATCGGTTTGTGCGGTGGTGTTGAAGACCCGGATATCCTGGGCCTTGATGTCATCGAGCGCATCGACGATTACCCGCTGCAGCTTGCGCAGATCCATTGAACAGTGCCTGTGTCAGGGTTGGCCGCTTGCCGGGCGGTACAGCGAATGCTGTGCAATATAGTCGAGAATGCCCTGTGGCAACAGCGTCGCCGGTCGGTCGCCGGCCAGCAGCTGCTCGCGCAGATGGGTGGCCGACACCGGAACGAACGGCATCCCGAAAAATACGATGGTGCCCGAGGGGGCGTTGGGTAGCGTGTCGCGGCCATGCTCGGCAACCAGTGCCTCGACCGGCTCGGGCAAGCGCGCAAGACTGATCTGTTCGCGGCGGGTGACCGCAATATGCGCAAGCGCCAGCAGGTCACGATACCGTCGCCAGGTGGCAAGGTTGCGCAACTGGTCGCTGCCCAGCAGCAGCACCAGCACCGCGTCGCGCCCCAGTTCCTGTCGCAGTTCGCTCAGCGTATCAACCGTGTAGGTGTTGCCGCCGCGCCGAACTTCCCGGCCATCGAGCACGAAACCGCGATGACCCGCGATCGCCTGACGCACCATTTCCATTCGGTGGCCGGGATCGGTGCTGGTTTCACCTTTCTGCCATGAAATGGCGGTGGGCAGGAATCGAATTTCGTCGAAGCCGTAGGCGGCCTGGGCGGCGCGGGCGAGCGCCACGTGGCCGATGTGGATCGGATCGAACGTGCCGCCGAGCAGACCGATCCGAGGAGGCCGGCCGCTCATGCCCAGTCGCGCGGTTTCAGGAATTCGTAGAGCTTTGCTTCGGGGGAGCCTGGCTCCGGATGCCAGTCATAGCGCCAGCGGACCACCGGCGGCATGGAGCAAAGGATGGATTCGGTGCGACCGCCCGACTGCAGCCCGAACAGCGTGCCGCGGTCGAAAACCAGGTTGAATTCGACGTAGCGTCCGCGTCGATAGGTCTGGAAGTCACGTTCGCGATCGCCCCAGGGCAGGTTCTTGCGCCGCTCGACAATGGGCACGTAGGCCTCGATGAACGAATTACCCACGCTTTGCATGAGCGCAAACGAGCGTTCGAATCCTGGTTCGCTCAGATCATCAAAGAAGATGCCACCCACGCCACGCGCTTCGTTTCGGTGCTTCAGGAAAAAATAGTCGTCGCACCACTTCTTGTATCGCGTATGCGTATCGGGGCCGAAGCCGGCCAGACCGGCTTTGCAGACCTGATGGAAATGGCGCGCGTCTTCCTCGAACGGGTAGTAAGGCGTCAGATCCATGCCGCCGCCGAACCACCAGATGGGTTCTGACTGCCCGGGTGCATCGGTGGCGAGTGCGACAAAGAAGCGCACGTTGAGATGCACGGTGGGCACGTAGGGATTGCGCGGATGAATCACCAGCGACACACCCATCGCCTGGAAAGGTCGGCCGGCGATCTGTTGCCGATGGGCGCTGGCTGACGCTGGCAGCTTGTCCCCCTGAACATGCGAAAACAGGACGCCCCCGCGTTCGAAAACCTTGCCTTCTTCCATGACGCGGGTAATGCCGCCGCCGCCCTCAGGCCGGTGCCAGGCATCGGTATGAAAAGCGCCGCCATCGCAGCCTTCAAGCGCGGTGACGATCCGGGTTTGAAGTCCAGTGAGGAAACTGCGCACTGCCTCAATGTCGGTTGCCTGCACTGCGGTAGCGTGGGCGTTCATGGTGGGCGCCTTATCAGAGATCAATGCCGGATGCGTGCGCGCTTGAAAGGATGGGGCCGTCAGCTGCGCGGCGCGCGGCCAATGGCACGGTGACCAATGTCGCGGCGCAGCTGCATGCCGTCAAACCCCACCGTTTCGATCGCGCGATAAGCGCGCGATTGCGCCACCCTGACCGAGTCGCCCAGTGCCGTGACGCACAGTACGCGGCCGCCCGCGGTAAGCGTCTGTCCGCCATCCCCTGCCTGGGTGCCCGCATGGAACACTACGCAGTCGCTATCGACTGCGTTGCCCTGAGCAGGCAGGCCATGGATTGGATCACCGCGGCGCGGATCATCGGGGTAATTGGCCGCCGCAAGCACCACACCGAGCGCGCAGCGGCGATCCCATTCGATGTCGATGTTATCGAGCGTGCCGTCAATGGCGTGCTCGATGATTCGCGCGAAGTCGCCGCGTAGTCGCATCATGATGGGCTGTGTTTCTGGGTCTCCCATCCGGCAGTTGAACTCAAGTGTGCGCGGCTTGCCGGCGCTGTCGATCATGAGGCCGGCGTAGAGAAAGCCCGTGTAGGGGTTGCCCTCGGAGGCCATTGCCTCGACGGTTGGGCGAATGATCTCGCGCATGACCCGGGCATGAACTTCCGGGGTGACGACCGGGGCAGGGGAATAAGCACCCATGCCGCCGGTATTGGGCCCCTGGTCGCCGTCGCACAGCCGCTTGTGATCCTGGCTGCTTGCGAGCGGCAGGATGTTGCGGCCATCAACCATCACGATGAAGCTTGCTTCTTCGCCTTCAAGAAAGTCTTCAATGACGACGCGAGCCCCCGCGTCGCCCATCCGGTTGTCAATCAACATCGCGTCGATCGCGGCATGGGCTTCTTCAGGCGTTTGAGCGACCACCACGCCTTTGCCGGCGGCCAGGCCATCGGCCTTGATCACGATGGGGGCACCGCGCTCGTTGATCCAGTCATGAGCCTCTGCGGCGCTGGAAAACGTTTTGTACTGCGCGGTCGGAATGCCATGCCGGATCATGAACGCCTTGGCGAAATCTTTTGAAGATTCGAGCCGGGCAGCGGCACGGGTGGGGCCGAATATCCGCAGGCGCTTTTCGCGAAACAGGTCGACGATCCCGGCTGCAAGGGGCGCCTCGGGCCCGACCACCGTGAAGGCTACTTTTTCCCGAATGGCGAATTCAGCGAGTTCGGCAATGTCGGTGATGGGTACGTTCCTGAGCCCCGGCTCGCGCGCGGTACCGCCGTTACCCGGGGCAACGAACACCTGGGTGACACCCGGCGATTGCGACAGCCGCCAGGCAAGTGCGTGTTCGCGACCTCCGGAACCTACGACGATCAGTTTCATGGGATGAGCGTTGAGCGGGGGGAGTCGGTGAGGGTTCGAGCGGGCAAGGGCATCTAACTTGTTTCGTCGAACTCGGCGTTGCTGTAGACCTGCTGGACGTCATCAAGATTTTCAAGCGCGTCCAGGAGCTTCTGCATGGCTTGGGCGTCGTCTCCGGACAGCGGCGCAGGGTTTTCGGCCCGCATCGTGATTTCCGCGACCTCCGCTTTCAGGCCCGCCTTCTCGAGCGCCGCCTTCAGTACCGCGAAATCGCCCGGCTGGCAGATGACCTCGATACCGCCTTCTTCGTCGGTGAGCACATCTTCAGCGCCGGCTTCGATGGCTGTTTCCATGACCCGCTCTTCCGAGGTGCCCGGAACGAACAGCAACTGACCGCAGTGACGGAACATGAACGCAACAGAGCCGTCAGTGCCGAGGTTGCCGCCGTGCTTGGAGAACGCGTGGCGGACCTCGGCGACCGTTCGGGTGCGGTTGTCGGTCATGCAGTCAACGATGACCGCAGCGCCGCCCGTGCCGTAGCCTTCGTAGCGGATTTCCTCGTAGTTGGCGCCGTCAAGTCCGCCGGCGCCCCGTTGGATGGCGCGCTGCACGGTGTCCTTGGGCATATTGGCCTCGGACGCCTTGTCCATGGCGAGCCGCAGCCGCGGATTGGCCGTTGCATCGCCGCCGCCCAGCTTGGCGGATACGGTGATTTCTTTGATCAACCGGGTAAAGAGCTTGCCCCGTTTGGCGTCCTGACGCCCTTTACGGTGCTGGATATTGGCCCACTTGGAATGACCGGCCATCGGATCCCTCTGCCTTGCCTGTCGGTAAACTGCGCTGGTGGTTGAGCTTGCCCGGACGTCGGCAGCGTGGTCGAATGCCGGCGGCCAAACCCGAAATCTTAGCACCCGGCCATCTTTGCCGCCCCAAGCCCGCGCCCCGATCTGACAGGAGTCAACATGCCCAAAGCGATTCGAATCGAAACAGCTGGCCCCGCCGAGAACATGAAGCTGGTCGACGTCACACTCGGCCCGCCCGGTAAAGGCGAGGCTCAGGTGGAGCACCACGCCATCGGCATCAACTACATCGATGTGTATTTCCGCAGCGGGTTGTATCCCCAGCCGATGCCGGCCGGTGTGGGTCAGGAAGGTGCGGGCATTGTCACCGCGGTGGGAGAGGGCGTCACGCACGTCAAGCCCGGCGACCGTGTTGCGTATTGTGGCGGCCCCCCGGGGTCGTATTGCACCGCGCGCAACATGCCCGCGCACACGCTGGTGAAGCTGCCCAAGTCGATCAGCTTCGAGACGGGCGCGGCCATGATGCTCAAGGGCATGACCGTGCAATACCTGCTGCGCCGCACCTACAAAGTTCAGCGGGGCCAGACGATTCTGTTTCATGCCGCCGCGGGTGGTGTGGGCCTGATCGCCATGCAGTGGGCGAAGGCGCTGGGCGTCAAGGTGATTGGCACGGTGGGGTCAAAAGACAAGGCTGAGCTCGCCCGCAGCTTTGGCTGCGATCACACGATTCTCTATCGCGAAGAAAACATCGTTGAGCGCGTTCGTGAAATCACCAAGGGCGCGATGGTGCCAGTGGTCTACGACTCGGTTGGCAAAGACACGTTCCAGGCCTCCATCGACAGCCTGCAGCCGTTTGGGCTCATGGTGAGCTTTGGCAACGCGTCGGGCCCGGTGCCGCCGCTTGCGCTTACCGCGCTGAAGGGGTCGATGTACATCACCCGGCCCTCGCTGATGGCGCACATGGTCAGCCGCTCCAACATCGAAGAGATCACCACCGATCTGTTCAAGATGGTGTCAAGCGGCAAGGTGCGTATTCCGATCGACCAGCGCTACAAGCTGTCTGAGGCGGTCAAGGCGCACAACGATCTCGAGTCGCGGCGCACCACGGGCTGCACGATTCTGTTGCCCTGAGTTCGCGCTTCGTACGATGCCCGAGACTGCGTCTGGCGACGCCTGCGCGCAGCTCGGCATCGCTTCCGATCGGGAGCGGCGCTTCGGCAGCCTCAGCCGTCTCTACGGCGAGCAGGCGCAGCATCGGCTGGCCGCAGCCCATGTCTGCGTGGTCGGCATCGGGGGCGTCGGTTCCTGGAGCGTTGAGGCGCTGGCCCGCAGCGGCGTGGGCCGCCTCACGCTGATTGATCTCGACCACATCGCTGAGTCAAACATCAATCGGCAGGTGCATGCGCTGGATGCCACCCTGGGTGCGTCCAAGATCGAGGTCATGCGCGATCGCATCGTCCAGATCTCTCCCGATTGTGCCGTCGATGCGGTGGATGACTTCGTGACTGCCGGTAACGCCGGGCAGCTGATTCCCAACGATGCCTGGCTGATCGATGCGATTGATCAGCCGCGCGCGAAGGCGGCCATGATCGCGCTGGCGCGCGGCAGAGGGCAGCCGGTGGTGGTGTGTGGCGCAGCGGGGGCTCGCACTGATCCGCTTGCGCTTGCCCGCGATGATCTTGCGCTCACGCGAGGCGATGCGTTGCTTGCATCCGTTCGAGCGCGGCTTCGGCGCGAGCATGGTTTTTCTCGCGAGGCAGGGCGGCGCTTCGGGGTGGTGGCAATCTATTCACGTGAGGTTCCGCGCGGTGCCCCACCCGCAGCGTGTGAGCCTGGCGCACCGCTTGCCTGCGCAGGCTATGGCTCTGCGGTCACGGTGACGGGCGCGATGGGCTTTGCCGCAGCCGCCTGGGTTATTGACGCGATCGTGCGTCAAGCCAGCTGACGATTCCCTCGGCGTTCAAAGGCAGATCAAGCGCAAGCAGGTCAAGCAGTCGACGCTCGGGCAGCGTGACTCCATGCGCGCGCAGTTCCGCGATCAGAAGGGCCGTCAGGTCAGACTGGATGTTCGATGCGCGTGCCTGCCCGGCAGACTGGTGCGCGAGACCGATATCGGCGTAACGTCGCGTGAGTCGCTTGAGCGTATCGCCGATACGCTGCACGTCGCGCACCGCCGAGTAATGGGTGAGCAGGATCGCCTCGGGTTCAAGCGCCAGCATCCGGTCGATGGTGCTGCAGAGCACCTCGGGTTCAAATTGCACTGGCGTCGATGATGGAAACGCAAAAGCGCGGCCATCCACATCGAACTCGCGATAAGAAATCCCGAAAGTATCGCCAGCGAAAATCCAGCCGCTTGCCTCGTCACGAACCATCACATGATGGCGGGCGTGACCCGGCGAATCGAAGCTTTGCAGCAGGCGCCCAGCGAGTCGAATCTCAAGCCCGTCGCTTGCCTCGACCACGCGCGCAGCCGGCACCGGATCGATCCGGCCATACATCCGCTCAGCGTCGGCCGCACCGTAGACGTCACAGGTCGCCTGCCAGAGGCGCGTGGGGTCGATCATGTGGCGCGCGCCCCGTGGATGCACGACCAGCCGGGCTGACGGCAAGGCTGCCATCAGCGTGCCCGCGCCGCCCGCGTGATCGAGGTGCACGTGGGTGAGCACCACCCAGTCGATCTCGCCCGGTTCGAGGCCCAGCGCGGCGATTGCGGCGAGAATTCGCGGCACGCTGTGTCGCGTGCCGGTGTCAACGATCGCGCCACGACCGGCCTCAACGATCAGGTGAACCGCGTCGAACCGATCTCGGATGTAGCCCGAGTCGAGGGCGAAGATGCCGTGGCCGATCGGCGTCAGTAGCGAAACGGAAGTCGTCATGACGGGGTTCCAGATCGATTGTTCGGAGGGACTGCGATAGACTGCCTTGAGGCGTTCGCGCGGGGCGGGCGCATGCCGCAGTGGGGCACCGTAGCCATGAATCTTGCCGAAATCCAATCGTTTGTGTCGCGCCGCTGGGATGAGGACATCATCGCCCGGCTGGTTGACTATGTGAAGGTACCCGCCAAATCGCCCGCTTTTGATGCCAGTTGGGCCGCGCATGGGCATCTTGCCCGGGTGATCCAATCGGCTGAGGCCTGGTGTCGCGCGCAGGGCATTGCCGGCATGAAGCTCGAGATCGTCTCAATCGATGGGCTTACGCCGTGCCTGTTTTTTGATGTGCCCGCCACCCAGGGGTTGGGCAACGACCACAGCGTGATGTTTTACGGCCACCTCGACAAGCAGCCCGAAATGGTGGGTTGGCGCGAGGGGTTCGGCCCCTGGACACCGGTGATCGAAGACGGACGCCTTTACGGACGCGGCAGCGCCGACGACGGCTATGCGGTCTACTCGGCGCTCACGGTCATTGCGGCACTCGACCGCCAGGGCATCGCACGGCCCCGCTGTGTGGGACTGATCGAAACCTGCGAGGAAAGTGGCAGCCCCGATCTGCCGGCCTACCTTGAGTTGCTGGCGCCACGTCTGGGGCAGGTGCAGCTGGTTGCCGGCCTGGACTCGGGCTGCGGCAACTACGAGCAGCTCTGGGTCACCACCTCGTTACGCGGCCTGGTGGGCGGCGTGCTCAGTGTGGAGATTCTGGATGAGGGCGTGCACTCGGGCATGGCGAGCGGCATCGTGCCGTCGTCATTTCGGATAGCACGCCACCTGCTGTCTCGCATCGAAGACTCCAAAACCGGGCGTGTGCTTTTGCCTGCGCTTCATGCCGACATTCCGTCCGAACGACTTGACCAGGCGCGCGCCGCAGGCGACATCCTGGGCAATGCGGTCTGGCAGCAATTTCCCTGGGTGGGTTGCAGTCACGGGCCAGAGCCTCACGCGCACGCCATGCCCACCACCACCGATCCGGTGGAAGCCATCCTGAACCGCACCTGGCGGCCGGCGCTGTCGGTCACGGGTGCGGCGGGATTGCCCGCGCCCGATGCGGCCGGCAATGTACTGCGGCCGCGCACGGTGCTGAAGCTCTCGATGCGGATTCCGCCCACCGTCAATGCCGAAGCCGCCACGCTCGCCATGCGTGAAGCGCTTGAAAATGATGCGCCGTATCAGGTGCGGGTTCGCTTTCAGGCTGACTGGGGCGCAACCGGCTGGAATGCACCGCCCACCGCCGGCTGGCTTGAGCGGGCGCTGCGCGAGGCCTCGCTGGGCGCGTTCGGGCGCGACCCCGCCTGGTTTGGTGAGGGCGGCACGATTCCGTTCATGAACATGCTGGGCGAGCATTTCCCGCAAGCCCAGTTTCTGATCACGGGCGTGTTGGGGCCGCGCTCGAATGCGCATGGCCCGAATGAATTTCTTGATATTGAGTACGCGAAGAAACTGACTACCGCCGTCGCGTCGGTGGTTGCGGCGGTGCGCTAACGCCCGACCTTGCCGTGATCGCCCACGCCTGAGGTTTCCTCCGGGCTTGCCCGTGGGCTGCCGGTGGCCTCATCGGGGAATGCGAAGTGCAGGCGCTGGGGCGCGGCGGACGCCTGCGCACCCAGCGTGACGCTGCGTTCGCGCACGGCGTTTGCGTGTCTTGCCTCGATTTTCCAGGTGCCCGCAGGCAGCTTCAGCACGCAGATCGGGCCATCGGCCACCACCTCGAGCCCGCGCGTCGCGTCGGCACTTGAAACGACGCGCAGCGCAACGTCGGCCACCAGGGTGCCGCGCGTGCCCGCCGCAAACAGCAGCACAGCGTTGGCGCGAGCCTCAAGCGCCTTCAGGGTCTGACGTTCCTCAAAGCCAATGCCGCCGCAGGCCCAGCCGATTGATTCCTGTTCCCGCCAGGCGGGCGACTGCGCCCAGCCTGATGAGGCGGTAAGTGTCAGCGCAAGCAGCAGGCCCGCGTGCAGTGTCTTTGCCAACGGCATCTCGCTCAGACTCCCTGGGTGAGCACGGCACGGATCTCCCGGAGCTTGGCCTTCAGTTTTGCCGCGTGCTCGGGGCCAACCCGGATCATGATGCGCTGGCCCACCGAGCGGCGTTCCAGTGAGCTTTCTGCAAACACATAGAGCACCCGGGGCTGTTCAAGAAAGACGGCCCCGGCGGGTGAGGGCGCGGAAAGCAGATCATCGATCACCTGAACAACACGGTCATTGAAGTGCCCTTCCGGGTAGCCGATCGATCGGTAGGATTTCTGGAACAGCGGATAGAACCGTTTGTACACCGACACCAGTCGGCGGGCATCGATGCCGGCCGCGAAGGCGACAAACGCGTCGTAGCGACGGGCATTCTGCGCGGCAATGGCTGCTTCGCCGTCGCGCCGCTCGATGACGAAAGACCCTGGCATGGCGACCACCGCGCGATATTGCATCGACATGCTGTCGCTGGGCAGGTTGTCGATGGTGAGGACGAATCGCTGCACCACATCGGAGGGCAGCACGAGCCGAAGCCACTGCTCGCGTCCGCCCAGTGCGCCAAGCGCGGCGGCGAGCGCCTTGTCTGACGCGGCCGCGTCAAGATTGGCCGTAGCGGGGTCGATTGGCGACTCGACGCCCAGCACGCGTTCGATCGGGTAACGCGGCGTGCCCGGCGCGGATACCGCAGCGGTTCCCGCGTCGGCGCTCGCGTCGGTGCGTGCGCCTGCGCCTGCGCCTGCGCCTGCGCCTGCGCCTGCGCCTGCGCTAGTCGTGCCGCCAGCGCTGTCCGGCAGCGTGCCGGGTGCTGCCGGGGCGGGCGGCGTGAGGCCTGCCTTGGGCGCAGTGGAAACCGCTCCGGGCGCGCTTCGCCTGGGGTCGGGTTTCATCAGCAGCCAGGCTGCAACAACGAGCCCCGCGGCCACCACCACCAGAACCAGCCAGATCCACCAGCGCCGCGACGGTGCGAGCCCCTCGGTCGGTGGCGGGCCGGCGACAGGTGCGGGGGAATTCATGGAGGGCTCCGACAGGTCAGGTGAGATTGAAAGCGTATCACCGCAGCGATGATCCGATCAGCGTATCACCGCAGTCGGTTGCCGGGAATCCCGGGCCTGAAACTTGATATTGTTCAGGCGTCCAGGCAGTTTGCGGTCGCCCGGCTTGCCCCCGTTCAAGGCCTTGTTAACATAGTTGCTGTGATGGCCACCACTTTGCGGCCGTTCGTCGCCCGGAGAATTGATCCATGAAACTGCAAGGCGTTCATCATGCTGCCTACCGTTGCCGCGATGCGCGTGAAACGGTGCATTGGTATCGCGACAATCTGGGCATGGACTTCGT
>VGHA01000047.1 GCA_016868375.1 Betaproteobacteria bacterium | reverse complement strand
AGCGATCGCTTCACCTGGGACATCAACCAGGCGGTCCTCACTCGACACGAGACCCTTGACGGCAAACTCGTGCTGCTCACCAACGTCGATGACCTGTCGGCGGCTGAGATCGTTGATCGCTATAAGAGTCTGGCCGATATCGAGCGCGGCTTTCGGGTGCTCAAAAGCGAGATCGAGATCGGGCCGGTGTTTCACCGACTGCCCGAGCGCATTCGTGCGCACGCGGGTATCTGCTTCCTTTCGTTGGTGCTGCATCGCGTGATGCGGATGCGCTTGCGCAAGGCAAGCGAGGCGCTCTCGCCCGCCACCTCGCTCGAACTGCTTCGCCGAATTCAGCATCACCGGATCAGCCTGAACGGCACGCGCGTTGTGCGCGGCCTGTCCAAAATCAACGACCTCCAGGGGCGCGTACTGCGCGCGCTGGGGGTCCCCACTCCGGATATCAACAGTATCGATCGTCAACTCGAACTCAGTTTGTAGTCTTGTAAATCAGGGTCGCTCTCAAGCGAATCAAGGGCTTATCGGATTAAGTGACGAACTCGGGTTCTACGGCTGGAGAACGAAGTTTCGGGGCATGAAGGTCGAGGAAGCGAAGCGGCTGCGGTCCCTGGAACATGAGAACACGCGGTTGAAGCGGCTGCTGGCGGACTCGATGTTGGACATCGAGGCACTGAAGATCGCGCTTGGCCGAAAGCGCTGAGCCCGCAGGATAGGCGCACGGCAGCCACGGCGATGAGAGAGGGAACGGGAATCTCGATTCGTCGCGCCTGCCGGCTTGCGGGGCTCTCGCGCACCACGCTGGCCTATGAGCCCGCGCCTGACGCGGAGAATCAGGCATTGCAGGCTCGGATGATCGAACTCGCCCAGGAGCGAAGGCGCTTCGGTTACCGCAGGATCCACATCCTGCTGCGCCGCGAAGGCGTGCAGGCCAACCACAAGCGCATCGAGCGACTGTATCGGCAGGCGGGTCTCACGGTGCGCAGGCGCCGCCGGCGCGAGCGCATTGCATTTGAGCGCCAGCCCCTGTTCTTGCCCGCCGGCCCCAACGAGGTCTGGTCGATGGACTTCGTCATGGACCGGCTGGACGATGGCAGGAAGCTTAAGGCACTCACCATCGTGGACGATTTCACCAAGGAGGCCGTGGACATCGCGCTCGATCACGGCATGTCGAGTCACTATGTCGCGCGGGTGCTCGATCGGGCCGTGCGCTTCCGTGGCAAGCCGGGCGCGATCCGCACGGACCAGGGCCCCGAGTTCACCGCTCAGGCGCTCGATCAGTGGGCCTACCGCAACGGCGTGACGCTCAAACTCATTCAGCCCGGCAAGCCCACGCAGAACGGCTACATCGAGTCGTTCAACGGCAAGTTCCGCGACGAATGCCTGAACGAGCACTGGTTCTCGACGCTCGCTGAAGCCAGAGCCATCGTGAGTGCCTGGCGTCGAGACTATAACGAGGCTCGCCCCCACAGCTCAATCGGCTACCTGACACCAGCTGAATACGGAGCACGGCATCGCTCACAGCGCGATGCCGTGCAAACCCAGGAGATAAATTAACATTCCAAACCAGGACTCTACAAAGCAACGACTGGCACTACAAAAGGGGGCAGGTCAGAACCATACCGCGACAGTACTTCTGTTAGTCACTTCACCTGCCAGCAGATGTAACCATTTGTCGGCGTGCGGTTGCTTATGCAAACGCTTCAAAAGAGTACACGAAAGTTCATTTCAGGAGTGACTACGATGAGTACCTTGCAAGAACAGCTGGAACGGGAAATTCAGAAGCGCGGGGAGCAAAGCCCAGTAGCGCAAATGTTGCGCAACCAGATCGAAGCGGAGAAGTCGGGCAAGACGTTTCAGGAACTGTATCTGACCAGGTCAGTCGCAAAGCGGGAATCCTCTCAGACCAAGAAGTAACTCTGGGCGGTTGCGCTCCGCAGTGTGGAGCGTCGGGATTGCCATAGGCAACTGTACGTTTACATTTGCGACCGTTTCAGGTTTGGTTAAGCCCCGTGTGGGTGGATTTATGGCGACTAGTCCACTTTAATCGTGTTTTGTGTCAGCATCAGTTACCTGTTCAAGATCGAAATATCGTTGCTTCGTACGCGATTACCGAAAAATGCGATTACCTTTGCCCGTAGAGCTTAACTTGCCGGCGGCGCCAAAGATTCGACGTCTGCGGGGTTCGGCCGAAAAGATTGGTAATGGCAAGGAGCGTCAGTTACCCAGGGTGAGCGAGGCCCCTCCGCATACGAAATTCGCTGTGCTTCCATCGCGTGCTGTTGGCGATGTGCGTATCCGCGGCCCCCGGTTGTTGCTGCTATTGGCGATCGGGATTCACGCCAGCGTTCACGGCATCTGTTACCCGAGTCAGCGTCGGCTTGCGATGTTATGTGGGAAGTCGCCGAGCTGGGCAGGAAAATATCTTCGCCAATTGGTTGCTGCGGGGTATATCAGGCGTTTGGTGCCGCCTCATAACCGAGGTCGGCGAATGGCATGGCGCATTCAGGTGATGTGGTCGGAAACCCAACCGCTACCGCCTAAGGAAACCCCGACGGAACGAGCATTCTGGGCGTGGAGCTAGTTTTATAAGTTCCAATTGAATCGTAGAGCTACGGGGGCCATCAACAGTAGCTCCCAATACGCAAGTCCTCTTGGGTCTAAACGCGTGTACCCAGCCCCAATTTTAAATCTGCAAACCACGCGACTCAGTGCGATAATGTCATCCTCCAATACCTCCGCGCTTACCCTACCCGCCATACCATTCAACAGGGTTTCCCCAACACCAGACCGACACTCATACTCGAGTCTTTCCCGGTGATGCCAGTATCCATCTGCAGCGAAGAGCCAAGCGCTAACCAGCAGAATACAAAATAGCCCGATCTTAATTCGCCGCTTATGGGCGTATTCGCCCGTGAAGCAGCCTTCGACGTCGCTATTGGCTCGATTCAGCATACTGCAGATCAGCGATCAGGATTAATGTACAGACAAACCGAACTGCGCTCTTCATATTTTCCTACTGGTTGCAATAGCCATCATCAAACTGGTCTATCTCTCTCAGCCTGAATATCTCCCGGGCTATTCGTTCGGTTTCTGGATCAAGGGGGCGACTCGAGCAGGGGTTCAGCGCTTCGATGGGAATCCCCATCATGAACGCAATCGCCAATTTGTCGGGTTGTACAAGAAACAAGGCGTAGACCAGAGGAATGATTAGCACCGCCAACAGGGCGGGCCTAAAAACCTGAATTCGTTTCCATGATGAGTTGGTATGTTGAGCGGCCTTTCGACCCTTCTCGTTCAGTACGTTATTGGACTTGTATGCGATTAAGCAGGCGAGCAGTAGGTAGAGGTAGCCCGATACATTTAGGTACGCAAGTAACGGGCCGTGCTTGCTGATTCCTGCGTATATGAAAGCTCCCGTAACGATCGACCAGGCGGCGACGCCGCCTCGAGAGGTTATCTTTCGCGGTGAATTCATCGGCTTCACAGTATATTGTGAAGACAAGTCTAGCGCTCCGGGCGAGTCTTGCCCAGTATGCTGGGCAATACAAACCCCCTTTCGCCGTGCGCGGCCTTTGGCCAAATACTCCGGGATCTCCGGAGGGAGAGAGGCTTATCCCAAGAAGCGCTCGCCCTAGAGGCAGGGCTGCAAAGGAACTACATCAGCCTGATCGAGCGAGGGGTCAATCAGCCGACGATCACCACCGTGTTCAAGCTTGCGAGCGCTCTTGCGATCCGACCATCCGAGGTGATAGCAAGAGTTGAAAGGCGGGCCAACTATCCGTCCATCACACTCGGTCGCCTCTGACATGACACGAGGCCAACCTGATGATTTCGACGCCTACGCCCTGATCTCCGGCGGCAGCGTCATTTCGTCCATCTCGTCTGGCAACCCTTCGGGGTATGCCAGTCCCAAGTAGTTCTCCCGATTCAAGGGCAGGCCCGCCTTCATAAGCAACTGAAGTACGAAGTCTGAGTCGCGGTCGTAACTGGGGCCGTCGATGTCACGCTGCGAGCGCAGGTTGGCGCCGAACAGCACTCCAGTCGTCGGTTGTGCCGCGTCGTCGACCGAGGTCTGCCAACCTTCCCAGATAAGCTTACCCATCACGCCCCCGTAGCGCTGATCTGCGGTCAGAAAGCATCGCACCGTTCACTGATCGGATCAAGCTGACTTCAAAGAGTGTGTGAAACGCGGGGGAGTTTGAGGGGGGCTGGCGAGAGGAAGGGCCAGGAGGACGAATCGGCGATCCACAATCCGTCTAGCCGCTGCCAAGCGATTTCAAGATGATGGGCTGGATGATGGGTGGCTGAACTGATCGGGTCTGAAACCCATGTTTTTATTGACATCGTGGCGGAGAGTGTGAGATTCGAACTCACGGACGCCCTGCAGCGTCGCCGGTTTTCAAGACCGGTGCATTAAACCGCTCTGCCAACTCTCCCTCAGGGATTTTATCAGCCAAGGTACGATTCGCGCTTCCGAACCCCTCACTTCTCCGAGATGCTCACGCGCGAACACCCTGAGTTGGCTGATTTCCTGCAACGATCGCGACGTCTGTTCGTCCTGACCGGTGCCGGGTGCAGCACTGAATCGGGGATTCCCGCCTATCGCGATGCCTCGGGTGAATGGGCTCGGAAGCAGCCAGTCACCTGGCAGGCATTCAGCGCAGACCCGCTCATGCGTAAGCGCTACTGGGCACGCTCCATGATCGGCTGGCGCGCCTTCGGGCGGGCTCAGCCCAACGCTGCGCACCAGGCGCTTGCCGCGCTTGAGCGCCAAGGCCGGCTCGCCGGACTTGTCACCCAGAATGTCGACGGTTTGCATCAATCGGCGGGGCATCGTGACGTCATTGATCTGCATGGTCGGCTTGATACGGTGGTATGCCTGCAGTGCAGCGCCCGTGTGCTGCGGCGCCACCACCAGAAGCAGCTCGAACAGGCCAACCCCACCTGGCTGCATCTTGCCGCAACCCGTGCTCCCGACGGGGATGCCGATCTGGAGTCTGATGAGTTCGATCAGTTCCAGGTACCAGACTGCCGCCACTGCAGCGGTACCCTGAAGCCTGATGTCGTATTCTTTGGCGAGTCGGTTCCCACCGAACGCGTTCGCACCGCACTCAGCTGGCTTGACCAGGCCGATGCCATGCTGGTGGTGGGGTCCTCGCTGATGGTCTACTCCGGATATCGTTACGCGCGCAGGGCCTCAGAGCGCGGCATACCTATCGCCGCACTGAACATTGGCCGAACACGCGCTGACGAACTGCTGTCACTAAAGGTCGAGGCTTCCTGTGCCAGCGCACTGGCGGCCAGTATCTCGACCTGACCCTGGTTCAGCGGTTGCCCAGCGGCAGCGCCGTTTCGTACTTCACCTGCTTCAGGGCAAAGCTCGAGCGAATATTGGCGACGCCGCGAATTTTTGACAGCCGCTCAAGAATGAACCGCTCGAACGCTGGAATATCGGCCACCACCACGCGCAGCATGTAGTCTGAATCGCCCGTCATGAGATAACACTCCATGACCTCCGGCCAGGCTGAAATCGCAGCCTCGAATGTTTTCAGCGAACGCTCAACCTGCTGCTCAAGCCGCACCTGAATGAACACGCTGACCGCCTGGCCAAGCCGGATCGGGTCAAGCAGCGTGACATATCGACTGATGACACCCGCTTTTTCAAGCGCGCGAACCCTGGCAAGGCACGGTGAGGGCGACAGATGGACCCGGGCAGCCAATTCAACGTTGGTGAGTTTGGCGTTGCGCTGCAGTTCTTCAAGGATGCGGATATCGGTAGCATCGACCGAAACAGAGCTTTTCAGCATGTCATCCCAGTAAAGATTGAATACACAGCATTTTATGCTTAGGGCATACGATTAAACCACCCATTTCAGCACCCGATGCTTCAGCGGCTCACCTATGATCCCGCTCGAACAGGAGACAGTCAATGAGCGGCCGAGAAGCACACGACCTCATCGCAAAATCCATCGCCGAAGCGGTTGACACCGACCCTCAGGAAACCCTCGAGTGGCTCGAGGCACTCGAAGCGTCAGTGCGTGAATCAGGGTCCGACCGGGGGCTCTATCTGCTCGAACGCCTCGAAGAACGCGCGCAGGCGCTGGGCATCGTTCCGCATGTGCAGCCCTTCTCCGCCTATCGAAACACCATCCCGCTTGACTCTCAGCCGCCTTTCCCTGGCGATATCGCGATCGAGGAGCGCCTGACCGCGATCATGCGGTGGAACGCGCTCGCCATGGTGGTGCGCGCCAATCAGGCATATGGCGAGTTGGGCGGACACATCGCCTCGTATGCCTCAGCGGCGGAAATTTTCGAGCTCGGCTTCAATCACTTCTTCCGAGGGCATACCGAGTCGCGCCAGTCCGATCTGGTGTTCCTGCAGCCCCATTCTGCGCCTGGGGTGTACGCGCGCGCCTGGCTCGAAGGCCGGCTTGATGAGCAACAACTTGCCAACTATCGGCAGGAAATCGGCGGTCACGGTCTCAGCTCCTATCCCCACCCCTGGCTGATGCCAGACTTCTGGCAGTTTCCCACCGGTTCAATGGGTCTGGGCCCGCTCAACGCCATCTATCAGGCGCGCTTCATGCGCTACCTCGAGCACCGCGGCCTGATCCCGGAACAGGGTAGGCATGTCTGGGGGGTCTTTGGGGATGGTGAGATGGATGAGCCGGAATCCATTGCCGGTCTCACACTCGCCGCCCGCGAGCGACTCGACAATCTCACTTTCATCATCAACTGTAACCTCCAGCGACTTGACGGCCCGGTGCGAGGAAACGGTCAAATCATCCAGGAACTTGAATCACTGTTCACGGGCGCCGGATGGAATGTGATCAAGGTGCTGTGGGGTTCCGACTGGGACGCCCTCTTCTCGCGTGATCGCGACAACGTGCTGCTGAGAGCCCTCGCCAGTACCGTCGACGGTCAATACCAAACCTTAGGCGCCAAAGACGGCGCCTACAACATCGAACATTTCTTCAGACGTGATCCCGCGGTACAGGCGCTCGTTGCCCACATGAGCGCAGCGGAAATCGATTCTTTGAAGCGCGGCGGACACGATTTCAGAAAGCTCTACGCGGCGTTCGCTTCAGCGAGGTCACACACCGGCCGCCCAACCGTCATCCTTGCCAAAACCAAGAAAGGGTTTGGCATGGGAGGTGCCGGCGAATCCCGCATGACCGCGCACCAGGCAAAAAAGCTCGATGTTGATGCACTCAAGGCATTCCGGGACCGCTTCCAACTCCCGTTGTCCGACCAAGACCTTTCGGCGCTTCGCTTTTACCGACCCGCCGATGACTCTGCCGAAATGCGCTACCTGCGAGAGCGCCGTACCGACCTTGGCGGGGCATTGCCTGCGCGCTGCGCCAGTGCGCCACCGCTTTCGGTTCCGGCCATCGCGCAATGGGGTGGTTTTGCCCTGGAGACCGCGGGCAAGGAAATGTCCACAACCATGGCTGCCGTTCGCATGCTGTCGGGGCTGCTGAAAGATCGTGAGCTGGGCCCGCGTATCGTGCCAATCGTCGCCGATGAAGCCCGAACATTCGGCATGGCCAGTCTGTTCAGGCAAATCGGAATCTATTCACCCGAGGGCCAGAACTACGAGCCCGAAGACGCGGGCTCGATGCTGGCCTATCGCGAAGCCCGCGACGGGCAGTTACTCGAAGAAGGCATCACCGAAGCGGGTGCCATGTCATCGTGGATTGCTGCTGGGACTTCGTACAGCGTGCACGGTGTACCCATGCTGCCGGTGTACATCTACTACTCCATGTTCGGCTTTCAGAGGGTGGGCGATCTGATCTGGGCCGGGGCTGATCAACGAAGCCGTGGGTTTCTTTTTGGCGCCACGGCAGGGCGCACGACGCTCGGCGGAGAGGGCCTCCAGCACCAGGACGGCTCCAGCCTGGTCATGGCGTCAATGGTGCCTAACTGCCGGGCATGGGATCCCGCCTTTGCCGGAGAACTCGCGATCATCCTGCGCCATGGAATGCAGCGCATGCTGTCCGAGCAGCGCGATGAGTTCCACTACATCACGCTGATGAACGAGAACTATCCGATGCCGTCGCTACCCGAGGGCGTCGAAGGCGATCTGCTGCATGGCATGTATCGCTTTGCCGCACACACCGCAGGCCCCGGCAAGGCAGGCGCTGCGCCCACGATCCGACTGCTTGGGTCGGGAACGATTCTGCTCGAGGTGATCGCTGCAGGCGACATGCTGACACGCGACTGGGGCATCTCAACCGAGATCTTTTCGGTCACCAGTTTCGCCGAGCTTGCGCGCGAGGCGCGTGAAATCGAGCGTTCCCGCCGACTCGGACTCGACGACTCCAGCTCGGGCAAAACCACGCAAAGCACCCTTGAGCGCCTGCTGCCCGGAGCCGCACCCATCGTCGCCGCAACCGACCATGTGCGCGCCTGGCCCCAACTGATTGCCGAATATGTTGATGCCAGGATGGTCACACTGGGCACCGATGGCTTCGGTCGCAGCGACACGCGTCAGCACCTCAGACAGTTCTTCGAGGTCGACTGCCACCAGATTGTTCTGGCGGCCCTTGAAGCGCTGGTACGCGGGGGAAATATTGATCACGCAACCCTTGCCGCAGCGCAACAGCGCTACGCGGCGGACGCAGCCTCGGCAGCGCCCTGGGACCGCTGACGCGGTGCGCCCGAGGTAAGGCGCGCCGCGACGGCGCCTCCCCCCGTCTCGCGCAGCGAATCGGCCTCCTCGGGCGAAGGGGCGGCAAAACTTTGCCGAAGCAGATGCGCTTCGATAAAGCCTTGCGGTTTTTCGATGGATACGGGCTTCGCATACACCGCTACGCCAGCGATTGCGCCCGAGCGAAGTCCGCTGGGCGCACGTGCGGTTCCCGCCAGTGCAACGATCTGCACGGCGTCAAATTCATGATGGCCGCGAAGCGTCTGCGTAAACGCCAGACCATCAAACCGCGGCAATTCCATGTCCATGATCACGATGTCCGGCCGCCGCCGTTCAATCAACAGCAGTGCCTCCAACCCATCGGCTGCACTGAGCACCTGAAGCGGCCAGCCCTACGCTCGCGGCGCTGCCGCATACGACTCAGCGCCGTCGCCCCCCTGCTCCATCACCAGCACGCATAGCGCGGAGGCCTCGGGACGATGGCTTCCCACCATGGCGCCGCGCTGCCGTTGAATTGACTCAACCGAGTCGACACCGATCCGCCGATGCCCCCCGCGAGTCCTCCAGGCCTTCAGTTAGCCGCGCTCCACCATGACCTGGACGGTGGTGCTGGACACGCCGAGACGCCTTGCCGCTTCCGATGTGGTGCAGACCGGATGAGGGGTTGAGGCGAATTCGGGCGTGTTCGTGCCATTTCCTCACGATTCGGTCAAATACCCAGATGAGCGAGTTGGCGCCGGAATCACGCTTCAGGCAATGGCTTTCCCTTGGACGGTCCGCTCCACGCGACAGACGGTTCAATCATTGACCGGGCTCAAGACCGCGCGCCAGACTCCGATACCTCTAGTACGGCCAGGAAAGCCCCTGGACGCCACGGGTCGAAAGCCTGCGGAAGCGCCTCAAGTCGGTCGGTTTACCACCGATACCAGTCTTAGGTCGGAAAACGTTACTGGAGCAAAAACATGCGAATGAACAAGCGCGGGCTGGGTGAGTACGGGGCGGTCAAGGTCCAGGCGGATGTCGCCAGCTCAGACCGGGTAGGCCTCATCAAGATGATGTTCGACGCACTGATCGACAGTCTGGTGTTGGCTGAAGCCCAGATTGCGCGCAATGATATCAACGGCAAGTGGGAGAGCATCTCTCGCGCCAGCCGCATCGTTTTGGGTCTGCAGGCTTCGCTAGATCACGAACAAGGTGGCGAACTTGCCTCCAACCTCGACGAACTGTATGCCTACGTGTCGCGTCGCCTGATTCACGCAAACGCCAACAATGATCCCGCCATCGTCGCGGAAATCCGCGGTTTGATGGGCGAAATTCGCCAGGCCTGGGCTACCATTCAGCCGCCGGTGGATGCTTCGGTTTCGCGGATGGCTGCGTAAACGCAGATCGGGCAAACCCCGACTGCAGACAACACGGGCCCCAAGCGGGCCCGTTTCGTTTTTATGCGTTGCTGCGCTGCTGCTGAATATACCGACTGATTGCAAGTTCCTCGAAGGCACGCTGTTCGGCCTTCTCCGCAGCCTCGCTCGCTTTAAGATCTTCGCGCTCAATCAGCGCTTCGTACTTGTTCTGCTCCTGCTCGGTCCGCTGCAGGTCACGCAACGCGGCGGCATGCACTGCACGGGCAGCATTCAGATCTTGTACGGTGCGGTCCATCAGGGCGCCGATCTGCACCAAAAAGTTTCGGTAAGAAACCGTTTGAGAAATTCCGTGAGCCCTGTTCTGCCCATCGAGCAGTCGCCGTGTGTAATCCGCATGCAGTTCCTGAAGGCGCTGCATCTGAGCCTCTAGCTGGGTGACTCGGGTAGCTGCCCGAAGGCAACCCTGCCTGGAAAGCTCGACAGCCTTGGAACTTCGATCGAGCAAAATTTCCCAGCAATTACGCCGATCCATATCAGCCTCCCATCACTCTGAGCAAACCGTTTTCCGCAGAAGGGTAATCGGCACGTTCATGCATATCTTGACGAAGGAACTGCTCAAGCTGCGGTCGCATGCGAATGGCCTCATCGAGCTCAGGATTGGTTCCCGGCTGATAGGCACCCACCTGAATCAGGTCTGCGTTTTGCTGATAGAGCGTCCATAGCCGACGGAACCGGTTAGCGATTCGAAGCTGCTCAGGGGGCAGGATGTTCTGCGCCACCCGGGAAACCGAGCCAGTCAGATCGATTGCCGGGTAGTGCGCTGCGTCGGCAAGCGCTCTCGAAAGCATCACCTGACCATCGAGTGACGCCCGAGCAACATCAACAATCGGGTCAGACCGATCATCACCCTCGGCAAGCACCGTGTAGATTGCTGTGATCGATCCGTGCCCGCCACGCCCCACGCCCGCCCGCTCGATCAGGTTCGGCAGCAGGCTGAAGACCGAGGGCGGATAGCCTTTGGACGCAGGGGGCTCACCAATGGCAAGTCCAATTTCGCGCTGTGCATGCGCAATGCGCGTGAGACTGTCGAGCAGCAGCAGCACGTGTCGGCCCGCATCCCGGTGATACTCAGCAATCACATGCGCAAGATGCGCAGCCTTCAACCGCTGCACCGCAGACACATTGGCCGGGGCAGCCACCACCACCGATCGCGCAAGCCCTTCTTCGCCGAGCGATTCGGTAATAAATTCCTGGACCTCGCGGCCGCGCTCCCCAATGAGCCCGATCACCACGATATCCGCGTTGGTAAAGCGCGTCATCATGCCCAGCAAGACGCTCTTGCCCACACCCGATCCGGCAATCAATCCAATACGCTGACCACGCCCCATGGTAAGCAGGCCGTTCACCGCGCGAACCCCGGTATCGATGACGTCGCGGATCGGTCCGCGCTCCATTGGATTGAGCGGCATGCCCTGCAGGCCAACGGGATCCCGACAATCAGGCGCAGGTTTGCCGTCCAGCGGCCGCCCCAGCCCGTCAATGACTCGGCCCAGCAGCGCATCGCCAAGCATGACCGTGGAGGCACTTCCTGCAAGTCGGACGGCTGCGCCTGGTGCAACACCGGCGGCATCATGAAAGGGCATCAGGTAGAGCGTGTCGTTGTGGAATCCGACCACCTCGGCCTCGATCTGCCGGCCATTCGCCGCATCCACCACACACTGCGAGCCCACGGGCGCCATGATCCCGCGTGCCTCCAGCGTCAGCCCGACCACACGCGCAAGCGTGCCGCGACGCTGAATCCCGGGTGCATGGACGTGATCAATTACCAGGTCAACTTCCTTGTTGAAGTCAGCCAACATCGGAAATATCCTCGGCAGGCCCCGCATGCATTCGTAGCGACGTCATTCTCGAAAATCCGCGTGCAGGCGTCTCACCAAGTAGTCGCGCCGCCATCTGATGCAGACGATGCTCGATGAGATCTTCAATAATGCTTTCCCCAGCGGTGACGCGCACACTGCCAATGGACAGCGACGGGTCAGCACGCACGACCAGGGCATCGAATGCCGCCGGCGCGCAGCGCGTCCAGCGCTCGACATCTTCAGGGTTGAGTGAAACCACCAGATCGTTGCCCGAACTGCGATCGACCTCAACCATCGCATGCTCCACCAGTCTGTTGATGGCGTCGCCCGACAGACTCAGCTCACCACGAACCAGCTGCTCGGCAAGGTGTAGGGCCAGTTTCTTCATGGGCGCAAACAGCCGGTGTGAATCCGATCCGGCAAGCTTGACCGATGCAAGCAATTCATTCAGGTCACGCAGGCGCTCGGAAAATTCAGCCTCAAACTGCTGGCGGGCCTCTTCGCGCCCGCGCGCAACGCCCTCCTCTAGCCCGCGCTCCATGCCTTCGCGAAGCCCTTGGGCAAGTCCCTGCTCAATGCCTTGTTTCAGGGCTTCCTGGCGTGCAGCGTCCAGCGCCCCTAGGTAAGCCTCTTCGCTGATTCCCGCAAGCGCGGGCTCGTCATCGGTCGCCGCTGGCGTTTCAAGCGCGGCGCTGTCATCCTTAGGCAGCTCATCGGCGATATCAGGCGCCGTCGCCCCCTGCTCGTCCAGATCTGCCGGGTCTCGAATCGCGTCAGTGTCTGTGGAGTAAGCGTCCTCGTCCCCCAACGGTCCGCGAGCGAGGCCGTCACCTTCAAGGTCCGAGCGCTCATCGTCATCGACAAATTCGGACTCGTCGTCAGAGGTATCGTCTTCATCGTCTGCAAGTTCGCCGACATAGCGAAGCCCGTCACTTAACTCAAACCGCAGCGTCTCTATCGCGGGTTCGCCAGTGATCCATTCAATGGGCAAGGCCTCGAACCGTGACGCGAGGGCAGCTGACCCCGGACTGTTGTCTTCACGGATACCCTCTGCACCCGGGCCATCGTCAGCGGTAAGCTCATCAGAATCGAGGGTAAGCTCTTGCGCCCGCTCGCCCACGAGCAGGCTGGGCTCCCAGGCCTCTTCAAGCGATCGCTTCGGATCAACCGCCGCTGGGCGGAACTCGAGCGGATCAACCGGTTTACGAGGGCGCGGCATCAGACGAAGTCGTCACCGCGACCCGCAAGCACCAGCTCACCCGCATCGGCCAGTTTGCGCGCAATACGCATGGCTGATTTCTGCGCCTCTTCGACATCGGATATCCGCAGGGGCCCTTTGGCCTCCATGTCGTCGATGAACATGACGCGTGCCCGAGCCGACATATTGTCGAAGAACTTCTGCTTGACTGCTTCATCTGCACCCTTCAGCGCCGTCATGAGCAGATCGGGTTCGATGTTACGCATCAGCGTCTGAATGCTGCGGTTATCCACGTTGATCAGATTATCGAAGGTGAACATGTTGTCCTGGATCCGCTGTGCGATATCGGGATCCATTTCAACGAGACCGCTCATCAGCTTCGACTCTATGTCAACCTTCACAAAGTTCATGATCTTGGCGGCTGTCTTCACACCGCCAAAACTCGAGCTCTTCGCAGACGAGTTGTTTGAGAACTGCGTCTTCATGATCTGCTCAAGTTCTTTCATCGCAGCGGGCTGAACCGTTTCCAGGGCACCGATCCGCTGCATGATCTCCGGACGCGACTCGCCCGGCAGGAAGTTCAGCACGTCTGCTGCAACCTCGTATTCGAGCACCGACAGGATGATGGCGATGACCTGAGGATGCTCAAGCCGAATCATTTCAGCGATCGATCGTGCATCCATCCAGCGCAAAATCTCGAGGCCACGGCTGGCTGATCCCGGCATGATGCGGCCCAACACCGAGGCGGCCTTGTCTTCACCCAGCGCCTTGCGCAACACGTTTTCCACGTAGTCGATCGAGCCCAGGCCCAGCGTCGTCTGGCGTCGGATGGTGGCGATGAAATCATCCAGTACAAGATTCACCGCCTCTTGCGACAGGTCGACCACCGCAACCATTGCAGCACCAAGCGCCTGGACTTCCTTAGGATCCAAATACTTGATGATGTCCGCAGCCTGCTGCTCACCAAGCAATAACAGCAACACCGCGGCCCGTTCGGTGTTGGACAGCGAATCGACCTCTTCACGCGCCTTAGCTGCCAGTGCTCCGCTGAGGGTTTCGTCGGGCGCCGGCGCCGCCGCTGGCTTTTCAGCTTCTTTACCCGCAGCCGCCTTCGGATCCTTGGCGTCTTTGCCGCCTTTGGCCGCGCCCTTGGCGTCTTTCGCCTTAGGATCTTTCTCGGCGGCCTTGTCGTCTTTGCCGCCCTTTGCAGCGGCTTTTCCCTTGTCCTCAGCCATGTCGCATCACCTTGCAGTGCGCAGCAGTCTCATTGCTTACTGCTTGATCATGTTTTTCAGTACGCTCGCCACGCGCTTGGAGTCTTCCGACACCAGCATCCGGATGACGGCAACCTTGTCATCATAAGTATTCGCGGTGTCGAGCATATCAACAGAGATGGCCGATTTCTTGGGTTTCAGGCGCGCCTTGATTTGCTCGAGCGTCTCGCCCTCACCGATTTCGATCATGCCCTCTTCGAGCGACTCGTCGTCTTCGGACTTGTCGCCATCCTTGCCATCCTCCTTCTTGTCGCCTTTATCGCCGTCGGCGCCCGCTGTACCTGCCCCCGAAGCCGCAGCGGCCGTTATCGCTGCAATCGCCGCAGCATCCAGGGGCTTGCCATCTGGCCCGAGGACCGGCTTACCGTCCGGACCAATCAACATCCCAGCCAGCTTGGGATCAGGCACGGCAACCGGCGTTGGCAGGAACGCACGCATGACCGGGCGAACGATAAACAGCAAAATCATCACGAACACAAGCGCTGCGACACTGCTCTTGATCGCGCCGATCAGGGTCTCGCTTTCATACCAGGCAACCGGGGGACCTGCGGCAGCCATCTGTTCAAACTTTGCGGTAACCAGCGTCACGACGTCACCGCGCTTATCGTCAAACCCGATCGTGCCGCGGACGAGCTCGGTCAGGCGATCAATTTCATTGGCCGAGAAACGTGCAGGTTTACCGCCCTGCGCCCCATCCTGCGCCGACGGATCATGAATCACCACCGCCACCGACATCCGTTCAATGGTACCCGTGGGATTCTTGATGTGCCGCACGGTACGGTCGAGCTCAAAGTTGCGCGTGCTGCGTTTGCTGAGTGACCCCGCGGTTGCCACTGGCTCTGGCGTGGCCGACGCATTCGGGCTGAAGCGGGCATCAGGCGGCGGTTGATTCGATAAAGACCCCGGAATCCCCTGCGCATCCGGTCTTGCAGTGCGCTCTTCAGCGAGCACCTCCGAACGGGTCTTGGGGCCTTCCCTGCGCGAGTCAAAATCCTCAAATGTCACTTCCTGCTGAGTGAAGTCCAACCGAATATCAACCTGGGCCTTCACGTTGTGCTCGCCCACGATAGGCCCAAGGATCTGGGTAATCCGCGTGCGGTATTCGCGCTCAACCTGACGCTTGTGCTGAAGCTGGGCGTTCGTAAGCCCCATCGCCGCTTCGCTGGGTGCGTCGCTCAGCAGATTTCCATCGTCATCGACCACCGATACATTTTCTGCGGGCAGATAGGGAACGCTTGACGAGATGAGTTGAACGATTGCCTTGACCTGCGCGGGCGACACCATCCGGCCCTGATGCGGCGTTACGACCACCGAAGCTTTCGGCGCAATACGCTCGCGAATGAACGGACTTTGACGCGGCATCGCAAGATGCACGCGCGCGGCTTTGATCGTTGAAATGGTCATGACGCTGCGAGCAAGCTCCTGCTCGATCGCAGCGTTGAATCGCACCTGCTCCATGAACTGGCTGGTGGTCATCGCCGACTGACCCTTCAGCGAATCGAGCCCCCCCGCGACAGCCCCCTTGGGCAGTCCCTGCGAAGCCAGCAGCATTCTGGCTTCGTGGTAACGCGCCGGCGGAACAATCAGGTTACCGTTTTCGGGATCAACCTTGGCCTCGAAGCGGCCTGCCTTCAGTGCTTCAAGGGCAGCCTGGCGGTCGGTCTCATTGACACCGGGCAGAAGCACGCGCCAATGAGGCGACGGGGTTTGGATCCAGAGAAACATGGCCCCGAAAAGCATCAGTACCAGGACGGCAAGAATGATTGGCATCGACTTCTTGACGGCTGGCTGCTTGAAGAGATCGCCCATGCCGGAGAAGGCGCCTGCAGGGAAAAAGCCGGGCAACTTGGATAACGCCGAGGATATTGCGCCGCCGGGCCCACCTGCAGGGACCCCGGTCAGGACGGGCGCGCTGGCTCCGGGCCGGGGAACAGGTAAGCCCCCTTCTGCCGAAGGTGCCGGAGCATCATTGGGACGGGCAGTTGCGGGTCCGGGAGCGGTCATCGTAGCCATGGCTTAACTCTTTCTATTGTCGCGCGTCAGACCGGCATGTTCAGGATATCCTCGTACGCCTTGAGGATCTTGTTTCGAACCTGCAGCGTCGCTTCAAACGCAAGCGACGCCTTTTGCATTCCCAGCACAACTTCTGCCAGCGGAATTTCCGCACCGCGCTCATAAGCTTCCGCTGTGGCGCGTGCATTTAGCTGCGTCTCGTTCACCGAGGCGATCGCGTTTTTTACCGCATCGCCAAAGCCGGTCTTCTCAACCCGCGGCTGTTGCGGGCCTGATGCAATCGCGGACGCGGTATCGGCCTGTGTACCGATCTGGGTTTGATACTTCCGTATCTGACTCAACATCGACTCGACGTTGGCCGCGTGTGCACGCTCAATCATCACGCGGCTCCTTCACTTGCAATCGCCATCCCGCCGTGCAAGGGCTCGCGCAAGCGGGCAAGCTTGTAACGCAAAGTTCTGGGGCTGATTCCGAGACGGGCTGCAGCCTCATTGCGGTTCGCCGATCCCCGAATGGCATTCATGATTGCCTGGTATTCGGTGGCGCGAACACTTGAATGCAGACCTTCCTCAGCATGCTGCGGCAGCGCGGCAGGCGGATGTCTGGCCTCTTCCGCGAAAGCGTTCGGATAGCTTGCGACCGGGTTGAACGACGGCCGCTCGAACGAGCCAAAGCCGCTGGCAGCCGTATGTCCCGCTGAATAGGGCATCGACATATCCGCTTCGTGGCGATGCGACGCTGCCACACCACTGTACGAAGTTAGGTCATCGAAAACCAGATGCTCAAGCTCAATCGTTCCGCCCGTGCGCAACACCAGCGCTCTCTGCATGACATTCTCGAGTTCGCGAACGTTGCCGGGCCACCGATAGGCCAGCAGCGCCTCGCCTGCGTCACGAGACAACATCGGCGGCTGTACGCCCTGCGAATGTTTCACCAGGAAAAGTGCTGCGAGCGGCAAGATGTCACCCGGCCTGTCGGCGAGCGGCGAAATCGTCAGTCGGAATGCGCTCACGCGGAAATAAAGATCTTCGCGAAACTCGCGCGTTGCGATGGCAGCCCGAAGGTCACGGTTGGTCGCTGCCACTAGGCGAAAGTCGAGCTTGACTGTGTGACTGCTGCCAAGGCGCGTCAGTTCGCGCTCCTGAAGCACTCGCAAAAGCTTGGACTGCAGCGCATAGGGCATTTCGCCAATTTCATCGAGAAACAGCGTGCCGCCATTTGCCTGTTCGAACAGGCCGGCTTTGCTCTGTGCCGCGCCGGTAAACGATCCCTTCTCATGCCCAAACAGAATGCTCTCGATGAGCGACTCCGGCAGCGTCGCGCAGTTCAGAGCAACGAACGGTGCCTTGTTACGGGGTGACGATTCGTGCAGCACGCGCGCCATCACCTCTTTACCAACCCCTGTTGGGCCTGCCACCAACACCGAAATATCTGAGCGCGCCACGCGCTGCGCCAGCGCCAGAAGCGTCTGACTCTTTGGATCGGTGAAGACGTAGGTCTTTTCGCGGCCATCAGCGGTCGCAACCGCAGCAGGGCGCGTCTTCGACTTCCAGGTGGATACCGCAAAGTCGTCGGCGGCAATCACGTTATCGGCGCCGTCCCGCATCGCTTGCACGGCAAGCTCGAAACGGTCGCGATCGATTCGTGCAACCAGCACTGGACGATTCAGCATCTGCGCGAACCGCTTGCGCAGCTCCGCGATGATCGACGTGTCATCCAGCGGCCGAACCACCACGCTTTCTACCGAAGGCGCTAAGGTAACGGCCTCGGTGATGTTGCGCACCGGCAGTGGACGCAGCCCTGACTCAATCAAGCGCTGCCGCTCAATTTCGCCCAGTCTTTCGACCAGATCGAACCAGACAATGCTCGCAGACTGTTCCGCCATCGATACCACCCGCATCCTGCATTGATTTTTCCCGGATACGATTTAGCAATCGACGTGCCAACCTTATTTAGTCATTAAATTCAATGACTTAAATAGGCCGATTGGCAAGAGCCGAGATTTCGACAACCCCTTATTGGCGGGCGGCAAAAAGACGACAGGGGTGCCCATCAGCCTGCTGCACCTCCCAGGAAGGGAGCGACCGGCTCTTGAAGCCAAAGCCGCGGCACAGGTAGGGAACGGCAGGGTCCCACGAAATGGCGAAATGTTGACACCGTCTGCAGTCGGGTTGCTGACTGACCGCAGCCCCGGCAAAGAGCGAGTCGACGCCGGTCCGGGCATGCGGTTGCGCGGGCGCGATTCTGGCCACCCGCCCTACCGGGTCAATAGGCGCTGGGGAGGTCGATCCAGAAGCGCCCGCCCGCTTTGCGTCGTCAAAGAGGTAGTCAATTCGATTTCGGCGCATAGTCCTGTTCGGCTGCAAAGCGTGGCCGATACCCTCCGACATGCTCGCTTTCCGACAATTCGGAACCCGCCGGAAACCGCCTGCAATCGCCGCCCATGGCGTAGAAGTCGTCATGCACCAGGCAATCCGCCTTGATGATGGGCCAGACACGATCGCGAAGGAAATCCTGATCTACCCAACGCCACTTGGGCTCATGGCTTTCGTAGTACTCAACGGCCTGTTGGCTAAGTTGAGGTAGAACGCCTGCAACGCCACCCCACATGCCAGCCATCATCAGCTCAGCATGCTCGGGATGATCGCGCATCACGTGAAATCGACGGCCTGACAATAACCACTCCTGAACCGCGGCGACCTCTCTGTAATTCACCACCGCGTCACAATCACGGCACAGGAAGCGCTCAACGCTTGGGTCGTCAGTTGCCAGGAATCGCCAGAAAAGCTTCAAGTGCGTTCGCGGATCTGCCTCTACAGGAATGACGCGCGCGCCGTAATCAACCAACGCCTGCACGATTTCTGTAGGTACCGTTCCGTCAACGTAGAACCTGGCGCTCCAGCCAGGATACTCAAGCGGTACCTTCTTCGCGTTCAGCACCGCGTTATAGGTGTACTTGGGGTTATCGCCCCACAGGCTAAAACAGACCACGTTGCGCTCGGGGTGCTCATCGTCGTTCGGTCTGAATTCAGGCACCGTCCGTGGCCACGCGCTGCGAAACTCAGCCGCACTCGACTCCGAGAGTCGCTGGGTAGCCAGCATGTCTTTTGCCTCGAGCAAGGCCTGTCCGTGCGGAATGGCTCCCTGCTTATCGCCGCGATCCAGCATCAGCTTCAGCATGTTCACTTGCCAGTCGTGCCCCGCCTTGGCGGAACATGACTCAAGCTCAGACAGCGCTTCGTCAAAACGCTTCAGTTCACGCAGCGCCTGCGCCTTCGAAATTCGCAGCTGGTCATCCATCGTGCACGACAGCGGTTCGATGAACTCAACCACCTGTTCATGCGCAGCCAGCGCCTGCAGCGCGCCAAGTCGACCGTCGATGAGGTTGCGATTATCGGGGTCCAGCGCAAGCGCCTCATTGTAGGCATCCGCAGAGTCTTGCCACATCTCCTTGGCGTAGAAACACTGCGCAGTAATCATCCGAGACTGAAACGACTTTGAATCAAGCTGCATCGCGCGCGACGCATAGTTAAGCGCCTGGTCAAACATCTGCAAGCGGTAGAGCGCTGCCGCAAGGTTGGAGTAGAACGCAGCGTCATCCGGGCGAAGTACGATCGCTTTGCCGATCATCGTCACCGCCTCACGCAACTCACCCCGCTGCATGGACACCACACCCCGAAGGTGAAGCGCGTCAGGCTGATCGGGATGCGCAGCCAGAATACGGTCGTAAAGCACCGCGGCCTCGTCGACCCGTCCTTCGCGATGAAGCGCCAGCGCCTCTGCCATCGTTGCCAAGCGCGTCTCCGCTCAAAGTTCGAAGTCTCGAGAATACCCGCTTACCCCTGCAGCAGCTGCAGCACCGACTGTTGGCTGGTGTTGGCTTGCGCCAGAATCGCAGTACCCGCCTGCTGAATGATCTGATTGCGGGCTAACTCGGTACTGATCTGCGCATAGTCGGCGTCCATGATCCGACTGCGTGACTGATTCAGTGCCCCGCTCGTCGTCATCAGGTTATCCACCGCTACTGTCAGCCGGTTCTGGAACGCGCCCAGTGTGGCTCGGTTTACCAGAATCTGATCAAGCGCCCGATCAACTGAGCTAAGCGCGCGGCCTGCCGCCTCCTGCGTGACGATCGTCAGCGCTCCGCCAACCAGCACATCCGTACCCCCCTGGGCTGCAATACCGATCTTCGCCAGCGCCGCGGGGGTCTCAGCTTCGACGCGAATCGCAGCGCTCACATCCGAATAAAGCGTGATGCGGCCCTTTACCGTCAAGCCAGGGTTACCAGTTCCGAGCGTACCCGAGCCGGTATCACCGCTGAGCGACGAAGCGCCCGTGACCATCGGTGTGCCGCTGGTATCGTTGACCGTGATATCGGCTCCACCTGCTGATTTGAGAATCAGAACACCTGAATTGCTTGCCGAAGCAATGATGCCATTAACACCCGCCGCGTTGATCTTGGATGTCAGGTCAGCAAGAGTCAAAACTGTAGTGGTGTCAATCGCTGCGCCATTGATGGACATTGATGCAGCGGCGACGTTATTCAAGTTGACGCTAACCTGAACCTCCGTAAGCGCGGTCGCTTTGACTCCGGTCTGCTCCGCTACCAAGTTGATGGTGGAAGCCTTTGCGATGGCCGAAGAGTCTGCCGATGTGCCAATACGTACCCCGTTAATCCGAATGTCATCGGAAACCGCAATAGAAGCGCTAGATACAGAGACTCCCGTAAACGCAGCGCCATCGCTGGTTTCATTCAGCCCCATACGCTGCAAGTCAGCAACAGTACCAACACCGCCCGGATAACCGTTTGCATCACTGCGGGCAAACAGCTTGATACCTTCGTTAGTCAGGCTATCCATCGAGATATAGCCTGTGTAGGTGCCCGACACAAAACCAGCAGTCGAGGTTGCACCGATCACGATGTCTTCGCCCGTATTGTTCGATAGCTCGATGGTTCCTGCCTGCGACAACGTTGCAATAATCCCGCCCACATCGCGGTTGATATTCGAAACCAGCTCAGCAACTGAACCAGCCGCGCCAACATCCTTGCTGTTTATCTTGAGCGCACCCGCCGCAAACGATTCAGCCGTCGGCGTCGTACCCCGAAGCGTGTTGAAGGCGGTTACCTTCACCTGATGCTGACCAATGTTCGTATTGATCGCTGACGCCAGTACCTTGGCTGCGTTGGTGTTGCTCACCGGAACCGTTACCGATGACGCAAATGCCGGCTTGTTATTGATCAAAACGTCGTCGGTGGCATCAATGCTAGCGATCGAGCCAACGCGACCGCTGGTCATTTCGCCCTCGACCGCGAAGCCCTGCAGTCCCAGGCTCTTGGAGCGTGCGTCCACCACGCCAACCTGGACCTGCTCGCCTTCCTTGACACCGGTCTGCAACATCACGGGGTTGTTTTGCCCGTTGATCAGCTTGATGCCGTTGAAGTTGGTGGTCTCAGCCACGTTATCAATCTCAGCCACCAGCTGATCCATCTCAGCCTGGAGCGCCTCCCGGTTGCTTCGGCTCATCGTGCCGTTGGCGGCCTGAACCGACAGCTCACGCATCCGCTGCAACATGTTGGAGATTTCGCCAAGCGCGCCTTCGGCGGTCTGCATCATCGAAATACCGTCATTGGCATTTCGAATTGCCACCGAGATGCCGCGCAGATCGGCCGTCATACGCACGCCGATCGCAAGGCCCGCAGCGTCGTCCTTGGCAGAGTTGATTCGTTTACCGGTCGACAACTGATTCATGTTGTCAGTCATCGAGCGGTCGTTAACCTTCAGCGCCTGATGAGCAAACAGCGCTTTGACGTTGGTGTTGATAATAGTCATTTAAGTGACCTCACTGTGCTGTCGTTTAATGTGCCGCGGTGGCAATCGTTTGCCGCTTGGTTGGCATCGCGTTGCCGCGATACTTTCGCGCACGCTCGAGCATCATTCGTGTAAGGTCAGACGCTCTGTCGCCCTGGAGAAAAACAAGCTTTTCCAGCAGCACCACCGCATACAGCCAGTCCTGTCGTACGATGGCGACCAGTGCCGAGATGGCGAGAACGCCTTCACTGTCGGGATAGACCTCAAGGCCTTCTTCCGCCAATTGCTGCGCCTGTGCAAACTCGTGCTCTGAAACAAGCTGCTGGATCGACGCCCGAATCTGGTCCGGCGTCGGGAAGCCGACAGTGCGCGGGCCTCTCGGAATGAGAAACTCGCGTGGTGCCTGCAGAGATGCCGTCGTTGTCATGGAAAGCTCCAGTTTCGGGACACCCCGTCGACAGCAATCCCCGTGCCAGCTTTTCCGTCAATCCCGCGGCATGTTTCCTGCTAGCAACGCTCGCGGCCGATCCGGACACAGTGATACGCGCTTTGAGAGCAAAGCCTTGACACCGGGTCGATCGGACAGATGGAATAGATAGGGCGTCGGAGCAGGAACGGATGGTCAAGGCTTCACGAGGCGTGGTCAGCTCCCGGGCTTCCCGGAAATCAGGATCGGTTTCTCCGATCACAGCGAGCCCTCAGGCGGCTCGCGCCACCATTGCGCAAGTCGTTCAGCAGGCCGAGGCACTGATGAACGCGGGTCAGCGCGATGCGGCCATCGCGCACTATCAACAGTGGCTCGCCAGCGCCAAGGGCGCTCCTGGCGCCCACCTGATCTGGTTCAACCTGGGTACCGAGCTCTCCAAGACAGACAACGCCGCTGGCGAAGCCGCCTACCGTGAGGCCATTGGCATTGCGCCTGACTTTGTTCAGGCCTGGGTCAACCTTGGATCGCGGCTTGATGCGCTGGGCAAGGCCCAGGAGGCGCTTACCGCCTGGCGTCATGCGCGCGACCTGGCCCGCAAAGCTGCCAACCCCGATACCGAGCTTGAGCGCATGGCGCTTAACAATCTGGGCCGGGTGCTTGAGCGCGAACGTGAATTTGCCGAAGCCGAGCAATGCCTGCTCGACAGTCTCAAGATCGACGGCAAACAGTATGAGGTGCTGCAGCACGTCATTCGGCTGCGGCAGCGTCAGTGCAAGTGGCCTGTATGGAGCGCCATCCCTGACATCGGTGCCAATACCCAGCTGATAGCCACCTCCCCGATGGCCATGCTGGGGTTGGCTGATGATCCAGGCCTGCAATTGCTTGCCGCTCGCACTTTTGTTGAGCGTACCTACCGGCAACTCATTGCCGATACCGTGCCGCTTGTCACGCGAGCGAGCGAGCGTCGCGTGCCCCCGGGCGAGCGCCTGCGTATCGGTTATGTAAGCGGCGACCTGTGCATGCATCCGGTGGGGCTGCTTCTTGGCGGATTGCTTGAATCGCACGACCGCAGCCGTTTCGAGGTGCACGGCTACTGCTGGAGCCCTGAAGACGGCTCACCGCAGCGGCAACGTCTCAAGAGTGCATTTGATCGGCTTACCATTATCAAGTCGTTATCCGACAGGCAGGCGGCTGAAAAAATAGCCGCCGACGGCATCGACATCCTGATTGATCTGCAGGGTCTGTCTGCAGGCGCGCGGCCAGCCATCTTCGCCAATCGTCCTTGTGCCGTTCAAGTTACGTGGCTGGGCCTAATTGGTACCAGCGGCCTTCCCTGGATCGACTACGCGGTAACGGACCGCTGGTGCGTGCCGGAAGAAGATGAGCGCTTCTACAGCGAGAAAGTCATCGCGCTGCCTACGGTGTTCCAGCCGGGCGACCGCGGGCGCATTGCCAATGACACACCACCCCGTACAGCGGTGAGCCTTCCCGACGACAAGTTCATCTTTGCAACGTTCAATAACAGCTACAAGCTGGCGCCCGAGATGTTCGCCACGTGGATGCGGGTATTGCACCGCGTACCCAACAGCGTCTTGTGGCTGCTTGATGACAACCCGGTTGCCACCGCCAACCTACTCGCCGCAGCCTCCTCGCATGGCATGCCGCGCGAGCGAATCATTCTGGCGCCTCGCACCAGCCACGCGGAATATCTGGCGCGCATGCCGCTCGCCGATCTTTTCCTGGACAACCATCCCTACAACGCCGGAGCAACGGCCGCCGACGCATTGTGGGTGGGCCTACCGCTTCTTACGATGGCCGGCCGCACGTTTGTATCGCGCATGGCCGCAAGCCTGGTGCGTACAGCAGGGCTGCCCCACTTTGTAGTTGAGTCGCTGCAACAGTTTGAAGAAAGGGCCGTGGCACTTGAAGGCGAGCC
>VGHA01000046.1 GCA_016868375.1 Betaproteobacteria bacterium | reverse complement strand
ATCGTCGTCACGATCATCGAAAACCCTTCCATGAACGTGCCGAGCGCGAGATAAAAACCGACGATGAGCGCCATGACCACCCAAGGCGGAACCGGCAGATCGGCCACCGCCTGAGACAAAGCCCGAGGTACGCCCAGCGCGCTGAAAATGTAGTTGAGCAGGTAAGCCCCACACAGGATCAGACCGATGAACGCGGTGGTACGCGCAGCCGCCTTCGCGGACTCATTGAGCATCGACAGCGACAGTCGTCCGGCAAGACCTGCTGCAATGATGGCGGCCACCACGCCCAGGGCAGCGGATTCGGTGGGCGTGGCAAGCCCCGAATAAATGGTGCCCAGAACAATCGCGATCAGCGCCAGGGTCGGCAGCAGATCGATCAATCCCCGCAACTTCACCGCAAGCGGAATGGCGTCCGGAAGCGGAAGGGGGTTGCGTATGCCGTGCCAAAAAATGAGCAGCGTGAAGAGCAGGACCACCAGAATGGCCGGGCCGATGGCCGCTGTGTAGAGCGCGCCCACCGAGGTTTCGGTCATCAGCCCATAAACAATGAAGGTGATGCCGGGCGGAATCAGGTTACCCAGCGCGCCCCCTGCAGCAAGCGAACCAAGCACCATAGGCGGCGCATACCGTGTGCCGCGGAAATACGGCAGGGCCACCGACCCCATGGTGGCAGCGGTGGCAACGCTGGACCCCGAGATGGCAGAAAACACGCTGGAGGCCGCAATGTTGGTGTGAAGAAGCCCGCCCGGTACGCGCTGCAGCCACAGATTGAGCGACCGATAGAGCTTATCGGACAGCCCGGCTCGCAGCATGATTTCGCCCATCAGCAGAAATAGCGGTACCGCGACCAGCACGAAGTTGGTGGTGGGCCCCCACACCATCTGGCCGATGAAGTTCCAGAATGGGCGATCAGAAAACGCGAATCCGGCAATGATGCCAAGCAGGCCGAGCGCAGCGGCCACATAAATGCCGGCTCCGAAAAACAGGCAGAAGAGTCCCACCAGCATCAGGATCTGCCCGGCCGGCACCTGCGACGCCGAGGCGCCCCCAAAGAGCGAAGCCCCAATGGTGACCGCCAGCAGCAACAGTAAAAAAACGACGGCGATCACCGCGACACCCCGCTGCGGTTGGCCTTGTTCACGCCCAGCGCATCAAGCGTTTCGTCGGCTTCCTCGATGAAGCTTCGGGGGCCGGTGAGCCGCTCTACTTCCTCAATGGAACCCCGCCTGAGCAGCAGGGACACTTCCACAGCCCGCAGCGTCACCATCAGTCCGAATACGGCCAGCCCGATGAACCACAGCCCCTGAGGAATGATCAGCGGAGTTTTCAGAAGGCTGTTGTCGGTGGCGCGAAAACTCCAGGATTCGCTCGCCGTGTACCAGGCGCCGTACACCAGAAACCCTGCAAATACGGCAAGCGCCAGCAACGCAATCCAGTGCAGCCAGCGCCGGATACCCGGTGGAAATCGCATGATCAGAACGTCGATTCGAACATGCGAGCGCGCTTCCATCGCTGCTGCCAGACCCCACGCAATACCAATGCCGAGCATATAGCCGGACAACTCGACACTGGATTGCGTGGAAAAACCGAGGAAGCGCCGTGCCAGCACGTCAAAGGTGATGAAGAAAGCGCAGGCGATGATCAACCAGCCCGCGCAAGCCCCCATCAGACGCGCCAGCGCGTCGATCGCGCGATTGGCTGCGCGCACCGAGACGAGCAGCATCGCGCGACCCCGATCAGCGTGCCGCGTAGCGAACGCCCGAGATCGGTGCGATCACCTCGTTGTAGATGTCCCCGCACTTCGGCCCGCAACGCTTGACCCAGTTGGGCAGCACCACGTTTTGAAGTGCCTCGCGAACGCGCGCCTTGTCGGCGTCTGACGCCTTCACCCAAACCATGGGACGGTTCTTGACCACCGTGCCGATTGTGCAGGCAGCGGCGTTACCGATGTTGCAGTCGATTCCGTCCTGCGAGGCATCGGCGCCAAGCTTCCACTGCTGGGCCTGAATATTGCGAAATTGCGCTTCGAGGAAGCTGCGAACGGCCGGATCAAGCTTGTTCCACCAGGCCAGATTGACGAAATAGCCCGACGTGGACCAGGAAATCGCCAGGCTGTACAGGTGGGTGGACACCTCGTACCACTTGGTACCGTTGCCGCTTCCCGAGCCCGTGACGCCGCAATCAACCGTGCCACGCTCAAGCGCGGTGTACACCTCGCCGAACGCCAGCGCGGTGGGCTGCGCACCCAGCGCGTTCATCAGATCGCCCGGCGACGGGCCGTTCACCCGAATTTTCAAACCTTTGAAGTCAGCCAGGCCGTTGATGGCCTTGCGACAGAAAAACACCTGCGCAGGATACGGATAGCTGGCGATGATTCGAACACCCATGCGCTCAAGCTCACGATTGGCAATCGGCATCATCGCCTCAGCCACCCGGAAGGCCTGATCGATCTCGGGGTTCAGGCCCGCCAGATCGACACCATCCAGAATGGGCACATCGCCCGAGACGGTAGTGAGCGGTGCACCACCGATATCGACCTGTCCAGAGCGAACCAGCCGGATCACCTCAGGGCCCTGTACATTGGCCTCGGGCCAGCTCTTGAGATTGAACTCGATTCGGCCATTACTGGCTTTGGGCATGTTTTCCCGCAGCACGGGCACATCGACCTTGGTGTACTGCGGAATGGAAGGGGCTGCCTGCGTGACTGCCGTCACGGTAATTTTTGGGCCCGCCGGAAGCGACTGCGCGATTGCGCCGCCACTTGCACAGGCCGCGGCCACCGCAGCGACCAGAAATTTCTTCAACATGTTGTGTCTCCTTGAATGGGAAGTCAGCCAAGCCCGCGGATGATAATAGACATCCGGGGCTGTGAACCATCAATCGGGACAAGGGCGCGGTCTCTGGGGGGTTCGTGAAAACCCGACTGGTGCTGATGCGCGATTTGCGTCAGACCGCGCGTGGACACAACAATAGCGACCGCTCGCGCAGGCTTGACGCGCGCGGCACCCAGCACAGACAGCGGAGGCGCAATGGGGTTCACGATCACCGAGAAAATTCTTGCTCGCGTTGCATCCCGGGAAGCGGTGCGGGCCGGCGACGAGGTGCTCTCCCGGCCCGACTTCGTGATCGCCTACGATTTCCCCGGCTACACCGATGTCATCTTCAAGCAGATGAAAGACGACTTCGGCATCGAGCGGGTGGCCGATCCGAAGCGCTTCGCTCTGTTCATCGACCACATGGTGCCGGTGGCAACGCCCAAGGAAGAGGAGCTGCACATCCAGACCCGGCAATGGGGCGCCGCACAGGGTGTCCCGGTTTATGAGCGAAAAGGCATCGGCCATCAGGTGAGTGCAGAACTGGGCTATGCCACCCCGGGTGCGTTCGCGGTGCACTTTGACGGACACATCAGCCAGCTCGGTGCACTGGGCACCCTTGCAATCGGCCTGAGACGCAATCTGCTCGAAGCCTTCGTGAACGAGACGGTCAGCCTGAAGGTACCCGCCACAGTGCGCGTCAATCTTCACGGGCGCCTGGGAACTGGTGTCATGGCTCGAGATGTCTTTCATCACATTGTTCGTGTGATGGGACCCGCCTCCTGCGCTTTCAAGGTGCTCGAACTTGGCGGGCCGGTGATTGATGCAATGAGTATCGAGGGCCGCCAGACAATCTGCGGACAGGCAATGTTCGTGGGCGCCACCACCGCCATCGTCAATCCCGACCAGAAGGCAATCGACTACGCGCGCGATCGAGCGCGAATCAAGCTCGATCCGGTCTGCAGCGATCCCGATGCCCACTACGACAAGGTCATTGATATTGACGTGTCTCAGATTGAGCCCGTCGTGGTGATTCCGCCCAGCCCCGCCCGCACCCGCAACCTCACCGATTTCATCGGGCTTCCAATTCATGCGGGCTACCTTGGTTCGTGTGCCAGCGGACGCATGGAAGACCTTCGCGCGGCAGCCCTGGTGCTGAAAGGCCGTGAGGTGGCGGCTGGCGTGTCGCTGCATATCGTTCCCACGTCGCAGGCGATCATGTCGCAGGCTGCGGCCGAGGGCCTGATCCAGGTGTTTTCAGACGCGGGGGCTTTCGTCAGTTCGCCCTCCTGTGATTACTGCTTCGGCCGAATTGGAACCATGACCGCGGGCCAGCGGGCCGTTTCAACCGGTACCCTGAATGTCCCAGGGCGCATGGGTAGCCCCGACTCTGAGATCTACCTGTGCAATGCTGCGGTCGTCGCCGCGTCAGCCGTGGCAGGCAGCATCGCCGACCCTCGCCCGCTGCTAACCGGCGTCAGCGGCTAAGCCCGCCCACCCCTTTTCGCGTCCATCATGGCACTTGAGAACATCACTGGCCGAATCGCCTGGATCTTCCCCGAGGAAGACTTCGACGTCGATCAGATCGTCGGCGTCAAGAACATCAAAATCACCGATATCGATGAGCTCGCGTCGCTTGCGATGAAAGACTACGACCCGGACTTCGCGCGGCAGGTGCGTTCGGGCGATGTGCTGGTGGGCGGAGTCAACTTCGGGTACGGACATCCGCACTACCCGCCGCTGCGCGCCATGCGTCATCTGGGGATTCGTGCGCTGATCGCTGAGTCGTTTTCGCCTGGCTTCTGGCGCGGCGAAATCAGCATGGGGTTTCCCATGATCGCCTGCCCCGGCATCCTGGCTGTGGCCAGGCGCTGGGACACGCTCACGATCGACTGGAACCGCTGCGAGGTGGCCGTGCAAAACGGCCCCACCCTTGCGTGCCTGCCGCTATCGAGCGCGGATCGGAGCACGCTGGAGCACGGCGGTCTGACGGGCTATCTGAAACATCGCGCGAGTTCGGCTCGCCAAGGCGAAACATTATGAGTACTCAAGCAGGGCGGCTTCGCGCCATTCTCAACGCTGGCAAAACCATCTGGTCGGCCGGTGCTTACGACGCACTATCGGCGCGGCTGATCGACGAGGCCGGGTTCGATGCCGTGTTCACCACGGGCTTTGGCATTTCCGCATCGCACCTGGGTCAACCCGATGTCGAGCTCTACACCATGACCGAAAACCTCGGCGTGGTGCGGCACATGGTCAACTGCGTCACCCGACCCGTGATCGCCGACGGCGATACCGGCTACGGCAACGTCATCAACGTGATCCGCACGGTGCGTGAATTTGAGCGCGTCGGTGTTGCAGGCATCGTATTTGAGGATCAGCTGATCCCCAAGCGCTGCCCCGCCGCAGCGAGCGCCGTAGAGGTGTTACCCGCTCAGGAGGCGGCCCGCAAGATTCGCGCAGCCTGCGACGCGCGCCGTGACCGCGATTTCCTGGTTATCGCGCGCACTGACGCTGACAGCGTTGACGAGTCGATTGAGCGCGCATGTCTGTATGCCGAGGCAGGTGCTGATCTGATCCAGCCCATCTCAAAAACCATGAAGTCGATCGACGACCTGCGGCGTCTGAGCCAGGCATGCGGCAAACGCCTGTCGCTGCAGATCCTGGGCTGGCTCGAACGCGATCTGAGCCCACAGGACATTGAATCGGTGGCGGGCCTTGCAGTGTTTCCGCTGGTACCGCTCATGACTGTGACGCAGGCGATGCGAGACAACCTGGCCAGGCTGGCTGCCGATCGACATGCCCGCGCGCTGCCGCTGCCGCAAACCTCGATGGACAGCTTCAAGAAGCTGATTGGCTTCGGCGAGATTGAGCGCATTCAACGCGAGTACGAACTCGACCGATAACGCGCCCACGCAGCGTCACGCCTCCTGTGGCTCGTCGTCAAACCACCGATAGAGCGCAGGCAACACCATCAGGGTCAGCAGGGTTGAGGTAATCAGGCCGCCGATGACCACGACCGCGAGCGGGCGCTGAACCTCAGAGCCTGGACCGCTTGCGAACAGAAACGGCACCAGGCCCAGCAGCGCAACGGTGGCCGTCATCATGACGGGCCGGGACCGCAGCAGGCAACCCTCTCTGACCGCGGTCGCTACAATTTGGCCGTCTTGCCGCAGACTGCGGATACAGGTGACCAGCACCACGCCATTGAGCACCGCAATTCCCCACAGCGCGATGAAGCCCACTGACGCGGGCACGCTCAGATACTCGCCGGTGAGAAACAGCCCAAAGATGCCGCCGATTGAGGCAAAGGGCAGCACCAGAATGATGAGCGAGGCAAGCTTGACTGAATTGAACAAAAGGAACAGCAGGAGGAAGATGGCGGCAATGGTGATCGGAACGATCACCGACAACCGCTCCATCGCGCGCTCCATGTTTTCAAACTGGCCGCCAAAATCGAAGTAGTAGCCTTCGGGCAGGCGAATTTCCACCTCGAGTCGCTGGCGTACCTCATCAACAAAGCCCGCCAGGTCACGCCCGGTCACGTCGGCCCCGACCACCACCCTTCGTTTGGCGCTTTCGCGGGACAGTTGGGCCGGGCCATCCACCAGTTGAATTCTGGCGAGCGCGGAAAGCGGTACCTCGCTGCCATCGTGGCTGCGCACTTTGATCGCAGAGATCGCCTCGATTGAATTGCGTCGTTCAGCGGGGAAACGAACCGTGACTGCGAAGCGACGCTCACCCTCATACAACGAAGTGACCTCCCGGCCCCCGATCGCGGTTTCGATGATGTCGTGAATATCTGCGACATTCAGACCATAGCGTGCGATCGCAAACCGATCGATTTCGATTCGCAGCGACTGCTGGCCCGAGAGCCGTTCAATTCGGATGTCCTGAGCGCCCGGGACAGACCGCAGGATTCGGGCCACCGCCTCGGAAATTCTGCGTAGTTCCGAGATCTCGCTGCCGAACACTTTGATTGCAAGCTGTGAGCGAACGCCGGTAACCATCTCGTCGACTCGCTCTGCGATCGGTTGCGACAACACGATCTGGACACCGGGGATGGTGGATAGTCGTTGCCGGATGTCTTCGTCGATCTCGTCCTGCGTGCGTCCCGATTTAGTGTCGATCAACACGATGGGATCCGATTCATTCGGGCCTGCTGGATCCGCCGGCGACTCTCCGCGCCCGAGTTTGGACACCACCATCTTCACACCGGGCACCGATGCGATCCGCTTCATCGCATCCATTTCGATGCGAAGCGATTCATCAAGCGAGATACTGGCTACCCGGTTGATCTGCGGCGTGAGCGCGCCTTCTTTCATGATCGGCATGAACGACTTGCCGAGAAATGGAAAGAGCGCCAGCGACCCTGCAAGCAGCAGGAAGGCTGCCCCGATGGTGAGCCATGGCAGTTTCAGTGCGCCATCAAGCAGACCGGTGTAGCCGCGCTTGAGAAAGGCGATGAGCCAGGTTTCATGGTCGCCGCCGCCCTTGAGGAACAACGAGCACAGAACCGGCGACAGCACCAGCGACACGATGAGCGACACAGCCAGCGCAATCGCTATGGTGAGCGCAAGCGGTGCAAACATCTTGCCCTCAATGCCCTGCAGCGTCATCAGCGGCAGGAACACCAGAATGATGATGGCGATTCCGAAGATGGTGGGGGTGGCCACCTCGCTGGTGGCGTCAAACACGATGCGCCGTCGCGACTTGCCGCCAGGCACGTACTCGCCAAGCTTCAGGTAAACGTTTTCAACCACCACCACCGTGGCATCGACCATCAATCCAATGGCAATGGCAAGCCCGCCCAAGGACATCAGGTTGGCGGAGATGCCGTAGTGATTCATGACGATGAAGGTGGTGAGCGGCGCAATGATCAGCGTCGCCACCACGATCAGACTGGACCGCACATCACCCAGGAACACAAACAGGATCACGATCACCAGCGCGATGCCTTCCAGCAGAACCCTACCCACAGTCCAGAGCGCCGCATCCACCAGGTCGGTGCGATCGTAAAAGGGAACAATCTTGAGACCCCCTGGCAGCATGCCCTTTGCGTTGATTTCGTCCACGCGATCCTTGATGCGACCGACGATCTGCTTCGCGTTGCCGCCCCGGATCATCAGCACGATTCCGGCAACCGCCTCGGTGTATCCGCCTTTGATGATCGCGCCCTGCCGCACCTCCGAGCCAATGCTGACGCTTGCCACATCACGCACAAACACTGGAACCCCGGCTTCTTCGCGGATGACGATGTTCGCAATGTCATCGACGGTGCGGATCAGTCCCACCCCCTGAATCAGGAACTGCTCTGAGGCACGCGGCAAAATGCCGCCGCTTGAATTGGCATTGTTCGCTGAGATCGCCTGAACCACCTGCTGAACCGATATCCGGAAATGAAACAGGCGGCCCGGGTCGACCTGCACCTGATACTGGCGAACGAATCCGCCCTGTGAATTGATTTCGGCCACGCCAGGAATGGAGCGAAGCAGCGGCCGCACCACCCAGTCCTGCACCAGGCGTCGCTCGGCAAGCTCCTGCTCGGACAGCGCACGCTGACCGTCGTCGGGATGCTCGAGTGTGTACTGATAGACCTCGCCCAAGCCGGTGGACACCGGCCCCAGTATTGGCACGATGCCGGCGGGCATTCGCGGCGTCACTTCGATCAGTCGCTCGGTCACCATCTGCCTGGCGAAGTAGACATCCGTCTGATCGGTGAACACCAGTGTGATGATCGACAGCCCGCTTTTGTTCAGCGAGCGCATCTCCACCAGACCGGGCAGACCCGTCATCGCAATCTCGAGCGGAACCGTGACGAACCGCTCGATTTCCTCTGGTGACCGGCCCGCCGCCTCGGTGGCAATCTGAACCTGGACATTCGTGACATCGGGAAACGCGTCGACCGACAGGCGCATCGCAGCGCGGATGCCGAACGCCACCAGCACCAGCGAAAGAACAATGACGATCAGGCGCTGGCCCAGCGCAGCGCGAATCAGGCTCGCGATCATGGCACTTACTCCAGCTCGGCGCGCCTGCGTTCGTTATTCAGGTGAAAGGCTCCCGACACCGCGATCTCGGCGCCCTCCTGCAGTCCGCGCCGAACCGGTCGGAGCATTCCCACAGCCGGCGCCAACTCAACCGCAGTGAGCCGGAATCGATCCGGCCCCAGGCGGATGAATACATGATCGCGATCGTTTTCACGAACCACGGCTTCGATGGGAATCGCGAGCTGTCGCTGCGGCTCGCCCAGCACCCGCATTGACACCATCATCAGCGGCTTCAACTCTCGCTTGGGGTTGACGACCTCGGTGCGAAACTCGATCGTACGGGTTTCCGCCGAGACCAGATCGCCGACATGGATCACCTGCCCGGTCAGCTTGCGACCGCGCAGCGCGGCAACATCCATCTCAACTGTCTGCCCGGGCTTGACCTGCCTTGCCACCTGCTCGGGCAGCGAACCCACCACCCAGACGCTGCTGAGATCGGCCACCGTGAACAATGAATCGCCAGGCTGCGCAACCTGACCCGTGCTGAGCTTACGCTCCAGGATGACGCCCGCGAGCGACGAGGAGATCAGCAGACGTGCGTTCAATGTTCCGCTGGTTCGAAGTGCAGACAGCTGCTCTTCGCTCATTCCGATCAGCGAAAGCTGATCGCCCGCCGCGCGAAGCTCAGCCCGCGCAATCGTAAGCTCGGACTCGCGGCGCTGCAGCTCGGCCGAGCCGATCACATCGGCCTGAAGCAGTTGCCGTGCACGATCCACCGCGCGTTCGGCCTGGGTGCTTGCTGAGTAGGCACGCAGATAGTTCAGCTGGGCGGTGGTCAGTTCGGGACTGGCGATCTCGGCCAGCGGCTGCCCGCGGCGAACCGTATCACCCACCTCGGCCAGAATCTCGGTGACACGCCCCGACACGGCTGCGCCGATTCTCGCAACGCGACGGGCGTCGGCCTCGATGCGACCCGCAGCTTCCACCGTTTGCGCAATATCGGCCTGCGTCACCTTGCCCACCTTGAAGTAGGCCGACATTTCAGGGCGAACCCTCACCTCCATGGGGTCAGACGCTTTGCGCGTCCCTGCGGCCGCTGGCGCGGCAGCGCCTGACGATGGCGCAGCCGCGCTGGATTTGGTACTGGAGGCAGTCTGGGAGCCACGATCACCACAGCCGCTCAACGTCAACGCGATCACCAGGGGCGCGACTACCCGCCAACGCGAAACAGTTCTAAACATCAGAATCCTCAAGTCGTCTGATTGTGCGCTCGGTCAGCGATCGATGTACCGGGCCGCCAACTGCTCGAGCCCCACACGCGCGGCCTGCACCTGAAAGCGCGCCTGCAGCACATCAGCGCGTACCGATCGGAGCACGCGCTGCGCATCGAGCACTTCGAGAATTCCGCGCTCACCGAATCGGTAAGCGGCCTCGGCCACCCGCAACGCCGCCTCGGCCTCGCGAACTGCGCCCCGGCTGAGCGCATCAACGGCGCCCGCCGCCATCTCAAGCGACTTCCAGCCAAGCAGGATCTGCTGGCGCAACTCGGCACGGCGGCCTTCCAACAGCCGCTGAGCCCAGGTCAGGTCGATGCTGGCCTGTTAAATAACGCTCGACCGGTTATCGAGCAGAGGTACCGCCACGTTGACGCCGATCCGGTTCTGAACCACATCGGGCTCACGCGAGTGATCGACCCGTAATTCAAACCCGGGCCAGCGGCTGGCCTGCGCGCCCTGCAACTGCGCGCGCGCCCGATCGATGTCGGCCTGCAGCTGAGCGAGGTCGGGACTTCGTTCAAGCGCTTCACGAATCAGCGCATCGAGCACCAGCGGCGGCCCCGCTTCGTCGAGCGCCGCTGCCAGCCGCCAACGCTCTGGCAATGCGCCACCGGCGAGGCGGTTCAGATCGAGCAGCGTCGCGACGCTGCCGCGCCGTGATGATCTCGGCATCGGCCTTGATCAACTCGTAGCGAGGCGCTTCGCCACTATCGACCCGGACCCGAACCCGCTCGCGCACCTGATCGAGGAGCCTCAGCGCTTCAGCGGCTGCATCGGCCTCTTCCTGCCTCAACAACGCCTCAAAGGCGCCCAGCCGGGTGAGCGCCACCAGATCATTTCGAACCTGAGCGATGGTGTGACCAGCGCCGCGCTCCAGCGCCCGTGCAACGTCGATTCGCGATCCGCGCAGTGCCGAGCTTTCGATGAGCTGCGACGCACCAAATGCCTGTACCGTTGTGGAACTGGCCGCGCCGAAACGCGGGGCGGCGCGACCGCCCGTGAGGTCGAGCTTGGGATTGGGCAGCGCCTGCGCAGCTACTATGCCCGACCGCGCCGCATCGCGCGCCAGCGATGCCGCCTGCAGATCCCGATTACCGGACAGAACCCGCTCGGTCACCTGATCGATGCTGAAGCCTGGAACGGGGTCCTGTGCGCGAGCCGAGACAGGGCAAATCGCCAGGGCAAGCGGCAGGAGCCCGCTCAGCATCGTGGCACGCAGACGCTGCGGCAATCGACATGATGGAGTTCGGTGTGACATGAGGGCAGGCGGCCGGTGGGTTGAACGGCTCTGGAGCACTTAAAGGGAATCGGTCATAACAAGCGCAAACCCGGCGCTCGCCGCATGCCTGCGCATGCAACGGGGTTCGGTCAATTATTGACAACCGTGGCGTGCGCGCAGGCTTTCAAGCGACAGCAGTTCGCCCGCGATGGCGCTGGCCATCACCGTTGGCGGACTGGCCAGCCAGACCTGGCCTGGCCCACTGCGACCAGGGAAATTCCGATTGATCGCGCTGACTGTGACCTGATCCGGACGGACCGACGATCCCGGCCCGCAGTTGGCGCAGGCGCCACAGGACGGCTGCAGCAGCCGGGCACCCGAGCGCTCAAACACGGGCATGTAGCCGCGGGCCACGCAGTAGTCACGCACTGCGGTGGTACCAAACTGCAGAAACAGCTGCACCCGCGGCGCCACCGACAGACCGCGTTCAAGCGCCCAGCTGAGCACCTGAAAATACAGGTCGAAGTCTGCGCGTTTGCCACCGGTGCATGACCCACCGTAAGCGATGTCGATTGGAACGGACGACGGCAGAGCATTCACCGCCAGCCCCTGCCCCGGGTCGCCCGGACGTGCCAGCATGGGCGACAGCGTTCCGCAGTCAATCTGAATATGGTCGGCAACCTGCGCATCGGGATCGCTGCGCATCCAGTCCTGCAGCGCAAATTCAATTCCCCTGCGTTCGCGAAGGTAGCGCACAGTTTCGTCATCGGGCTCGACCAGACCGGTAAGACCGCCCAGCTCGGCGACCATATTGGTGAGTGTGGCCCGCTCATCGATGTTCATGGCGCGGACCGCTTCGCCACAGAACTCGAACACCTTGCCCAGGGCAGCGCCGGCGCGAATCGCTGGTTGCGCCAGCAACTGAAGCACAGCGTCCTTGGCGGTGACCCCCTCTCGCAGCCGCCCGCTCAGTTCAACCCGGATGGTCTCAGGCATGGTGAATCGCAGCGCACCCGTGACGAATGCGTTGGCCATGTCAGTCGTGCCGACCCCGATTGCGACGCAGCCCAGCGCGCCGCTATGCGGCGTGTGCGAATCGGTGCCGGCAATCAGTTGCCCTGGCAGCGCGAACTGTTCGGACATCACCGCGTGGCTGATGCCCGCCACATGACTGCCATCGTCAGCCAGCACCTCGTCCTCCGACAAGGTGCGAAAAAACTTAAGCCGATGACGCGACGCGAAGTCACGCTGCGCCTCGCACATGGCCCGCACCTGAGGGAGCAGGCCCAGCTGCACGTGTGCCGGGCTTTCCGTGGCGTAAGACGTGTGGTCTTCGAACATCACGATCTGCTCGGGGTCGACCAGCGTAAGCCCCTGTCCAAACCGACGCTCCAGCATGTGGATCGCCATGCCCGCGTAGTACTCGATAATGAAGCGCCAATCAGCGCGAACGAACAGCCCCGCACCGGGCTCAACCGCATGCGCGCTCACCGGTGTATGCAGCAAGTGCCGCTCGACAATTTTTTCGAACAGCGTTTTGGGTCGCTGCGCGCCCCCTGGCATGCCCACGCCTGACAGCCTTGCCGGTTCGCGCAGGTGCCGTTGACCGAATTCGATCAGCCCGCCCGCGCGCACGATCGCTGCGGTAAGACTATCGCGACCCGACAGCAGTTCTTCGACGGCGATAGACTCGCCGCGCTGGATGCGGTCAATCAGACCGAAATCGGTGGAGGTGTAGAGCCCGATGTTGTCAGCGTTCTGTCGATAGATGCGCTCGAAGCTTTCAGCGATCACCAGCCGGACGCCTGCCGCACGTTCAGCGGCCGGGCTGTGTTCACGGGACGATCCTTTGCCGTAGCGCGCCCCTGCAACGACCACCTCGATACCCGCCTGACGCACCGCATCACGACCAATCGGCAACCGGTCGCCGGCCTTGAAGCCCGTGTAGGGGACGCGACCCAGCCGGTCATCCCAGATTGTCATGGCCGGTACGGGCGTGATCTCGTCGGTGGACACGTTATCGCGCAGCGGTCGGGCCTCGCGGAGCGACAGCGTCTTGCCGGCAAGTTGTGCGTCGATGATCGCCGGGCTGGCCGACAGGAACAATATCCGCCCGGAGAAACGCAGGGGCCCGACACCCGCGGTCGAGACCGGGTCGGTGGGTGGGTCGCGCCTGTCGATCATCATCATCCCCGAAGAGAAATTGCCCGCGCCGATGCTACTATGCAGACCACCAAAACACACGCGTAGACCGCGGGTCGCGGCTGCGTGAATTCAGCCTGGAGGAGACCATGAATCGTTTTGCCGGATCCCTAGCGGCCATCGCGCTTTCCGCCGCCACGCTCTTGCCTTGGACCGCCGCGCAGGCCCAGTCGGCGCAGAAGCTCGAAGAGGTCAACTATCTGCTGCCAGCGCCCCCCACGCTGCCGGCCTTCGCGCCCTGGGTGCTTGCCCAGCAGCGCGGCTACTACGCGCGCGAGGGCCTTAAGGTTAATTTTCTGGTTGCCAAGGGTGGCGTCGATGTTGCCAAGCAGGTGGGCGCTGGCAATGCGCCCATTGGAGGCGGAATCGGCGACACCCCAATCATCGTCCGGGCCCAGGGTGTGCCGGTCAAAGCGGTGGCGCTCATTGGCGGCCGCGCGCTTCACCATCTGCATGTGCTCGACAGCGCCGGCATCAAGCGCATTGCCGATCTCAAGGGTCGAACCATCACGGTGATGTCCTATCAGGACACGTCTTACTACGTGCTGCTTGGTGTGCTGGCCACCGCGGGTCTTACCAAGAACGACGTGGAAGTTCAGGCCGCCGGTCCGGTCGGTGTCTGGCAACAGCCCGCCGCCGGCAAGGCACAGGCGTTCGCGGGCCCCGTTGACTTTGCCATCAGCGCCCGCGGTGCCGGCGCCAAGGTGAGTACGGTGGCGTCAGATCAGTTCATTCCAACCACCACCCAGGCGATTCTTGCCTCCGACGACATGATCGCCAAGCGCCCTGATCTGATCCAAAAGCTCGTGCGCGCCACCCTTACGGGCCTGGCCGACATCATGAAAGACCCCAAGGCTGCGGTGCCTGACTTCGTCGCGGGCTCGCCCACCTTCAAGGGTCGCGAGGCATTCCTGGAAGATGTGTTCAGCCAGTACACCGAGTACACCTACAAGGGCCCGGGGCCGCTTGGCGCCATCGATGTACAGAAACTGACTGCAATCCAGAAGTTCTATGTGTCGCAGGGCATTGTTCCGAAGGAGACGCCAGTCGCCGACCTGTTTACCAATCAGTTCGTCGGACGTTGATACGCCGGTTTGTCGTCGTGCCCAGCACCGCCGCCTCAACCGTCAATCCGAAAGTGCCAACGCTGCTGGTCGGCAGTGTTCCGCTCGCGGACTCGGCTGCGGTGTTCCGCGCGGCCGCGCGAGCGCTGGGCGCCAGCGCCACGCGGCTGCCCGACGGTGAAACCGGGCGGCGCAGCAACTGGATTGCCTGGCAGCGCTCGGTGTTCGGAGCGGTAAGCGCGTTGGTTGAATCCGACGCTCGCGAACGCGACTACCAGCTGTTTCCACCGTTCACGCTGCGGCCAGGCAACACGCTGCAGGATGTGCGGTTTGGCGCGCTGGGTTTCGCTCGCGAGGCCCTCGCCTCGTGGCAGACATTCCGCGACCTGAAAGCAACTGGCGACATCGCAGCGCCCACCCGATTCCAGGTGGCGCTGCCCACCGCCTGGGCGCCTGTTTACTCGTTCATCAGCTATCGCTGGCAACGCGATATCCACCCACTTTACGAATCGGCGCTGCTCGCTGAGCTCAAGCTGATCACCGATTCAATTCCCTCAGATCAGCTGACCCTACAGTGGGACGTGGCCACTGAAATGAGCTGGTGGGAGCGGGTCTATCCGGCGCCTTTCAGCGACATCGAAGCGGGCGTGATCGACAGCGTGGGGCGGTTGCTGAACGCAGTCCCCGAGGGTGTTGAACTGGGACTTCACCTTTGCTACGGCAGCATGAACAACCGGCACTGGAAAGAGCCGAAAGACACGGCGAATCTGGTGGCGGTGGCAAACGGTCTTGCGGCCAAGCTTTCGCGCGCACTCGATTTCGTGCATCTGCCCGTGCCCCAGAACCGCGATGACACCGATTATTTTTCACCCCTGCAGTCGTTGCGGCTTGGTCGCGACTGCCAGCTGTTTCTGGGCTTGCTGCATCTTGAAGATGGCACCGACGGCGCGCTGCGTCGAATTCGGGCGGCCCAGCGCTTTACACCCGCATTCGGACTCGCCTGTGAATGCGGCCTGGGCCGGCGGCCACCCGAATCAATCGGGCACTGGTTGCAACTTCATGCGGATGTTGCCGCCAAACTCTGAGTTTCCCTAAATTGACCCCTGCCAATCTGGCAGCGGTTTTGTCGTCGGTTTACAGTAGTCGAACCGGGTCAGTCGCCCGTTTACCGAGGGTAACAATGAAACACCGTAGCCGACTCCTGCTGCCGCTTGCTGCGGCGGCCCTCTCGCTATTTCCTACGCTGAGCAGTGCCCAGTCTTATCCCACCAAGCCCATCGCGCTGGTGGTTCCTTTCGCCGCGGGCGGCCCCACCGATGTGGTCGCGCGCATGATCTCCGGTCCAATGGGTAAGTCGCTGGGCACCACCGTCGTGGTTGAAAACACGGTGGGCGCAGGCGGCACGATCGCATCAAGCCGTGTGGCCAAAGCGAACCCCGATGGCTACACGGTTCTTATTCATCACATGGGCATGGCCACTGCCCCGGCGCTCTACCGCAAGCTGCCCTTTGACCCGCTCACCAGCTTTGAGTACATCGGTCAGGCACTTGATGTACCGATGACGATGCTGGCCCGCAAAGACTTTCCTGCCGAGAACCTGCAGCAGTTGATCGCGCACGTGAAGGCCAACAAAGATAAGGTGACGCTGGCCAATGCGGGTCTTGGTGCGGTGTCGCACCTGTGCGGCATGATGTTCATGTCGGCGATCGGCACTGACCTGACCACCGTACCGTACAAAGGCACTGGCCCCGCCATGACCGACCTTCTGGGCGGCCAGGTCGATCTGCTGTGCGATCAGACCACGCAGACCGTTCCCATGATCCGCGACGGACGCGTCAAGATTTATGGCGTCACATCAACCACCCGCCTCGGTGCATTGCCCAACGTGCCCACGCTCGATGAGCAGGGTCTGAAAGGCTTCGAGGTCAAGGTGTGGCATGGCGTCTATGCCCCAAAAGGCACGCCACGTGACGTCACCGAGAAGCTCACCCGCGCACTGCGTGAAGCACTCACCGACCCGGCGGTCGTCAAGCGCATGTCTGATCTCAGCTCCGATATCCCGCCAGTCGATAAAATCTCACCTGACGGTCTGCGCACGCACCTGCAGGCAGAGATTGCCAAGTGGGGACCCGTCATCAAGAAGGCGGGTGTTTTCGCCGACTGATCAAGTGTGATGAAATGATTGTACGCAGGCGCGTCCACCGCGATTCGAACCGATTGCTGACCATAACAAAGGAGACAGAGCATGAGCCTACCCACCAAGTATCAGCTCGACGAATCGCAGATGCCGCGCGTCTGGTACAACATCCAGGCCGATCTACCCGTGGCGTTGCCGCCGGTGTTGCATCCAGGCACGCTGCAGCCCATCGGACCCGCCGATCTGGCGCCCCTGTTCCCGATGGATCTCATCCTGCAGGAAGTCAGTACCGAGCGCGAAATCGAAATTCCCGAACCGGTCCGCGAGGTCTATCGGCTGTGGCGCCCGTCCCCGCTGTATCGAGCTCACCGGCTGGAAAAGGCATTGGGCACGCCTGCGAAGATCTTTTACAAGTATGAAGGTGTGAGCCCGGCCGGTAGCCACAAGCCCAACACGGCAGTACCGCAGGCTTTTTTCAACGCCGCAGCGGGCGTCAAACGCCTGACCACCGAAACCGGCGCTGGACAGTGGGGAACATCGCTCTCGTTTGCCGGTCAGCTCTATGGCCTCGAAGTCCTGGTCTTTCAGGTGCGGGTTTCTTATGACCAGAAGCCCTATCGCCGCGCGGTCATGGAAACCTACGGCGCTCGCTGCCTGCCCTCACCGTCCACAGAAACCGCCTACGGTCGTAGCGTTCTGGCTGAACGCCCTGACCACCCGGGCAGTCTTGGCATTGCAATTTCCGAGGCGGTCGAACTGGCCGCACAGCGCGAAGACACGAAATACGCGCTGGGCTCCGTGCTCAATCATGTGTTGATGCATCAGACCATCGTCGGGCTCGAGTCCATCGAGCAGATGCAGATGGCCAATGCCTGGCCTGATGTGATTGTTGGCTGTACCGGCGGAGGCTCCAACTTTGCCGGCATCACGTTCCCGTTCATCGGCCATGGTCTGCGTGGCGGGGTCAAGCCCCGGATCGTTGCAGTCGAACCTGCAGCCTGCCCGTCTCTGACGCGAGGCCGCTATGGCTACGACTTTGGCGACACCGGAAAAATGACGCCACTTGTGAAGATGCATACGCTGGGATCAACCTTCACGCCGCCCGCGTTTCATGCAGGCGGATTGCGCTATCACGGCATGGCGCCGCTGGTGTCGCATCTGAAGGAGCTCGGGCTGATCGAAGCGACCGCCTACACGCAAACCGAATGCTTCGCAGCCGGCGTGGCTTTTGCAAGAAGCGAAGGTATCGTGCCCGCTCCTGAGGCGAACCATGCAGTGAAAGGCGCTATCGAGGAAGCGCTTCGGTGCAAGCGTGAAGGCCGCTCAGAGACCATCCTGTTTAACCTGTGCGGGCATGGTCACTTCGACATGAGTGCCTACCAGAAGTACTTTGCAGGGGAACTCGTTGACGAGAGCTACGACGAGAAAGAGCTCGCGATGGCGCTTGCGGGTCTTCCCAGTGTGTCTGCCTAGCAAGGCTCAAAAGGCCGGCTGCCCAAGGTTGAGGTACACCACGTTCGAAGCCCCCGGGGATGTACCCAATCCGAAGTAGACCGGCCCGATCAAGGTGTCGGTGTCTGCGAAAACAGAACGGCCCTGAAGCAATCTTGCCGCGTTGATCGACGGGCGTGTTTCCCAGACATTGCCGGCATGCATTGACGCGCCAAGGTAAACGGGCAATAGCCCAAATCGCCAGGGCGCGTGCATGTAGGTGATCGATGCGTGAGCCAGGTGCTGCCCGACCAGTGAATCAATGTTGTAGCCTGGCATTGAGAACAGCCCACCCATTGTGAACCGCGATTCAAGCGGCGAGGAGCCGCCCGTGGTCAGCCCGAGATTGGCCTGACCAATAAACGTATGTGCCCCCCACGTGCGTGCCGCGGTCATCCGTGTTTCGATCTGGCGATAGTCAGCGCTGGCGCCCAGGTTGGGAAGCGACTGGGTTCGGATCACCATCAGACGCCCACCCGATCGCGGAAAGCGAATCGAGTCGAGGTTCTCGAACTCTGCAGACAGAAACACGCTGGATTCATCGAACTGATAGCGCGGGAACGGATCGATATCGCCCACCGCAAGCCGAGTTTTCCCGATGAAACGGCGGAACCCGGCTCGCAAATCACCGAAGCGATCAACATTGGCGCCCAGCGCTGCCCACACGCCCGTGCGCGCGATCATGTACTCGGATGCCGCGCTGTTATTGCGGTACAGCTTTCGGAGCGTCTCGGTTGTCGCCAGGCGAGCGTTGACGAACCAATACTCAGAAGGATCGAGCGGCTGGTAGATTTCAGTCGCAAATGACGTGGTTTGCCCAAACTGAAGTTCGCTTCGCCACTTGCCATTGAGCGAATTGATCGCCCGCGCCTCATAGGCGAGACCGAAGTCGAAATCGGCGCCGCGGCGACGCTCGTTGGCCATCCTGAGCCCGAACTGCAGGGCATCACGTCCCCACGATCGTGGCACCACCGAAATGATCAGACCCGTCTGCTCGCCTTCTTCTTCAAGCCGGTAGCGCACGCTTTCGAAGGCTTCGGTTGCATAGATTCGATCGAGGCCCAGCTTGAGTGCGTCAAGATCAAGTGGTCGATCGAGCAGATTACCCAGCTTGGCGCGCAGCATGTCGTCCCGCAGTACCGACGGATTGTCGAATCTGACAAACCGGATCATGGGCATGCCAGGACGCACCGAAGGCCCCGCTGCGACATCGGTTGCCGACGCGGGCGCGCCCTCTGGAACCGCACGAGCCCGTGCCGCAAGCTGGGACAGCCAGACTCTCTGCTCATTGACCGCGCGTTCACCGAACTCAACGACCTGGGGCGCCTGCGCAAAGTTCGACGGCGAAACGCCATCCACCTGAGGGCGCAGCAACAGGTCACCAGAACGAAGCCGCGCAATCTGATCGGCGGTGTTTCGCGCGGTCAGAAAGCCTGTCATCTGATCCATCATGCCAAGCAGCGAGCCCAACTGGTCCCGGGTTCGCAAAGGCGTGCTGATGTCGACCGCGATCACGACGTCAGCGCCCATTTCAAGGGCTACCGAGATCGGCAGATTGTTCGATACCGCACCATCGATCAACAGCCGCCCATCGATCTCGACCCCGGCAAAAACCGCTGGCACCGCCATGCTGGCGCGAATCGCGCGGGCCAGATCGCCTGAACCCAAAACCACCGGATCACCGGTGACTGCATCGGTTGCCACCGCACGAAACCGCACGCGCAGGCGATCAAAATCTTTCGTGTTGGACGCCGCCAGCGTGAGGTTACGCAAGATGAAATCGAATTGCTGACCCTGCAGCAGCGCGCTCGGGGCCTTGACCTCGAGCGCACTGACACCCGCCACTTCCCGGGCGATCATCGCGCGCTCATCGGCTCGATTGTTCTGAATGCGCCGCGATCGAGGCGGGCGATCTTCGAGCGCGGCATCCCAGTCGGTGCTGCGCAGCGCCCGATCGATGTCGTCCGGGGAATGCCCGGCCGCATACAGGCCACCAACGATGGCACCCGCGCTGGTGCCCGTGATGATGTCAATCGGTACGCCCAGCCCTTCCAAGGCACGCAGCACGCCCACGTGCGCGGCGCCTCGCGCGCCGCCGCCACCAAGCACCACCGCAATCACAGGCCTGCGCGGTGAAGGCGTACTCTGGGCCGGTGGCCCGGCCGGGAGTTGCGCAGTAAGGGGTTGGCTGGCAGCGGCAGGGTTCGCCAGCACCGCCAAAAAATTAAAGCCAAGCAGGACAGTCAGACACCACGAGAACCACCCGATAGGCATCAGTCGCCTCGGATGTTTCTCTCGCGAATGATCGCGCCAAAGCGCCTTGAGTCATCAGCGATGCGAGCAGCGAACTGCGCAGGCGACAGGGGCAAAGGCTCGCCACCCAGCGACCGAATTCGCTCGACTACCGCCGGGGTTGCAAGCGCACGGTTGATCTCGGCGTTCAGGCGTGTCACCGCGTCCGCAGTCAGGCCTGCGGGTGCGTAAAAGCCAAACACGGTGTCGGCATCAAAACCCCTAAGCCCCGCCTCGTCGAGCGTCGGCGTGTCGGGGAACATCGGCGAACGGCGCAGACTGCCGACCGCGAGCAGCTTGAGCTTGCCGGCACGAACCTGGTTGAGCCCGATGCCGGGATCAAAATAAAAGTCAATCTGACCCGCCAGGAGATCCTGCAGCGCAGGCGCCGCGCCTCGATACGGAACATGCACCGCAAACAGTTCCGCCTGACTTTTCATCATTTCAGCCGCGAGATGCGGCGAGCTGCCATTGCCCGCCGAGCCGAACGAGAGCTTGCCGGGGCGCGCTTTGGCATAGGCAAGAAAGTCGCGGATGTCGGTCACCGGCAGATCAGCCCGGGCAACCAGAAACACCAGAACCCGCGCAGCCGACGCAACAGGTGTCAGCTCGCGAACCGGATCGAAGCTCATTTTGGGATAGATATGTGGATTGACCGACACCATGCCACCCGAACTGAGCAGAAGCGTTGTGCCGTCAGGCGCTGAGCGCGCCACCGCTTCGCCGCCAAGGTTGCCGTTGGCACCGGCGCGGTTTTCGACGACAACGGGCTGCCCTAAGGACTCTGACAGCGGCACCGCCACCGCGCGCGCGATCAGATCGGCAGCGCCCCCCGGTGGAAAGTTGGCCACAATCCGCAGCGGCCTGGGAGGCGCGCCTGTCTGCGCCAGCGCCGGTGCAACACCTGCCATGGCAGCGATCAGGCTAACGACAGTCAAGATTTTTTTGGTAAGAGCGTTCATCGATGCGATCTCCGAAGTTCGGGGGTTGCGGCGTTGCGGCGTTGCGCTCAGCCGCGTCCGGTGCGAGGGTTCTTCATCCAAAGCACCGGCCGCGCCTCAACCGGTCGGGGCGGCGCCCCCTGGGCACGCAGCGCCTCATCGAGTTCGCGTCCCGCCTCATCTTTCAGCGCCGCCTCACGAACCCGCGCGATCGCGGCGCAACGCGCCTCGGCCGAGCCGCCATCACGATTCGTCACATGCTCGAGCAGGTGTGCGAGGTTGCGCTTGCCACGTTCGTTGGTGCTGCCATAGCCCTTGATCAGCCGGCCACAGCGCGCCAGTTCAAGCCCAAGGCCACCATTTTCGCGTGTGCCCTGAATGACGGCCTCCAGCCAGCTTGAGATCGCCTTCTGTTCCTGCTGATAGCGGCTACCCCAGGGACGAATGAACCGCAGTGCCGCAAGCAGGCGAAGTGCTGCCAGGCCGGTGGCTGAATGCGTGCCGATTCGCAGAGCAAGCGCCCAGGGGGCCTGCCCCCGCGCGATGCGTTGGCGGTCGATGGCAAGCAGCCGGCGCGACAGCCGCTCTGGCAGCATTCCGGCGAATTCGGGGAGCCCGGGCTTGAAGTGATCATAGACGCGGACGACATCCTCTGGCGCAGCGCCCACCTCGCGCCGGACGCGCTCGAAGCGTTCGGGCGAGCTCTTGAGCGCAGCCACCCGGATAACGTCATCAAAGGCCATCCAGAGCGCAAGCCAGCGCGCAACTTCAAGCGTAACCGGGTGGGAAGCCGACTGGGTCTGGCGCTCGGCGGCGAGCACTGCCTGAAGACGCTCGATATAGAGCGTTGCGTAGCCTGCGCCCTGATAGTCGAGCATGCGCTGAACACCCAACGCCGCAATCACCCGTACGTCGTCCGGAAACCGCGCCGCCTGCTCGTGTGCGAGCTGGGATACCGAGGCGTTGACCGGTTGCTCAGCCAGGCGGGATACCGAGCGCGATACCGAACTCCATTCGGTTTTGGTGGCCTCAGAGGCAGCATCCAGGCCAAGTTCAAACCCACGACGGCTCGCCTGGGCCGATGCGCTGTCGCCCTCGAGGGCCGATTGATAATGCTGAGGCGTCAGCGGCAAGACCCCTGAACCCGCAATGCAGCCCAGCATGACCGCGCTCATGACGGTGCCTGCCTGCGCAGTAAGCGCTGTCATGTCAACGATTCGTCGATCCCGGCTGTTGGCAATGATCAACTCGCGCAAACGCTCGACGTCGCGCCGGCCATCGCCCATGACCATTTTTTCGGCCGTGGTCAGCACACGCGCCGAATTGCTGAGAATCATGGTTCGGTCGGACGAGGGCAAACCATTGGCCACCTGGCGGGCGCATTCAATTAGTTCCGAGGCAACCAGCAGATCGAGCTTTCCTGGCAGCGGGTTGAGCCCCAGCACGGGCTTGCGCGCGCCCTCCGCCAGCGGCTCAGGATAGATTTCAAGGTAGTAGGTGGTGGCGCCGGTTCGCTGCGCAACGCCCGGTATGGAGGTGGCCTGGGCCGGCAACCCCGCAGCCCGGCAAGCTGCGACCAGCCATCCTGCAAGCACGCTGCCGCCCTCGCCGCCCAGCGCGCACAGCAGAATTGAAATGGGCGCGCTCATCCAAACACCCCGTGCAACACACGCCGCGCCGCGCCCTGCAACCTGTCGCGCAGTCTTTCGCGCGCGTGTGGGTGACGCACGACCTCGGCTCGATAGAACGACGGGCAAAGTGTGGCGGCATGCGCGTTTTCGCCACAGAGGCCACAGCCAACGCAGCCCTCGATCACGGTGGCAACCGGATCAACCTTCAATGGGTCGGGGTTGTCTTTAAGGGTGAGCGTCGGGCAGCCTGACAGGCGGATGCAGGCATGGTCGCCATTGCAGACGTCTTCGTCGACGCCATATTTCACCCGCTCAACGCGCTCGCCGCGCTTGAGCCGGGCAGCCACCCAGGGGCGTACGCGGCGCTGCCGTTCAAGTTGGCATTCACCTTCGGCGACGATCACCTTGAGACCCTGAAACGGTGTGGTGAACGCTTCGGTGAGGGTGGCCTGCACCGTCGCAACGTCATAGGTGTGAACGGTGCGAAGCCATTTCACGCCCAAACCTTCCAGGGTCGATTCGATGGTGCGGTTTTCGTGCGCAAGACTCTGTCGCTTGTCGGCGGCACGCTCGCGGGCTTCTTCGTTGGGCGTTGAGATGATGTCCTGCGTACCCGTGGCAGAGGTGTAGCCGTTTTTCATGATGAGAAGCACGGCATCGTCGCCATTGAACAGCGCGCTCTGCACGCCGGTGAGCAATCCGTTATGCCAAAAGCCGCCGTCACCCATGACCGACAGCACGCGACGCTTCATGAGCGGCGACACGCCGGCCCGACTAGCGAGGCTCATGCCGTAGCCCAGGATGGAATGCCCCACCGAAAACGGTTCGAATGTGGCAAGCGCATGACAGCCGATATCGCCCGATACATGAATCGGGCCAACGGTTTGCTGGGCGAGCTTGAGCGCTGAGAACACGGGTCGCTCGGGACAGCCCACGCACATGCCAGGGGGCCGCGCGGGCAGCGGCTGCTCGAGCTGGGCCTGAATCTGTTTGCGCCGAACCGGTAGTCCGTCAAGCCAGTGGCGTACCGACTCACTGACCAGCTGTGGCCGATGCCGCTGAAGAAACCCGAGCAAGCCGTTTGAGATGACCTCGGCGGTGTACTCCCCCCCAGCGGGCAGCATGTCTTTGCCATGCAGCGGCGTATCCACCCCCGCACGACGCAATGCCAGCGCAAGTTCCTGTTCAATGTATTCGGGCTGGCCCTCTTCCAGGAGCAGCACCGCCGCCTTGCCGCGACAGAACTCGGTGAGCTGCTCGGGCACCAGCGGCCAGGTGACGTTGAGCACCATGAGCGATAAAGCGGGCTCACCGAATGCGTCGGCCAGTCCGAACTGCTGCAGAGAGCGGATCAGCGCATTGTGCAGGCCGCCCTGCACGATCAGACCCAGATCGGGATGCGAAGAACCGGCGAAGTGCTCGTTGAGCGCGTGTTCAACAATGAAGCGCCGCGCTGCGGGGATCCGCTCGGCAATCTTGAGCTTCTCGTGGATGAAGGTAACCGGCGGATGTGCGAGCCGCATGTAGTCGAAGGCGGCCGGATCTTCGATGAGATGCCGGGTGGAAAACGCCGGGGCAACGTTGTCGCGGGTCTCGAAGCTGCCGCGTACATGGCAGGCGCGAATACGCAACTCCATGATGACCGGCATATTGCTCGCTTCGCTCAGCTGAAAGCCGCGCTCGACCATGTCGACCATCTTTCCGAGTTCAGGTCTGGGGTCGAGCAGACACATGCCTGACTTCAGCGCATACGCATGCGTACGCTCTTGAATGACACTTGCGCCCTCGCCATAGTCTTCGCCCACCACGATGAGCACGCCACCCGTGACACCCGGCGAGGCCAGGTTGGACAGTGCATCGGCGGCGACATTGGTGCCGACGATGGACTTCCAGGTGACTGCGCCGCGCACCGGATAGTGCAGCGATGCGCCCAGCATGGCCG
>VGHA01000045.1 GCA_016868375.1 Betaproteobacteria bacterium | reverse complement strand
GCAGCGCACCGGATCGCGCGAGGTCCGCAGCAAGATCACTGAACAAGGCATCGTACGCCGCGATGGTACGGTTCGTCTGGTCGCTGGACCAGCCGTATTCGTGCGCATTCATGTCGAAGTGCGGCAGATAGACGTAGAGGTGGTGGCCGCTGGGCGCGGGTGCCTGCATCGACTCGGCCACCAGCCGGCGGACATCATCGAGCGTTGAATAGCCGAGTCGCCGGGCCTCGGAAAACGCATACCGGGTGAAGGCCGAATCCGCAATCCAGGCAGGTTGAAGCACCGTGGCAGCGGCCCGCATTCGAGCGCTCAACGGTATCCATCCAAACAGCTCGCGCGCGTCGATGTGTCCTGGCTGTCCCCAGTAGTCGAGCGGCAGCGGTCTCACGACTGACTGATGGCGCTGAGACCACATATGCCACCCTGTCACGGCATGCGAGCCTGGCGCCTCGCCCGTGGCAAATGTGGTGACCGCGGGTGCGGTACTTGACGGGAAGGTGGAGTCGAGCTCGCAGATGCGTGCGCGCGCAAGCGAGCCCGCGGGGCTCAAGCCTTCGAGCTGGGCGCAGCCCACGCCGTCGAGAAGCAGCACCACAACATGCGAGGCGCGGGCGATTGCCTCGACCAGACCAGTGCTTGCAAGCGGCGCCAACGCCGCCGTGCCCGGCGTGGCACCGAATCGCGCGCCGATTTGTGCAGCCAGATTCGCGATCGTGCGGCCCTGCGCGTAGCCCGGCGCAAAATCAATGGCCGACGCCGTCCTCACAGATCAATCCGCCGCTTCATGATGACATCCCAAACGCCATGCCCCAGGCCCAGCCCGCGACGCTCGAACTTGGTCAGCGGGCGATAGGCAGGCCGTTCAGCAAAGCCACGGGCGCTCTCGATCTCTTCAGCGAGATGCACATCGCCAGCGGTGTTTTCCAGGCGGGGGTCGCTCGACATGACCGTGAGCATCTGAAGTGCGTAATGCGCCCAGTCGGTGGCGCAGTGAAGCACGCCCTGGGGCGCCAGTCGCGTGGCAATCAGCTCGACGATCTCGGCGCGGATCAGCCGGCGTTTGTGATGACGCGCCTTGGGCCACGGATCGGGGAAGAACACATGGACCGCAGCCAGCGAGGCAGGCGCGATCATGTCCTGCAGCACGTTGATCGCATCATGCTGAATGACTCGCAGGTTGGATAAGCCTGCTTCATTAATGCGCCTGAGCAGTGAGCCGACCCCGGCCGGATAAACCTCGACACCGATGAAGTTGCGCTCGGGTTGCGCCTGAGCGATTGCAGCGGTGGTCTCGCCCATGCCAAAGCCGATTTCCACAACCAGCGGCGCATCGCGGCCGAAAATGGCCGCTTGATCGATGGACGTGCTGGATACCGGAATCTCGTAGCGCGGGAGCAGCTTCTCGTAGGCGCTGCGCTGGCCAGACGTGAAGTGTCCGCGACGACCGGAAAATGAGCGGATATGGCGATGATCGGGTTCAGTCGGGATCATGATCGGCGGCGTACGGCAGTGCAGGGCGGGATGATACCTTCGACCGGCCAACAGGCCGTTGGTCGGGTCATCGCGCAGCCAATTGATGTGAGACTGCCGCTGCACGCGGTGTGATTCAAAGATGCTTGAGCGGACATCGGGGTGTTGCGTGTCGTCATTGCTTAACATCCTGGTGTTTGAATCTGTGGCTCCTTTAGCGGTCAAGTCTCATGCCCTCCCAATCATGTTGTGTTCGACTGGATCGCCTGACCGGCGTCTCGGTGCTCGTGGCCGCCCTGTGCGGCGCTGTCGCCGCGTCGCCGGCGCTGGCCTCCGGCGTCATGGCGGCTGCGGCGTTTGCGCAGGCGGCAGAACCCGGCCCACCCGCCGCATCCGCTACCCATCCGGTTACAGAGCCTCCCGGCGCTGAGCCTGCGCGGCCTGAGGTGCGGGTGCGGTGGGGGATCAGCGCAGCCTCGCACGTCTACCGCGAGCCGAATATGCGAATTGCCGGTGCGGGCCTGGGCTTACGGGGCGAAACGACGGTCGAGGGTCTTGAAGCGCCGCTGGCGATTGAGGGTGAAGTGATTGCGGGGCTTGCGAACTACACGAGCCCGGTAAGCGGCGACCTGAACGGCGTGCGCCGGATCGGGACAATGGTTCATCTGCAGCCTGCGCGCCTGTCTGACGACCCATGGACGCCACGACCCGGCCTGATGATGACAACCGAGTGGACCGATCTTCGGGGCGTCACCACCTTGGGGAAGGTGGGCTACGAGCGTTTCAACCTGTCGCTATGGTTGAGCGGCACCTGGGATATCGAACGCGATCGCGCGCCCGGAGCCACCCGGCTTCGCGCAGCGCTGTTGCTGCAGGGGCGGCAGGCGTCGCTGTTGTCGCAGACCGGGCTGGGTTTTCGCGATGTCACCAACGTTCAGCGCCGTGGCTTGATGGCCTCGATCGAAACACCTTTTCAAATCGATGACCGCGCTGCGTCGCTTCGACTGTCGCTCAAAGTGGTGGGACGCTCTGATGTCGTTGCGGCTTCAACGACAAGCGATGCCTACGAGCCAGTCAACCGCGCGGTCGACCTGACGTTTACCCTTTGGTGGTGATGTCAAAAACGCTTCAGGATTCCAAGAAGATTTGAAAAATTGTCGGTCCAGGGCTTGAAGCCCGGTCGCGGTTCCAACCGGGTGAAGTCGCGCAGCAGCTCGGGAAGCGTTTCGAGTCTGGCCGGATCGATGATCAGCGCAAAGTGCGATGGCCGGCACATTTCGTTGTCGGCCACGCTTTTCACCTGATACGCCAGCGCAACTTTGCCCAACTCGGCGGCCGCAGCCGCCATCACCGGCCGAAGATCAAGGTAGTGGTTGGTGATGTTGAACACCAGATAGCCATCGGGCCGCATGTGTCGCAGATAGACCTTGATTGCCTCCACGGTGGCAAGGTGGGTTGGCACCGAGTCGCCAGAGAAGGCATCCATCGCCAGCACGTCAAACTGTTGGTCGGGCTCGCGCTCGAGCATCAGCCTGCCGTCGCCCAGAATCGGCATGATCTTGGCGGGCGAATCGGACAGGAAAGTGAACTCGCTGCGCGCGAGATCGAGCACCTGCTCATTGATTTCGTAGATGCGCATCTCGTCGCCTGGCCGGCCATATACGGCAAGCGTGCCCGTTCCAAGCCCAAGCACGCCAAGTTTGCGCGGGCGGTCTGTAGGCAGACTGCGGAATACCCGGCCGATACCAGAGCGCTCGCAGAAGTAAGCGGTAGGCATGCGGCGAAGTTTTTCGTCGAGATACTGCTCGCCATGATTGATTCGGCCGTGCAGCATGACGCGGCGCATACCGAACTCTGTATCCATCACATCTTCGACCCGGGTCTGGCTGTAGAAGTTGCGAACGACCGCGCGATAGCCATCCACATAGGCAAACGAAATCATGGTGAGCCGAAGCCCATAGAGCGCGACCAGCACGACAAGCGCGATGCGCCAGAAGCGCGAGAGCTCTCGCCACAGCACAGCGAGCGTGAGCACCGCGCAGAGGAAGAGTCCGATCGGGAGTTCGTAGTACGCGTTGAAGATTGTCGGCGCGACCAGACCGACCAGCGTGCCGCCCAAGGCGCCGCCCACCGACAGCATCAGGTAAAACAGCGTCAGGTGCCTGACTGGCGGTTTACGGCGCACCAGCTCGCCGTGGCACACCATGCAAAACACAAACAGAGACACGCAGGTGACGCCAATCAGCAGCGGAACCCAGGTGTACACGTCGTGTACCCGGTCGAGCGCGATGAATGAAATCGGCAACAACGGCAGAAACAGTTTGCGCACGTAGTAGCGCGGCGCGTCGAAGCACAGGATGAAGCTGAGCAGATAAATGCTAAGTGGCAGCACCCACAGGAATGGCACGGGAGCGATATCCTGGGTCAGGTGGCGCGTCATCGACAACAGCAAAATTGAGGCGGTCGCCGACAGGCCTACCCACAGCGCAAGCTCACCGAATCCCGGACGGGGCGTGTTATCCGCTGTTGCGTTGGCGGGCTCTGCCGATGAGTCTCCTGCTCCTGCGCCTGCCCGCCAGGTCAACCAGGCGGTTCCCAGGGCGGCCGCGACGAACACCCCATACGCAACCGACCAGGTATTGGCCTGGGCCTCGAGCGCCAGTGCGGGTTCTATCAGCATTGGATAGGTGAGCAGGGCCAGCATCGATGCGAGATTGGAGAGCGCATAAAGCCGGTACGCGCGCGACCCGTCGCCGCTTGCCACGCCCACGCGCGCATACCAGGCCTGCATCAGGGGACCCGTGGTGGACAGCAGCAGATACGGTGCGCCACAGGCCACCGCAAGCACAGCCAGCACCGCAAGCGACGGGTAGTCGAGCGTCATGCCCTTCCATGAGGCGTCAGCCGCCACGGGCAGCGTGACCAGGGAAATAATCAGAAGTGCGGCGTGAACAAGCGGTTGACGATCGCGCGAAATCTTTTCGTGCAGCCAGTGAACATAGCCGTAGCCGAGCAGCAGCACGCTCTGGAAAAAAACAATGCACGTGCTCCAGACCGATGATGAGCCGCCGAACCACGGCAGGATCATCTTGGCCACGATGGGCTGGATCTGAAACAAGAGAAACGCCGACAGGAAAACGGTTGTGGCGAAGACGACCATTGCGCTCATGAGTCCGCTCCAGCGGCGAAAAGGGCGCTTTAAGCGGCCAGGGGCCTTAAAGCGGGCGCAAGGGTAGCAAATTCCGGGCTAAATCAAGCCTACCCGGAGGCGGTTATCAGGATTAGCCCGCTCTTGACAGGGTGGCAGGAGCCGTGCGGCGCGCCTTGATCAGCCTGACGGGGTGCCGATGCCCAGCGCCACCCGGGCGGCGCTCATGACATCCTCCCGGTCGGCAAGTACGTAGCCTTTCTCGAGCATTCGGATCATGAATTGACGGTTGTAGAGAAACGCTACGATGACCTGCCAGAGCCCAAGGGTAAAAAATGTGAAAAGCAGGTGAAGTGCGGCAACGCCAAGTTCCCCGCGAATTAACGGCACCCACCAGCCGAAGAACAGATAGGTCCAGCTGAAGCCATAAAACCCATTCCGGACGATGCCGGTCTGCGGGTGCTGGATCATCACTTTTCGAGCCATCGGGCAATCTCGCTGCTGATCGAGCGCTATATTGTGCCCCAGCCCGGCGGGCGACTCCGGAATGTCGCGGGCGGGCAGGCTGCCGGATTGAGCATCGGCAATCATTCGACATAACAAGGAGACAACAGATGAACAAACGACTGCTTGCGGCGGCTGTCGCGACGAGCGCTCTGGCGCTTGCGGGGTGTGCACACCAGCACAGCCCGGGCGCTGATCACTTCGCTGTCAAGGAAGTGGGAAGCTTTCACGTCGGTGGCCGCCAGGTGACGCTGTCGGGCCTGCCCGTGAAAGAAATCGTTTTCACGGCAGGGGCTGCGCCCTTTCGGGTCGACCCCAACGGCGACTTCGAGGTCGAGCAGATGTATGTGCAGTATGTGAAGCTGCACGAGATGAGCCGCAAGGGTCGCTATCCGCTTCTGATGTGGCATGGCGGCGGCTTGTCAGGCGTCACCTGGGAGAGCAAACCCGATGGTGCGCCCGGCTGGCAGCAGTACTTTCTGAAAGCCGGTCACGATGTTTACGTGAGCGACGCGGTGGAGCGTGGTCGTGCGTCCTGGGCGCGCTATCCGGAGATTTTCAAGACCGAGCCGTTTTTCCGCACCAAGAAAGAGGCTTGGGAGCTGTTCCGGCTCGGACCCGAGGGTAGCGGCTACAACACGGATCCAGCGCGCAGGGTGGTTTTCCCCGAGGGCACACTGTTTCCGGTGAAAGCCTTCGACCAGTTCGGCAAACAGGGCATTCCCCGCTGGGCCACCAATGACGCGGCGACCCAGGCGGCCTACGATCAATATGTGCAAAGAGTGTGCCCCTGCGTGATCGTCGTCCACAGCCAGGGCGGCAACTTCACCTTCAATGCGGCGCTGAAGGCACCTGACAAGATCAAGGGCGTGATTGCCATTGAACCCTCTGGTGCTCCGAATCCGCAGCGAACCGATCTATCGCCTCTGAAGGGCGTGCCGCATCTGTTTGTTTGGGGCGACTACCTTGATCGGCATTCGCTGTGGCAGCGAATCATGCCGGCGGTGAACGCCTACGAGGATGCGCTGCGCAAACAGGGCACTGACGTGACCCGCATCGACCTGCCCAAGCTTGGCATCCGCGGCAACTCGCACATGCTGATGATGGACACCAACTCGGACGACATTGCAGCGATGATCCAGAAGTGGATGGTCGACAAGGGGTTGTCGCGATAGGGTTGATGGTCACCGTGCCGCCGGTGGCATCCGATAGCGATCACCTTCCGGTCGGACCATCGGTTCCCGACTGGAAAGGTGCTCGTGCGCCCGCGCGCCGCGTGTTCAGCGGCCGCTTCTGCAGGCTCGAACCGCTCGAGCTTGCTGCGCATGGGGCGTCGCTTTGGCAGGCACATCAGGCGGATGCGGATGACCGTCACTGGACCTACCTGTCGCAAAGCAGGCCAGGAACCTTCGAGGCATTTCAGGGGCTGGTCGCTGCAATGCAGGCAAGCGACGATCCACTGCACTGGGCGGTGATTGATCTGCGCTCTGGCCTTGCCGCTGGAACGCTTTCGTTGATGCGAATCGATCCGGCGCAGGGCGTGATTGAAGTCGGTAACGTCAATTTTTCGCCAGCGCTGCAGCGCACGCCGGCCTCCACCGAGGCGCACGCGCTGCTGATGCGATACGTGTTTGAAGATCTGGGATATCGGCGCTACGAATGGAAGTGCGACAGCCTCAATGCACGCTCCCGGGCCACTGCAGTTCGCCTTGGGTTTCAGTTCGAGGGCGTATTCCGCCAGGCGGTGGTTTATAAAGGGCGGTCTCGCGATACCGCATGGTATTCGCTCATTGACAGCGAATGGCCGGATGCCCGCGATGCGTTCGAGCGGTGGCTTTCGCCCACCAACTTCGATCCCGATGGCACCCAGCGGCAGCGTCTTTCACAGTGTCGAGCTTAGGAACAGCCAGTAACCGGCTGCAGGCGGGGTGCCACTGCCTAACGTCGCTCGAGCACAACCAGGCTGGGTCGCTCGCCATCCGCCTTGCCAGTGATCGGCGCGCGCGGCCAGCGCGCCTCGCCAGGCTCGATAACGAAGCGCTGCTCGAGTGAGTACCAGCGCCCCTGCACGTCGCTGTCGGGGGCGGGTTCGTGGTCATGGACCTGATAGTGGCCAATCAGCGAGCGCGTGACCGCGAATTGCACATCGGAATCCAGGTGGGGATCGTCGCTTGAATAAATCTGCGAAAACTGGGTTTTGAAGCCAGGCTTGTGGATCAAGAAGTGAATGTGAGCAGGCCTGAGATTGTGTCGACCCTGGGCGCGCAGCATGTCGCCAACCGGGCCGCTGACCGGAATCGGATAGCCCTCGGGCTTGATGCTTCGAAACCGGAAGCAGCCGTCAGAGTCGGTGGTGAAGCGGCCACGAAGATTCATGTCCGCCTGTGCAGGGTCCTGGTTCTCATAAAAGCCTTCTGACGAAGCGTGCCAGACATCAACCTCCGCGCCTGCAACAGGACTGCCCTGCGGATCGCGAACCCACCCGGTGACAAAGATCGGATCACCGGGTGTTGGCCCGCGAACGATGCTTGCACCATTGGGTGTGGCGGGTGCCTGATCGCGCCAGAACGGCCCGAGCAGATTGGCGGTGGTGGGATGCGCGCCCCCCTGGCCATTGTTGAGCAGGCATACGAGCGCCGAAATGCCGAGCGAGCCTGCAGCAAGCACCACCTCATTGTGCGAGGGGCCTGTCATCTGTCCCAGCCGGGCAAGGGTCGCGCAGATTTTCTGGAACTCGGCCTCGGTGACGCGCGTGTCGCGGATGAAACCGTGCAGATGCCGAACCGCAGCCTGCATCAGTTCGCGCCACCGCGCATCGTCAGCGCGATTCAGTTCAGCCAACACTGCGGCAGTCAGGTCATCAGGATGTTCGACAATCATCGCAGCCTCACTCGTTGATGCGCCTACTGTGGGACCAGCGCGAAGCCGCGTGTCCAGCTGAGTGTGTTACCCCTCAGCCTGGATGCGGCCTGTACCTGCTCAGGCCGCAGGCCAAGGCCTTCGGAACTGAACAGCAGTGCATGAACATAGGTGCCGTTTGCACAGGCATTCTGGGTAAATCGGTTGGCGGGGTCGCGCTTGATAAAGCGTGTCACCTGCGTGCCGTACGCATCAACGCCTTCACATTGCGCCCGAAGATTGCGGCTGAGTTCCTCGGGATTGGCAAGGGCTTGCCAATCCAACAGAGCGAAAAAAACCGAGGACACGCCGACCCAGCGGCTGACGCCTTCGCCAGACTGGGCGCTACCGACTCGAAACGGGGCGATGACCGCCTGGTAAAGCGCACTGCAGGCGCGAAAGCTGTAGTGACTGTTGGTGACCGAATCGGCGCGCGGTTCTGAGCTGAACGCGGTAAGGCCGCCCGCGTTCGATGCATTGTTCGGATAACACGGATTGACCGATGGAGCGGGCAGACCTTGGGCGGCCTGGATCATTGCGCGCCTTGCCTCGTCCTGGCCCAGGCCGAGCCAGCTGAGGCTGACGACATGATGCACGCGTCCGTTGACGGACAGGGCGGTGACGCCCTCTGCATCCGGGCGATGGGTCCGGTAGGCAATTTGGGCCGACGCGCCGCCTACCTCGACCACTCCCACGGAGCTGGCCCCTGAATCGTTGAGGCTACCGTTCAGATAGTTGACATCAACCCACCCATAGGCTCCCTCTAGCTGACCGCTCAAGGTTTCCACGCGACCGATTCGCATGCCGGTTTGGGCGAGCGTGCTGCGGGCCGAGGCATAAATCGCGGCGGCCGACTCGGGATTGCGCTGCTCGATCCGTCGCATTCCCGCGGTGGCGAGCAAATGCAGGTGCACCTGGTCGCGCGAGATGGCGAGCTGGTCCAGACTCGCGACCAGCCGATCGAGCAGCGGTTGCAAACCTTTTGCGCCTGCCTCGGCCGGGGCCGTGTCGAAGCTGGACAGGGCCTCGCCCGATCGCTCGGAAAAGACCTCGCGCACCTGCGCTTCGCCCTGGCTGCTGCGACGCGCGTAGAGATGAATTCGGGAGCCGCTGCTGCCCGCGTCAATCACTGCGATATAGCGCTCGGCCTCCTGCGCGCACACGGGCAGGGGGGGCAACATCACAAGCACAGACAGCGCTGCCGCCAGCAGCGAGAGCGACCGTCTGAGCCCGCGGTTCATCGATAGCGTATGAGTACGAATAAGACAGGATCGGTGGGTAAAGCGTGCCGGCGAGTGTATCGGGAAAGCGCCTTGCGATCACGACTCAGCTGCGCGGGCTGGCATCGGCCTGCGCTCGCCACAACCAGGCGGCTGAGCCGGACAACAACACCGTTGCAATCAGGTTCGCCCAATGTAGCGCGTCCGGCGCGAGGGTGGGCATGGCGGTGAGTGCCCAGATGACCAGCGGGCCAGCAATTTGCCCGGACGCGAAAGCGATGGTCATTCTTGCAACCAGCGCAGTGGGGTCATCCGGATGACGCTCGCGTGCCAGTTGCAGGCCTGCCATGGTGGCAACCATGAAGGTGCCGCCCACCATCATGGCCGACAGAATCAACGCGCCGAGCGCGACGCTCAATAAGGGCAGCGCGGTACCGATCGCCATGGCTGTCTGCGCCAGTGCCCAGACGCGTTCGCGCGACACGCTCGAGCCCCACTTTGCCGAGATGGCAACCGAGCCTGCTGCGGCGAGTCCGAATATCGGCCAGGTCAGGCCAAAGACCAAAGGATCGTCGACACCCTGCTGCGCCATGGCTGGCAGATACGTGGCCAGCACGATGTAGCCATAGCCGAATGCGCCGTAGCAGAGAATCAATTGAAGGTCTGAGTGTCGGCCCGTATTGTGGTCTGGCGGGGGACGTGGGTTTGCAGGCTTGCCCGAAGGGTGTTCGGTCGCGTGATGTGTTTTGCCAGCCATTCGCACGGTGAGTGCGGCGCCGAGTGCAGCGACGGCACCGAGTTCCAGCCATAGCCAGTGCGCGGGTTGCATACCGCCCAGCCAGGCGATCAGTCCCGCACCGGCAATGCCAACGCCCACACCGGTGTAGATCCATGCCGCGAGCGCAGCCTGCCCTGCCTTCGCGAGCGCAATCAGGCACCACCCACTGGACCCTACCAGCACCCAGGCGCTGCAGATGCCGGCCGCGCCGCGCAAGATCGGCCCCACGACAGCGAGCGCGTTGTCTGGCACACACCCCACCGCGAACGTAAAAAGCGACACGCCTGCGAGCCCGACCAGGGTGGCGCGTCGAGGGTCTGCCGCGACCCGCGCCGAGGTGAGCGCGCCGATCAGGTAGCCGATGTAGTTGGCCATGGCCCACTGTGCGCCGGATGCCGGGTCGAGTTGACCATCGCGCAGCATCAGCGGCAGCAGCGGCGTGAATGCGAAGCGGCCGATTCCCATCGCCACCGCCAGCGAGATCAGCCCGGCAGCAACCAGTCTCAGCGCCTGTGCGGAATCCGAATCGCGACTCATCGCGCGATTATGCGCGAGGGTGTGACTGAGCGAGCAGGGCTCCCAGCGATCGCCGGTCAGCGTATCGATTCGCTGGATCCGTCCCTGGCGCGGAAACGCGTATTCTTACCAACATGTTTTGCTATTTCGCCCACTTCCGCACGCCCGGCCCGACGTCGGTTCTGCTGGACGCTTCCTCGCTTGCACGCATTGCAGGGACCTTGGCCGCCGTGCCAGGCTTGTCGCGAGCGCTGATCCACCGGCCCACACCCGCAGGCACACGTCACGCGTTTCCCAACGACGAAGCGGGCCCACCGCTTGCGATTCAGCTGTATGCCGGTCGCATCGAAGCGCTTGAAGAGGCACTGCGCGTCGATGGCGTACTGCAGGCCTTGTCGCCAGACGGCCCCATTGAAGGGCTTCGCGGCATGCGGGTGCAACAGCAGATCATGCTGGTGCGTGCGTTGCCCATCGAACCTTTCGCCACTCCGGTGCCGCAAGCTGACCGCTGTAGCTATCTGGTGCATTACCCGGGGCAGGCGGCTGATCTCAGTGCATGGCATCGCCACTACATTGATCACCACCCGCCCATCATGCGTAAGTTTCCGAAGGTGCGTGAGATTGAGATCTGCACCCGGCTGGATTGGATCGGCGGCTTGCCCGGTATGCGTGTCGACTTCATGCAGCGAAACAAGCTCATGTTTGACTCGTCCGACGATCTGAGCGCGGCGCTGGCATCACCCGTGATCCGAGAAATGCGGGCCGACTTCCACCGCTTTCCGGAGTTTGCGGGCGGCAACGTTCACTATCCGATGCTGACCAATGAAGTGCCGCTCGCGAGCGCGGCCAGCTGATCTGGCACCGATCACTCAAGGAGAGGCCCTGATGGAATCACTCACCCTCAAGCAGGCGAACCAGATTATTGAAGGCGCGCTCGCCCGCGCCCGCGCCGAAAATTTCAAGCCGATGGGAATCGCCGTGGTCGACGATGGCGGGAACCTCAAGGCGTTCGTGCGCGAAGACGGGGCCAGCATGTTCCGATTTGAAATCGCGCGCGGCAAGGCATGGGGCTCGGTGGGCATGGGGGCGTCGAGTCGAGTGCTTGCGCAGCGCGCCAAGGACAATCCCAACTTTTACGTCACACTCGCTGCATCAGCCGATGGTCGCTTTTTGCCGCAGACGGGCGCAGTGCTGATTTTGTCGCCCGATGGCCGGGTGCTCGGTGCGGCAGGCGCGAGCGGCGGATCCGGCGACGAAGATGAATTGATCTGCATCGCGGGCATTGAATCGGCAGGCCTGAAAGCAGGCTGATCGGAGGCGCGTCGTGAACCTTGAAATGGCCGCCGACGCCCGGTCGGTTCTCGATGCGCTTGAAGCCGCGCTACCGCCCTCGGTCCTGCAGCGTGCACCCATCGACCCGCGCTATCTGAAAGACTGGATGGTGTCCGCCGCGCCTGAGGCGCCACCCATTGCGCTGACGCGGCCACGAACCGCTAACGACGTTGCAACGGTGCTGCGGATCTGCGATGCACACCGGGTACCGGTCGTGCCCCAGGGGGGGCTTACCGGACTGACCGGTGGCGCAACGCCCTCGCCAGGATCGGTCGTGCTGTCGCTTGAGCGCATGTCCGACATTGAGTCCCTCGACCCTGATGGCTCGGTCATCACGGTTCAGGCCGGTGTCACGCTGCAGGCGGTGCAGCAGGCCGCTGATGAAGCAGGATTGATGTTTGCGCTCGATATCGGCGCGCGCGGGTCGTGCCGGGTGGGCGGCAACGCGGCCACCAATGCGGGCGGCAACCGGGTGCTGCGCTTTGGCATGATGCGCGAGCTGGTGCTGGGCCTGGAGGCCGTGCTGGTAGACGGCACGATTGTGTCGGCCATGAACTCGATGCTGAAGAACAACGCGGGCTATGACCTCAAGCAGCTGTTCATCGGCACAGAAGGCACCCTGGGTGTGATCACCCGGCTGGTGCTGCGACTCCATCCCAAACCGCGCAGCGTCTGTACGGCGATGGTGTCGGTGGCCAACTATCAGCAGGTGCTCGCACTGTTGAAACTTGCGCGCGAACGTCTCGGCCCCACCCTGTCAGCCTATGAGGCGATGTGGCCTGATTTCTATTCCTTTGCACGCGAGCAGCGCGGCAGTGTTCCGCTTCCCGAAGACGGCACGATTCATGTGCTGTTGGAAACGATGGGTACCGACCAGGCGCGAGACACCGAGTTGTTTGAGGCAAGCATTGCTGCGGCGCTCGAGAGCGGCTGCGCTGTTGATGCAGTCATTGCGCAATCAGGGCGTGAGCGCGCTGCCTTGTGGTCGACCCGCGATGCTTCGGGCGAACTGGCGCGGGCGTTTTCGCCGCATGTTGATTACGACGTCAGTCTCCCGGTGGGAACGATCGGTTCATTCGCCGATGAATGTCGCAGACGGTTGCATGCCTCGTGGCCAGAGGGTGGCGTGGTCTGCTTCGGTCATGTGGCCGATGGGAACCTGCACCTGAGCGCTCAGGTGCGCGATGGCATTCGAACCAAAGACGATACCGATCGGATTGTGTATGGCTGCGTGGCCGAGTGGCAGGGCTCGGTGTCGGCCGAGCATGGCATCGGCCTTCTGAAGCGCGCCTACCTGGGGCACTCAAGAAGCGACGCGGAAATCGCATTGATGCGACGATTGAAGGCGGCACTTGATCCACATGGCATTCTGAATCCGGGCAAAGTGCTCTGATCGACCGCGCACTCAGACCGGTTCAGTGAATCAGTCTGCAGCCCTGCGATTGAGCCTGACGGGGATGCCGCGAAAGCCTCGAAACCGGACGCGGCGATCGCGGTCGGGTGGCCCTGACGGTTCGATGTCCGGGTAACGGACCACCAGGCGCCCGATCGCAATGCGCGCCTCCAGACGCGCGATGTTCATGCCTGCACAGGCATGCGCGCCATGCCCGAAGGCGAGCTGCGGATTGGGACGGCGCGCAATATCCAGCCGGTCAGGGTCGCTGAACACCTCGGGGTCGCGGTTGGCCGCGCCCACGCCCAGGGTGATGAAGCTGCCCGCCTCAATCGTGAAGGCATCGCGTCCGGTTAGGGGGTCGGGCGACAGGGTGATATCTGCGGTTGCCAAGCGGTTGTTCAGTTGCAGCGGGCTTTCAAAGCGCAGCAGTTCTTCGACCGCAGTGGTGATCAGCCCGGGCTCGCGAACCAGTCGCTCCAGCTGATCTCGATGGCGCATCAACGCTTCGAGACCGTTGCCGATCAGATTGGTGGTGGTTTCGTGCCCCGCGTTCAGCAGGAAGATGCAGTTGTGAAGAAGCTCTGCCTCGCTGAGTCGCTCGCCATCGGTTTCGCCAGCGATCAGTCGGGTAAGCATATCCACCTCAGGGTCACCCGGGCGCCTGCGCCGACGTTCGACAAGATCGCGCAGGTAAGCCAAAAACTCGCTGACAGCGAGATTGCCGCGTTCAAGCAGACCGGCATCAGGCAAAGGTTCAAGCGCTGACAGGATCGCGATGGACCATCCCTGCAGTGGGCCGCGCTCCTCGTGCGGTACATCGAGCAGCGAGCCGATGACCTCAACCGGAATGCGCGCAGCGAAGTCGGCGATCAGGTCAGGCTGTGACGCGTGCGCCAGACCGTCCACCAGGCTGTCGACCAGTTCGATGAGCCCACCTTCGATTCGTGCCACCGCGCGTTGGTTAAGCGCGCCTGTGAGCAGTCGCCTGACCCGGGTGTGCAGAGGCGGGTCGCTGAACACCAGACTGGTGGTGTGATGCGCAAACAGGGGCGAGTCGAGACCAAACTTGGGCGCGAATTCGCGCTTCTTGTCAGAGCTCGCTGCAGGATGTCGATACACGGTCATCAGATCTGCGCAGCGCGTGAGGAGCAGCGATTCAGGCGTGAGCCGATGAATGGGTGAGTGGCGCCTGAGCGCCGCGTACCAGGGGTAAGGGTTGTCGATGAAGCCTGCGGGCGGCGCGGCAAGCGAAAACGCCTGGATGGCGCTCGTGCCAGGCGGGAGCGAGGGAGTGTCGGAGCCTGGTGTCAAGGTCATCAGCGTCAGACCCTTCACTTAGTCGAGCTGTGCGCCCGATGCCTTGGCGACCCTGGCCCAACGCTCCACTTCCGAGGCGATAAAGGCGCCAAAGGATTGCGGACTGCTGCCCGATGTCTGCAGACCCTGCTTTTCAAAGCCTTCCCGGACATCGCCTCGATCGAGCGACTGGACCAGTACCGCATTGAGTCTCTGGATGATGTCAGCGGAGGTGCCGGCCGGCGCAACCAGGCCGCTCCAGAAGTAGGCATCGTATTGCGGCAGACCCGCCTGCGCGAAGGTGGGGACATCGGCAAGCGATGGGTCGCGGCGTTCGCCGGAGATCGCCAGCGCGCGGATTCGGCCTGCGCGGATCTGTGGCGCAAGCGTGACCAGGCCCTCGAATATTGCCTGCGTCTGCCCGGAGGCGACGTCGGTGAGTGCCTGCGCGCCGCCTTTGTAGGGCACATGAAGCAGGTCGACGCCCGCGACCGATTTGAAGAATTCGGCGGCCAGATGCGGTGGCGTACCACTGCCGGCGGAGGCATAGGCGAGTTTGCCGGGCGAGCGCCGCGCCTCGGCAATGAACTCGGCCAGCGTTGTCGCCGGGACCGCGCTGTTGATGGCCAGCACAATGGCGCCGCGCGACACCAGACTGATTGGCGCGAAAGCGGTGCGCGGATCGTAGGGCAGGTTCTTGTACAGGCTGGGCGCAATCGCGAGCGTGCTGGTGCTGCCAAATAGCAGCGTATAGCCATCTGGCGCGGCCTTAGCTGCTGCCGTTGACCCTACAGTGCCGCCTGCACCGGGCCGGTTTTCAACCACCACCGGTCGGCCCAGGCCATCCGATAGCCGCTGGGCAACGAGCCTGCCGACGATATCGGTGGGGCCACCGGGTGGAAAGGGCACGATCAGCTGAATGGTGCGCGCGGGATACTCTTGCGCGGCGACCGCGCCTGTCGCGCAGACCAGGAACGCAGCGATCGCGTGGGCAAGAACAACGCCCCGGCTTGTCTTTTTCATCAGAGCTCCTCAGTGGTGGCGTCGTATCGGAACAGCCAGTCGTAGCGGTCGGAAATCCTGGCGCCTGCCCACTCGCGTTCAATGAACTGGCGGCCCGCGTCGAGCTCGGCCAGAACGGGGTTATGGAACCGCCATTTGTTGGCGGCTGCGCCTTCGACCACGCGGGTGGTTCGTGTCAGCCGCGCGCGCTCGAATCTTTGCAGCGCCTCGTCCGGCACGAAGTCTGACAGGCAACGCGCAAGCATGAAGCCGTCTTCAATCGCCATGACCGCGCCTTGGGCAAGAAACGGCAGCATGGAGTGCGCTGCATCGCCGAGCAGGGTGACCCGGCCTACGCTCCAGCGCGCAAGCGGCGGTCGCAGCATCAGCGCCCATTTGTTGGGTGCTTCGATCTGAGCGATGAAGCTTTGAATATCCTTATGCCAGCCGTCGAAGTCCTGCGCCAGCTCATCACACGAACCACGATGGCTCCAGGACTCGACCTGCCAGTCGGTTCGCTCGAGCGCGCCCACGAAGTTCATCAGCCTGCCGCTTCGAAGCGGATAGTGGACGATGTGGCCGCCGGGGCCCACCCAGTTGGAGCCGACCATGCGTGCCATGTGGGCGGGCAGCCGCTCCATGGGAACGACGGCTCGCCACGCGACCACGCCGCTGAACTGAGCGCGATCGGCGCCAAACAGACCCTGGCGCACGCGAGAGTGCACACCGTCGGCACCGACCAGAACGGCGCCGGTGACGCGCTCGCCCGATTCGAGCAGCAGTTCAACGCTGTGTCCGTCCTGCTCAAAGTCTGCGATTTTCTGGCCGAGGTGAATGGCATCGGGCTTGAGTGCGCGCACAGCCGACGCGAGCACCTCCAGCAGATCCGGCCGGTAAACGGTGAAGTAAGGAAAGCCGAACCGTTCGATGGACAGCGGTCCAAGGTCAAACAATTTCCAGGTCTCACCCGTTTTCCAGTGCCGGATTTCCTTGCCCTGCGCTTCACATGAAAGCGCACGCAATGCCTCGGCCATTCCCAATGCGGCCAGCACGCGTGTGCCGTTTGCGGATAACTGAACGCCTGCGCCGACTTCTTTCAGTTCGGCCGCCTGCTCATAGACATCGACATCGAATCCGCGTTGAAGCAGCGCCGCTGCCGCGCACAGGCCACCCAGGCCTGCGCCGGCAATCAGTATCCGAGAGGGTTGTTGCATGAGAAAACGTTGCCAGGTTGGATGAGTGCGGACCGTGCGTGGCGGACGGAAGTATCGGGTCGGGGTACAGTGGCGGCTGTTTAGTTGGGAGTATTTCGCATGATGACCCGAATCGCAATGCGCTGGCTGGCTGTGCTCTGTCTCGGAATTGCGTCGGTTATGGTTCCGGTATCGGCTGCGACCGTACAGGGTTTCAGCAGCTGCGCCGAGTGGCTGGCCGAGCGCCAGAAGGATGCGGCTGCGTCTGAAGAGGCCTGGATCATGGGCTATCTGTCGGGCGCGAACATGTGGATGGCCTCGCGCAAGGACATCCTGAAAATGATCGAGGCCAAGGACGCCTACGCCTGGGTGGATCGGTACTGCCGGGCGAATAAGTCTGGTGATACCGCCGACGCTGTCGACGAACTGGTCAAAGATCTGCAGAAGCGCTGAGCGACACGCGGTCAATCCCGTCCCCATGAGCCCCGCTGCTGCCGAGGTCAATACGCTGGTCGAGAGCCGCTATGCCTGGCTGCGGCTGGCCGCCAGTCTCGCGTTCATGACCCTGACGAGCTGTGGCATCTACGTGATTGTGGTCGTGCTGCCCGCCGTGCAGAGCGAGTTCGGCGTTGACCGCGCATCGGCATCCTTGCCCTACACGCTCACCATGATCGGGTTCGGTGTTGGCGGGGTGGTGATGGGGCGCGTGGCCGATCGGTATGGGGTGATCGTGCCGCTTACCATCTGTTCGGTGGCGCTTGGTGCGGGATTCATCGCTGCGGCCTACGCGCCGGATCTGCTCACCCTGTCACTCATCCAGGGCATTCTCATCGGATTCCTGGGCACTGCAGGCGGCTTTTCGCCTCTTATTGCCGACACCTCGCTCTGGTTTACCCGGCGTCGCGGCATTGCAGTGGCGATCTGTGCCAGCGGCAATTATCTGGCGGGCACCATCTGGCCGCCCATCGTTCAGGCGCTGACCGAATCATGGGGTTGGCGTTCAACGTATATCGGTCTGGGCGTGTTTTGCGTGGTCACCACCGTGCCCCTGCTTGCGATGTTCCGGTCGAGGGCGCCGCTCAGTGAACCATCGCCCGCGGCTCCGGCTGCAAAGCCCGGCATCGTGTCGCCCGCGCCCGCGCCCGCGGCTGCAGCGTCGGCGCCCCCTGGCGCAGGCGACAAAAGCCGGCCTTTCGGGTTGCCGGCCAACCTCGTGCTGGTGCTGCTGTGCAGCGCTGGCGTTGCGTGTTGCGTGGCCATGTCGATGCCGCAGGTTCACATCGTCGCTTACTGCGGCGATCTCGGGTATGGCAGCGCGGCCGGCGCCCAGATGCTGTCGCTGATGCTGGGCTTTGGCATTGTGAGTCGATTGATCTCCGGCTGGGTTGCTGATCGAATTGGCGGGCTTCGAACGCTGCTTGCCGGTGCGATGCTGCAGGCCGTGGCGTTATCGCTCTATCTGCCCTTCGATGGGCTGGGTGCGCTGTACATGATCGCCATTCTGTTTGGACTTTTTCAGGGCGGCATCGTGCCGTCTTATGCGCTGGTGATCCGGGAATATTTCCCGACCGCGGGCTCGGCCACCCGAATTGCGCTGGTCATCAACTCAACGCTGTTGGGTATGGCACTGGGCGGTTGGCTGTCGGGCGGCATTTTCGACCTGACCGGCTCGTACGATGCGGCCTTTGTCAACGGCATCCTCTGGAACCTTTTCACCGTGGCGGTCGCGCTGTTCCTGTTGAAGCGAAGCCGTGGCGCAGTAGCAGGCCTACACCCAGCCTGATCGCGATTCAATCCGTTCGATTGCGCCGGCTGGGTCGATACCGGTTGCAGGATGCCCGCGAGGTTCCGCTACAATTCGAAGCGCTGCGGGTGTAGTTCAATGGCAGAACCTCAGCTTCCCAAGCTGATGACGTGGGTTCGATTCCCATCACCCGCTCCACCGCACTGCCCCCTCGCGTCGTTGCAGCGCTTGCAACCTCAGTCGATTTGCGACGTGGGGTGAAACAGCGATTCAACGGAAAAGCGCTCCCGGATCAATCCCTGTCGGTGCACCATCTCAATGGCGTGCTCGAGATGTGGACGCAACTTGGTAAGGCCCAACGGGTGAGCTGGGCGATCCGCGTCTGACAGACCCCTGTCTGCGCTTTCCGCGATCAGCGCCATCACCGTTTTCGCGACATCAGGGTGCTGTTCGACCAGCGAACGCTTCAGGGCAATCATGTGATTGATCTGAATGACCCCGTGCCGATCAAACCAGCGCTGGCTCTGTTCGGCCGGGTTGGCGAATACCGGCTGGATGTGCGGCTTATCAGCAGGTGCGGCAGCCAGAACCGCAGCATCGAGCTCTCCCGCCTCCAGCATCTGCAGCATGTCCGCCGCTGGATCGGCCCGCTCAACCCAGTGCGGATCGACCCATTGCGCAACATGCCCCTCATCAAACGCCACCCAGCGGTTATGGTGTGGCTCGATTCCAAACTCAGCCTGCAGCATGCCGCGGATCCAGGCGACGGTGGTCACGCTGTAAGAGCGCACGCCGATCCGTTTGCCGCGAAGGTCTTGCGGACGAATGATGCCGCGCCTGCTGTCAAACATGAGAAAGGGATGCTGGTACCGGCTGACGATGACAGCCGGCAGCAGCACCAGCGGGATGCCTGCGTCCAGGGCCTGAAGGAAGGTGACGATGGCGAGCTCGGACACGTCGAATTCGAGATTGCGAACCATCCGCTTGAACGCGGTATTCGGAACCTTGACATCGGCAAACTCGAACGCGTAGCGCGGCGAGCTCAGGTGGCCGCTTCGAAACAGATGTGTGATCGGATAGTCACCGATCATGGTCTTCAGGATGATGGGCATGGGTTGATCGTTCATCGCAGGCAACCGGGCGCGCCTACTCAAGCTTGAGATTCAGTCGTCCAATGATGCCTGACCACCGCTGCAACTCTGCCTGGACCAGCTGGTCGGCCTGGGCCGGTGAGTTCTTCATGGTTTCCAGGCCAAGCTTGTCGAGTGCGCTGATGGTGTCGGGGTCATCGAGTGAGCGCTGCAGCAGCTCATTCAGGCGACGAATGACGGGGGCGGGTGTTTTTCCCGGCGCAACCAGAATGTAGGTGGACTCAAACACATACCCCGGAACGCCCGATTCGGCGATGGTCGGCAGGTGTTCCCATCCTTTCATCCGCTTTTCACCGGTCACGGCCAACGCGATCAGCCGGTTATCCTTCAGCAGCGGCAAGGCAAGCGTAGGGCTTGCAAACGCGACGGGTACCCGGCCCTCCACGAGATCCGGCACGCTGGCCGATACGCCCTTGTACGGGATGTGCTCGAGATCGACGCCTGCAAGCGCTTTGAAGAGCTCGGCGCCCAGGTGCGGATTGCTGGCCAGCCCCGCAGAGGAGAATGAAATTTTTCCGGGAGCGGCTTTTGCACGGTCGATGAGTTCCTTGACGGTTTTCACGCCGAGCGACGGCGCGACCACCAGAAAGTTGGAGCTGCGGCTGAATACGCCGATCGCCGACATGTCGGCCACCGTGTAGCCGGCGCTGTTGGGTCGCAGCATGGGGGCAAGCGCGTGCGCCAGGGTTCCATTGAGCACCAGCGTGTATCCGTCGGGCGCTGACCTTGCGGTGGCTGCGGTGCCGATCGCGCCGCCTGCACCGGCTCGGTTCTCGACCACCACGGGTTGACCACCCGTGCTGGTCATGTGCTTGGCAATGGCGCGGGCCATCATGTCGGTCGGTCCACCGGCGGTGTAGGGCACGATGAGCGTGATGGGTCGCACGGGAAAATCCTGGGCGACGGTATCGGCCGGTGAACCAGCTAGCAAAAGCGCGGTGCCAGCCGTGAGGGCGGCGAAGATCGCGCGCCGGCGCAGGTCGTTGCATGAACGTCGCATCATTGTCTCCTGGTTGTTTGCTTGATCGCTGTTGCTCGGCTGGCGGCCATCAAGGCTCAGCCTTCATGCCCGTTGCTTTCACAATACGGGTGTATCGCTCCAGAGTCTGACCGACCAGAGCCTGGGCCTCGCGCCCGTCCTTCAGGTTCGGGGTCAGGTCAAGCGAGACCATCCGCTCTTTCAAGGCCGGTTCCGACAGGGCTTCGGTCAGTGCTGTTGCAAGGGTTCGGATCACGGTATCAGGCGTTCTTGCCGGAACGGTGACCAGATACAGCGACTCCTGAGCCAGCGCCGGATAGCCCAGCTCGGCGACGGTGGGCAGATCGGGCAGAAGCGGCGAGCGCTGGGTGGCTGCGGTCGCAAGCGCCTGCAGCTTGCCGCCACGAATGTGTGGTAGCAGACCCGGCGTGCTGATGATGGCGGCGTCCACCTCGCCGGCGACCAGCGCCGTGACCGCTGGCGCGTTCCCTCGGTAATGAATCGGGGTGGCCTGAACACCCGCCGCGTCGGCCAGTACCGCAGCGGCCAGATGCCCCGGGCTGCCGGGTCCGGCAGTCGAAAAATTCAGCGGGCGACTGCGTCCCCTTGCGATGAGCTCGGCAAGCGTCTTGACACCCACGGAGGGATGCGCCGCAACCGTCAGGCCGCTGGTGCCAAGCATGGCAACCCAGCTGAAGTCGTCGATCCGTGCGCCCCCCTGGGGCCGCATCGCCCGGGCGATCGTAAAGGGCGCGTCGATGCTCATCAGTATCGTGTAGCCATCGGGCTGCGCGCGAGCGACCGCGGCGGCACCGATTTCGCCGGCGGCGCCCGTGACGTTTTCCACCGCAAGCGGCTGCCCCAGGCGGTTGGACAGCTGCCCTGCCACCTGTCGCGCGAGGATGTCGAGTGGCCCCCCGGCGGGAAAGTTCACGACGACGCGGATGGGGCGGGACGGCCAGGCGGGGGTCTGCGCCTGAGCAGGGGTAGAGAGCCATGCAGCCGAGCTGACCGCGATTCCGGCAAGGGCCCGCCGGCGGCCTGAGTGGTTCGGTTGACGCTTCATACCGGGCGAACTCCTGATTTCAACGTTGAGGGTTGCGATCTTGACCCCGGGATGCGCAGGTGTCCAGCGATCGGGGGCTTCGTTGAAAGCCTAAAATGCCGCATCCCAGGAGAGCCCATAATGCGTACCGATCAGGCAGTCACGATTCACCGGTCTGACTATCAACCGCCAGCCTATCGGATTGATTCGATCGAACTGATCTTTGAACTCGATCCGAGCGCAACGATCGTGCGGTCACGCCTCCAGGTACGCCGGGCCGATGGGATTGACGCTGCCGAGCCGCTGCGCCTGGATGGTGAAGCGCTGGAACTGCTCGAGCTGGTGCTTGACGGTTCACCGGTTGGTCCGCATCGGTGGACACATGCCAACAATCAGCTGGTGGTTCACGGGGTACCCCATCAGTTCGTGCTTGACATCACCACGCGTTGTGCACCCGATGCAAACACCGCATTGAGCGGCCTCTATGTGTCCAACGGCAACTTTTATACGCAGTGTGAAGCCGAAGGTTTCCGGCGCATCACGTTTTTTCCGGACCGTCCCGATGTGATGGCCCGATACCGAGTGACGCTGCGGGCCGAACATGATCGCTGGCCGGTGCTGCTGTCAAACGGCAATCTGGTGGCCCAGGGCCTCTGTGATGGGTCGCATGAAGACGCGGGCCCTGCGCGTGCAGGGTGGCATTGGTGCACCTGGGAAGACCCGTTTCCAAAGCCGAGCTATCTGTTCGCGCTGGTGGCTGGGCGGCTCGTGGTGACCGAGTCAAACTTTGTTCGCCGCTCGGGCAGGCCGGCGCTGCTGCAGGTGTGGGTCGAACCCGGCAACGAGCACAAGACCGAGCACGCGATGCGCTCGCTCGAGCGCTCGATAAGGTGGGATGAAGAGCGCTACGGGCTGGAGCTCGATCTCGATCGCTTCATGATCGTTGCCACCGGCGATTTCAATATGGGTGCGATGGAGAACAAGGGTCTGAACATCTTCAACACCCGTTATGTATTCGCCCATCCGAACCTCGCCACCGACCAGGATTTTGCGGGGGTTGAATCGGTGGTGGCGCACGAATACTTTCACAACTGGACCGGTAATCGCGTGACCTGTCGCGACTGGTTTCAGCTCACGCTGAAAGAGGGCCTGACGGTTTTCCGCGATCAGGAATTTTCCGCTGACATGATGGCTGCGCAGTGCGCAGGCGAATCGGCCGCCGCGAGCGCTCGCGCGGTCAAGCGGATCAATGATGTTCGGGTGCTTCGAACCTCGCAGTTTCCTGAAGATGCCGGCCCCATGTCGCATCCGATTCGCCCGGATGCCTATCAGGAGATCAACAACTTCTACACGCTCACGGTGTACGAGAAAGGCGCGGAAGTCATTCGGATGCTGCAGACACTTGCCGGGCGCGAGGGGTTTCGCCAAGGCATGGATCTGTACTTTGCCCGACATGATGGTCAGGCGGTTACCTGTGACGACTTCGTGGCGGCGATTGCTGATGCAAGCACACTGGATCTGGCCCAGTTCTCGCGCTGGTATTCGCAGGCGGGCACCCCGCGTGTGGCGGTGTCGGTCAGCGTCGAGGCTTCCGAGCGTATCTGCGAGCTGAGGGTGAGTCAGCAGACACCCGCAACGCCCGGCCAGCCCGATAAGCTGCCGTTGCATATTCCGTTTGCGATGGGCCTGCTGGACGGCGATGGCGCTGAGCTTGCGCTCGTACCCGCTGATGCGTCGACGAAGGCGCTGATCCGGTCCATCGATGCGGGAACCGCGCTGATCGAGTTGCGAGAGGCGACGCATGTTCTGCGGTTTGCCAACATTGGAGTGCGGCCGGTTGCGTCGCTCGGTCGGGGGTTTTCAGCGCCCGTCATCATTGAGCACGACTGGTCCGACACTGACCTCGATTTACTCGCGGCCCATGACAGCGATCCCTTCAACCGTTGGGAAGCAGCCCAGCAGCGGATGATCCGGGCGATCCGTGCCGTACTGGAGGGCGCCAGCCCGGCGCAGGCCGGGGGCGCTGTGGCTGCACTGATTGCGCGCGTACTGGACGACTCAGCGCTCGACCCAGCCTTTATCGACGCGATGGTCAGCCTGCCAGCGGAAACCTTCATTGCCGAGCAGCTGGATCGGGTTGAGCCGCAGCGGCTCCGCGATGCTCGGCTGGCAGTTCGCGCGGAGGTCGCGAGCCGTCTCCAGTCGCGTTGGTCAACGCACTATCAGCAACTGAACGACGGCAAGCTCTGGACGGTCGACCTTGCTGCGGCCGGCCGCCGCGCGTTGAAGAACACGGCGCTTGCGTGGTGGGTTGAAACAGGGTCGGCCGATGCGGTCGCAGCAGCGGTCGAACAGTTTGCCCGCACAGACAACATGACCGATCGGTCGGCTGCGCTCGCTGCGCTGATTCGTGCCGGTGGCGAAGCGCGCGACCAGGCACTTGCCGCGTTCGAACGTGAATTCGCGGATGAACCGCTTGCGCTCGACAAATGGTTCTCGATGCAGGCAACAGCGGTGCGTCTGCCGGGTGAGCTGCCTGTGCTGGACCAGGTCCGGCACCTGATGACGCATCCGGCCTTTTCGATTCGAAACCCGAACAAGGTGCGTGCGCTGATCACCGCATTCTGCACGGGCAATCTGGCCGAATTTCACCGTGCGGACGGGGAGGGCTACCACTTTTGGGCAGAGCATGTCATCGCGCTGAATTCGCTTAATCCGCAGATTGCCGCCAGGCTGGCGCGCGCGCTGGATCGCTGGCCGCGCTACGACACCGTTCGGGCATCACACATGCGCAGTGCGCTGGCTCGGGTGGCCGCACATCCTGGACTGTCGCCCGATGTGGCCGAGATCGTGACCAAGGCGCTTGCTGCAGAGGCACGGCCACAGGCCTGATGGGCGGCTGTCTCGATACAATCCGCAGCAGTGCTGTTTCCCCTTTCCCGGAGTCACGATGGACCGTGTCACGCTTAGCCAGTATCTGATCAGCTGCGATCGTCGCCGCTCGCTCGTGCCCGAGCCATTGCGTCGCGTGTTGGAGAGCTGCGCGCAGGCCTGTGCAGGCATCGCGGCCAGCATCGCGCGCGGCGCGCTCGGCGATGTACTGGGTTCTGCGGGCAGCGCCAATGTGCAGGGTGAGACGCAGCAGAAACTCGATGTCATTGCGAACGACAGGATGCTGTCTGCGAATGCGTGGGGCGGGGCCCTTGCTGCGATGGCCTCTGAAGAAATGGACGATCCATGGCCGATCCCGGAGGGTGAGCCGCGCGGCGACTATCTGCTGCTGTTCGATCCGCTGGATGGCTCGTCGAACATCGATGTGAATGTATCGATTGGAACAATTTTTTCGGTGTTGCCAGCGCCCGCTTCTGCGCAGCAAGGGACTGTGAGTGCGCAGGCGTTTCTGCAGCCCGGGCGCAATCAGGTCGCGGCTGGTTATGTTGTCTA
>VGHA01000044.1 GCA_016868375.1 Betaproteobacteria bacterium | reverse complement strand
CGCCCGTCATCCTGATTGGTCTGGCTGCGCAGCGGCATATCGTCAAGGGCCTCACGGTAGGCGCCGTCAAAGGGGGAGGCAGGCGATGAGCCGCTCGGCAAGCGTACGGATCGAAGGCGCCGTCAAGCGGCACGGCAAAACCACGGTGCTGCACGGAATCGATCTTGAGGTTAAGCCTGGCGAGTTCTTCGCCTTCCTGGGCCCGTCCGGGTCGGGTAAGACCACCACGCTGAGACTGCTCGCCGGGCTGGAAACACTCGATGGCGGACGGGTGCTGCTTGACGACACCGACGTGAGTCATGCCGAGCCTGGCGCACGGGATGTCGCCATGGTGTTCCAAAGTTATGCGCTTTACCCCCACATGACGGTGCGCGAGAACATTGCCTTCCCTCTCAAGATGATCCGAGAGCCCGCTTCGGCCATCGAACAGGCTGTCAGTGACGCCGCTGCCCGGGTGGGGATCGGACATCTGCTTGACCGACGCCCGGGACAGCTATCAGGAGGGCAGCAGCAGCGCTGCGCGCTCGCGCGCGCCATCGTGCGTAAACCCAGGCTCTTCCTGCTCGATGAGCCCCTGTCGAATCTTGATGCCAAGCTGCGCCTGGAAACCAGGGCAGAGTTGCGCAGGCTGCAGCGCTCGCTGGGCGTCACCGCCATCTACGTGACCCATGACCAGGAGGAGGCCATGACAATCGCAGACCGGATTGCGATTTTCATGGATGGTCGGCTTGCGCAGGTGGGCACACCCCACGAGATTTTTGATCAGCCTGCCACGGCTCAGGTGGCTGCCTTCATCGGCTCACCCCCCATGAATCTGTTTCCCGCGCGGCTTGAAGACGGGCGCCTGCGTCTGGGCAACGACGTACTGGACTACCTGTTTGCGTCGCATGCCAATCCTGGCCAGCCCGTACTGGCGGGTATTCGGCCAGGCGATCTTGAACCCTGCACCGAAGGGGGTCTCGCGGCCGAAGTTGAGTTCGTCGAGGACTTCGGAGACAGCGCAATTGTCAATCTGTCGATTGCCGGGCAGCCCGCCAAAATGCGTACCCAACGCCGCGATCTTCCCGCCGAGGGCACTCGCCTTCGTGTGAGCCCACGCCTGGGAAGCGTGCATCTTTTCAGCGAGCACGATGGCGGCAGACTCGCCCCCTGACAGCCCACCCTCGCATCCAAATAACCGGAGAACTGCCTTGAGCCGACGACCGAATATCGTGTTGATACTGAATGACGACATGGGCTTTAGCGATATCGGTTGCTATGGCGGCGAGATCGAAACGCCAACACTCGACCGACTCGCAAAACGCGGTCTGCGCTTTTCCCAGTTCTACAACACGGCGCGCTGCAGTCCCTCGCGCGCGTCACTGCTCACGGGCTTGCACCCCCACCAGACCGGCATCGGCGTACTCACCTACGATCTCGGCCCGGAAGGCTATTCGGGCAACCTCTCCGAGCAATGCGTCACGATTCCTGAAGCGCTTCGGGGCAACGGCTATCGCACCTACATGAGCGGTAAATGGCATGTGGCCAGCAACCTGGTCAGCCCCACCAGTGCCTGGCCGATGCAGCGTGGCTTTGATGAATTCTTCGGAACCATCATCGGTGCTGGCAGTTTCTACGACCCCAACACACTTACCCGCGGCAACGCCAATGCCGAGCATGAAGCACGCGACAACCCTGAATTTTTTTACACCGACGCGATCAGCGATCAGGCGGTTGACTATGTCAAGACGCACGCTCGCGACCATGCCGATCAGCCCTTCTTCATGTACGTCGCCTACACCGCGCCGCACTGGCCGTTGCACGCACACGATTCCGATATCGCCAAGTATCGCGGTCGCTTTGATGCCGGTTGGGATCAACTGCGAATCGAGCGACTGAGAAAGCTGGTAAGCGCGGGCATCCTGAAGCCTGAGTGGGGGCTGTCAGAGCGCGATCCTTCCCAGCCCGCCTGGATCGAGGCTGAAGAAAAGGCATGGCTTCTTCGCTGCATGGAGGTGTACGCAGCGCAAGTCGACCGTATGGACCAGGGTATCGGACGCATCGTGGCATCGCTTGAGCAGGCTGGCATCTTTGAGGACACGCTGATCATTTTTCTGGCGGACAACGGTGCCTGCGCAGAGGACATTCCAGAAGGCGTCACGGTCGATGTGCTCGTCAATCAATTGCTAATCGCGCGCTCGCATACGCGAAGTGGTGAGCCAGTTCACTTTGGTAACAATCCCAACCTGATGCCTGGGGCCGAAAACACGTACCAAAGCTACGGGGCCGCGTGGGCCAATCTCTCCAATACACCTTTCCGGCTTTACAAGCACTGGATTCACGAGGGAGGTATCGCCACCCCTCTGATCGCACATTGGCCTGCTGGAATCCAGGATCAGGGCGGGATCAGACATACCCCGGGCTATCTTCCCGACATCATGGCAACGCTGCTTGATGTCACGGGCACCCCCTACCCTGACCAGCGCAACGGCCAGTCCGTGCCGGCGCTTGAAGGCACCAGCCTCAGGGCTGCATTTGACGCCGACGGACTGCCCGATCGCCCCATGTTCTGGGAGCATGAAGGCAACGCTGCGGTACGGGTCGGTCAGTGGAAACTGGTTCGGAAATTTCCGGATCCCTGGGAACTCTATGACCTCGATACCGACCGCACCGAACTGCATGACCGATCGGCCGACTACCCAGAACGCGTCCAGGAAATGCTTTCACTATTTCACGAATGGGCAGCACGTTGCGGTGTAATCCCTCGCGAGAAAATTCTCGAAATCATGGCGCGTAATCCAGAGCCCGCATTCTGGGAAGAAAAAGAAGAGGCCTGAGGCGGATACGATGAGCCGATGCTGCGCACCGTCGTCAGCGGTTCAACCAAAGGAGAGCGTCGCAAAGGCCGTCCTCTCACGCTCTGCTCAGGATGAGGACTGGATCAGCATCGAAGGCGGCGCAAGCTGGATCGGCTCCAATGACCCCGAGGGCTTCGCAAGCGATGGTGAGGGGCCGGCCCGCCGTGTTCACCTGAGCCCCTTCCGAATCAGCGCAACGGCTGTCACCAATCGGCAGTTCGCTGAGTTCGTACAGGAAACCGGCTATCGAACCGAGGCCGAGGAGGCTGGCGAATCATTCGTGTTCTATCTGCAGATCCCGCCCCCGATGCGCGCGCAACTCAGGCGGGTCGTTCCTGACTTGCCCTGGTGGATGATTGTTCCTGGCGCATCATGGCGGTCGCCTTACGGCTTGGGCTCTGACTGGCAACGGTTGCCCAGGCATCCTGTGGTCCATGTCTCGTGGAATGATGCATCCGAATACTGTCGTTGGCGTGGCACGGCGCTGCCTTCTGAAGCCCAGTGGGAACACGCCGCACGCGGTGGCGCCGAAGCGCTCCGTTACCCATGGGGAAACGAACTTGAACCGCTGGGCGAGCGGCGCTGCAACATCTGGCAGGGTGTGTTTCCGAACGCGCCGGTGCCAGGCTGGCAGCCAGGAACCGTGCCTGTCGATGCCTTCGACGCAAACGGTTACGGGCTTTACAACACGTCAGGTAATGTTTGGGAGTGGTGTGCGGACTGGTTCCATGCCGACTATCACAGGAAGACCTCTGATCACGACCCACTTGATCAGCGAGCAGGCGGCCGTCGCTCGCAGCGCGGTGGGTCATTCCTCTGTCATGCCTCGTACTGCAATCGCTATCGGACGTCAGCACGCGGCGCCAACAGCCCCAACAGTGCCACCAGCCACACGGGCTTTCGGGTCACAGCGGTCGCCCCTGCCTGAGCAGCAGGCAACCCTGAAGCCTCTTTGAACGGAGCATCGTCGGATGACCTACATTCTGGCAATCGATCAGGGCACCACCAGTTCGCGCGCAATCGCGTTCAATCATGATGGCAAGGCACTGATCACCGCACAGCGCGAATTCACCCAGCACTTCCCGCATCCGGGTTGGGTCGAACATGACGCGCTCGAAATATGGGAAACCCAATTAGCCGTTGCTCGCGAAGCGATCGACCGCATGGGGTCTTTGCCCGCGGCGATCGGCATCACCAATCAGCGGGAGACCACGGTACTGTGGGATCGCGCGACCGGCATGCCGCTGGCCCGAGCGATCGTCTGGCAGGATAGGCGAACGGTTTCCGCCTGCGAACAAATCCGTGCCAGCGGCGCACATCACGCTATCGAGCGAAAAACCGGACTGGTGCTCGATGCCTATTTCTCAGCAACCAAAATCGCCTGGCTGCTTGAGCAAATCCCGGAGGGTTGGGCGCGTGCCGAGGCAGGTGAGCTCGCATTTGGCACCATCGACAGCTGGCTGGTTTGGAAACTTACCGCCGGACGGCTGCACCTTACCGATCCGAGCAACGCGTCGCGCACGCTACTGATGCATCTATCCACCGCGCAGTGGGACGAGTCGCTGCTGGCCACGTTCGGCATCCCATCGGCCCTGCTGCCCACGATTGTTCCGTCATCGGGCATTGTTGGCGAAACCGATCCACAGTGGTTCGGAAAGCCGATCCCGATCGCAGGCATCGCTGGCGACCAGCAGGCGGCAACCTTCGGTCAGGCTTGCTTCTCACCCGGTCAGGCAAAAAACACGTATGGAACAGGCTGCTTCATGCTGATGAACACCGGTGGCGCTCCGACTTTCAGCAGTAACAAGCTGATTGGAACGCTGGGCTGGCAGACGCGCGCCGAAACCGTCTGGTGCCTGGAAGGCAGCGTCTTCATGGCCGGTGCCACGGTGCAGTGGCTACGCGATGGTCTGCGCTTGATTGAACGCGCCTCGGATATTGAACCGCTTGCGGCGAGCGTTCCCGACACGGCGGATGTGTGGCTGGTACCCGCCTTCGCCGGTCTCGGCGCACCCGACTGGGACGGGCATGCGCGTGGCTTGATGATAGGCATGACGCGAGGCACCACGCGAGCGCATATCGCACGCGCAGCGCTCGAATCGATCGCACTACAGTCCGCAGATCTGATGACGGCTATGGCACGCGATGCAGGAAAGCCTGTGACCGAATTGCGCGTCGACGGCGGCGCCACGCAAAACAATCTACTGATGCAAATGCAGGCAGATATTGCCGGAATCCCCGTTTTGCGGCCAGCGATGACAGAGACCACCGCGTTCGGTGCGGCTGCCCTCGCGGGGCTAGCGATCAACTTCTGGTCCGGACTCGAGGCGGTGGCTCAGTGCTGGAAGCTCGACCAGCGGTTTGAGCCTCGGTGGTCTGACAGCAGACGCGACACCCATCGTGAACGCTGGCGCGCAGCCGTAGACCGGTCACGCGACTGGGCTCGCAGCTAGAACGATGCGCGAGCGCTCGCTGGCAGCACTCAGCCGACCCGAGGGCTTTGACCTTGCGGTCGTGGGCGGTGGCTCCACCGGCTTGGCGGTCGCACTTCTCGCCGCTCGGGCAGGCCGCTCGGTCGCGCTGATCGAGGCTCACGATTTCGCGAGCGGCACCTCGTCTCGCTCGACCAAGCTTCTGCACGGTGGGGTTCGCTACCTTGCTCAGGGCGAAATCAGCCTGGTTCGCGAGGCCCTCCAACAGCGCAGGAAATTGATCGAACTCGCGCCTGACCTTGCGCATCCACTACGGTTCGTGATGCCCGCCTACCGCTGGTGGGAGCGATGGTTTTACGGAGTCGGGCTCACCGCCTACGACTGGCTCGCTGGCGATTCAAGTTTGGGGCGCACCGAGCAATACTCGCTGGCGGCTACCCGCAACCGTTACCCCGGCCTGCAAGTAAGCGGGCTGCGTGGCGCGGTCAGTTACTGCGATGCCCAGTTCGACGACACGGGGCTTGCCATTGCAATGGCTCGCGGCGCTGCGCAGGCAGGTGCCCTGGTTCTCAATCGCTTACAGGCAACTCAGGTAACGCGCATGCCCGATGGCGATCTCGCAATTGAATTCAGCGACCGGGAAAGCGGGGCTGGTGGACAGTTGCGTGCCCGCGATGTGGTCAACGCCACCGGCGTCTGGGTGGACAGGCTTCGATCAGCCCCCCCAATGGTGCAACCCAGCCAGGGGGTGCACATTGTGGTTGAACGGCGTTTTTTTCCCTCGGATGAGGCGCTGCTGCTGCCCCGAACCGCCGACGGCCGCGTGTTGTTTATCGTCCCCTGGCTGAAACACTGTGTGATCGGCACGACCGACACGCCGCGCGACCTCGCTGAGGTTGCGCCAGGCACCGAGCCGCTCCCGTTTTCTTCGGAAATTGATCTGATCCTGACCGAGGTCTCTCGAGTGCTTTCACACGCCCCTGGGCGGACAGACATCCTGAGCGCCTGGGCTGGACTGCGGCCACTGGTGAAGCCTCGCGCCGACTCCGGCTCGGCCACACACCGCATCAGCAGAGAGCATTCAATCGAAGTCGACTCGCGAGGGCTTGTAACGATCACCGGCGGCAAATGGACCACCTGTCTTGTGATGGCAACTGACGCCCTGAATGCCCTGCCCAATTACCCTTTGAAGACACAGTGCCCAGACCATGGGGTGCTCCCCTCGGGCCTGCCCGATATGGCGCACCGTGCACCCACTGAACCCGAGGTGGTGTGGCTCGCCAACCATACGTGGGCAAGATCGGTGGAAGACGTGCTTGCCAGGCGCTCGAGGTTGTTGTTTCTGAACGTGGATGCCGCACTCAAGGCGGCGCCTGCGGTTGCCCGGACGTTGGCGTCCTGCACCGGACGCGACGCCGATCTTGAGGGCTTCATCAGGATTGCCAAGGCGTGGAAAGATAGTTTCCAATCCAGGCAGTGACTGATAAAAATTTTTCCAGGAGCGTCGAGTGACCAACACGCCAACCAATGACATCACGCATCAAAATCAGCGACGACCCAATGTCATCGTCATCCTCGCAGATGATATGGGCTACGGCGACCCGTCGGCGTATGGCAATGAGTTAGTCAAGACTGTGAATATCGATAGTATCGGCCGCGACGGCGTTCGCTTTACGTCGGGCTACAGTTCAGCCCCGCTATGCAGTCCGTCGCGGGCGGGGCTTGTCACCGGGCGTTACCAACAGCGCTTCGGATTCGAACAGCAGGTATCGTCGGGCGCATTTCCAGAGCGCCGAGAGGCGCGCCTCGAAGACGGAACGCTCGCGCCGCTTCAGGGCGAGGCAGAGTACCTGCGACGCGGCGTTCCGCTCACGGAAAAGAACATCGGCGAACTGTTCAGGGCGGCCGGTTACACCACGGGAGTCGTCGGAAAATGGCACCTCGGACATGGCCCGGATTTTCTGCCGCAGAACCGTGGCTTTGACTATTCCGTGGTGTTTCACGGCAACACCAGCCTGCAATTCACGCGTCTTGACGATCCCGAGATGGTCAGCCTTAAAGTTGACTTTCACGACGAAGGTAAAGACATCGCCTGGACTCGAGAAGGGCTGAATCAAATCCGCATCAATGGCGAAATCGTCGACATTGACCAGTACCTGATGTTTTATTTCAGAGACCGTGCACTCGACTTCATCGAAAACAACAAGCACCGTCCGTTTCTGCTGTATTTCCCGATGAACTCCCCCGTGCCGCCACTGCAGGTGCCTCGTGTTTACTTCGAGCGCTTGCGCGACACCATTGCCAACATCAACCTGCGTGGCTACAGCGCAATGCTGCTCGCGCAGGATGACGTGGTGGGCGCATTGCTGGAAAAGCTTCGGACACTCGGCATCGAGCGCGACACCCTGGTGGTATTTGTGAGCGATAACGGCAGTGCGCCGAGCCGACCCGGCAATAACGGCCCTTTCTCCGGTGGCAAATACACCACCTACGAGGGAGGTATACGAATGCCGTTCATGATGAAGTGGCCAGGCCATATTCCATCGGGGCTCTTGTACGAGCAACCGGTCAGCACCCTTGACATCCTGCCCACGGCAGCGGCGGCCTGTGGCGTATCCACCCAAGCGGCTCAGGCGCTTGACGGGGTGAATCTACTGCCCTATCTCACCAACCAGGCGAGTGGCTCGCCACATGAGGTGCTTTACTGGAAGCTCGCCGGTTACTGTGCGGTTCGGAGAGGTCGTTGGAAACTGTACCTCGAACCCAAGCATGGCATTGCACGGCTGTTTGACCTGCAGAATGATCCTGCTGAAAAGCATGATCTTGCTGCGCAACAGCCGGATATCTTCAAGGAGTCGAAGGCACTGTTCGACCAATGGGACCAAAGCCTGCCGCCCCGCGCGTGGACCAACATCTCGCCGGTCTTCAAGAAATAAGCTATGCATCGACAGAAAGCGATGATCGGATGCGGCTCGATTCGAACCTCACCGTGGCTTTACTGGGCCTTAAGATCCATCGTGCGAATCAGGTCTCCCCAACGACGTGCTTCGTCGGGAAGTTGGGCAGCGAACTGCGCTGGCGTTGACCCAACCGTCTCCAACCCAACTGCCCGGACGCGACGCTGCGCCTCCGGCTCGGCAATGACCTGGCGAAACTCGTCGGCCAGGCGGTTCACGATCGCCGCGGGGGTTCCCTTTGGCGCGATGATCCCCCACCAGTTGCGGGGAATGATCTGTTGCAGATCGGCGTGGCCCGCCTGCTCGAAAGTGGGCAGATCCGGAAGGCTCTGCAACCGCGACTTGGCGGCCACGGCAAGCGGTCGGACGGTTCCTGCTGCAATCTGGCTGGCCAAAGACGCCTGTGCAATCACCATGAACTGCACCTCTCCAGTGGCAAGTGCCATCGCTGAATCATGTCCCCCTTTGTACGGGATATGCACGGCTGACAGGCCCAGACTTCGAACCAGCATTTCACTCGCCAGATGTGGCGGGGTGCCCAGCCCGGGAGAGGCGAAGTTGAATTTACCCGGGTTCGCCCGAATGTCCGCAAGCAACTCGCCCACTGACCTTGCAGGATGCTTGGCTGTGACCGCCAGAAGCAGGGGGACATCGACCAGCACCGTGACCGGTATGAAGTCCTTGAGCGGGTCCAGTGTCGATTTGAACAGGAATTGGCTGATCACCATGGTGTTCGAGGGCACCATTCCGAACGTATAGCCATCGGGCGCCGCCAGCGCGATCGCCTGCATTCCGATCTGCCCACCGCCGCCAGTTCGATTTTCCACGACCATCGGTTGTTTCAGGCGCGACTCGATGCCAGGCCGAGAGGCCGCGACAATCGTGTCATTCACCCCTCCAGCGCCAAACGGATTGATGAACCGAACTGGCCTGGACGGCCACTCCTGAGCCGTTGCAGGCGGCACCAATAAAACGAGACCTACCAAAGCGATCATTCGCATAAGGGATAGCGCGCGCATCACAAGGTCTCCTGTCAACGTGGCTTGCCTGAACGCGGACAATGCTACGCCGGATCACCGAGCCTGTCTGACCTTCCTCTCGGATTGTCTACACCGCGGCAGGCTGGCCACTATTGACGGGCTGCGCCGATGCAAAGTCGAACAACAAGCCCGACCGCGAGTGCTGAGTTTTTCAGAAATCAAAACCCTGCTGTGTGCTCTGGCTAGCCCGCCTGCGCGAACGCGGGGCCCCTTCCCTCGCCGGATTGCGGCTGCCGTGCTTCTGAAAAATCTGCTGCGCGGCCGCTTTGGAGGCCTGATCTCCCCGAAGGCTCCACAGTCGATCCCGCGCAGCACGCGCTGCGGCAAGGTGATCCACGATCGGTGCGGGATAGGCGACACCACCATAGTCGGGCACCCACCTTGAAACAAACGCACCGTCCGGATCCTGATCCTGCCGCTGTTTTTCCGGGTTATAGATTCGGATCGTGTTGATACCAGTGGTGCCGCTTTGCATCTGCACCTGCGGCCAGTGAATGCCCGGCTCATAATCGGTATACAGACGCGCAAGGTGCTCGCCGGTTCGCTTCCAGTGCAACCACAGATGCTGGCTTGCAAACGAGGTGAGCATCGCTCGCATCCGAAAGTTGATCCATCCGGTGTGTGCGAGATAACGCATGCACGCATCCACGAACGGAAAGCCGGTACGTCCTTCGCGCCAGGCATCGAAACGCGCAGCTTCTTCCACAGTGAAAGCGCCTTCATTGCGAAGCCCACGTGTGGCGGGATGCAGGCACCGCAGTTCAATCTCCGGCTCCGACTCGAGCTTCTGCATGAAGTGGCAGCGCCAGTGCAGGCGGCTCTCAAAACTTTTGAGGCTTGCCAACATCGAACGCTGCGCTGGATGACCGTGCTCTGTCTGCCAGCGGCTGCGGGTGCGCCATACCGCGTGCAGCACCTCACGCACCGACAGGCTGCCCCAGGCCAGGTGCGGTGACAGACGGGAGCAGGACTGCTCGGCCGTGCCAGGGCTGCTCATATGAAATCGATAGGACGCGCCGCGCCCCTTAAAAAAACTGTCGAGCAGGGCAAGCCCCTGCGAACGACCGCCGGGCTGCCTGCCGGGACAGCAGTCTGTCTGACCCAGAGCCTGCCATGGCTCGATTGCCTGATCGATCTGTACCGACATCAGGGGCGACACGACGCGGCGAACCGATTCGGGCAACGGCGTGACCGCTGGCGGATCAAGCAGTGCACCCGACATGCGACTGTCGTGAATTCGGGACCAATCGTCGCGCGAGGTCAGTACGCGCACGACACCATCCTGAGGTGTTTCAATCCAACGAACGCCTTGTGCCCGACACCAGGCGCCCACTGCGCGATCTCGCATGAAGCTCGCCCAGTTCCCGGTTTCCTGATGACTGTTCAAACAAAAGTCTCCGAGCCGCACGCGAAGCTGCTCGAGCGCGTCGGGCATCTCGGCGGTCAGCGCAAGAATCGGCAGGTTGATTGCGCGCGCTGACGCCATCAACTCGCGCAGGCAGTCCCGATAAAACGCTGCATGTCTTCCGCTGGCGTCGGGCTGCGCCCAAAGCGATGGTTCAAACACAGCCAGGCCGAGCACCGGCCCGCGGGCGGCGGCCAGTGATAACGCCGGGTGGTCGGTGAGGCGAAGGTCTCTTTTGAACCAGACGATCTGAAGTGTCATGACGACGCAGAATGGTCCTCAGGCGGGTCCGAGGCGATTGATGGTTCGCGCATTCTCGCGAACCCGCTCCTGTCGAGCGCACGATGTCCCTCAGCCGGGCAGGTCTTGAGATCAGAAAGAGCACATCATCCTCATGAATCGGTCCTCTGCATTGACAAGGTCTCCTCGGCTGAACAGACTTCGGGCACCCCCGCCGGGATGTCACGTTTATCCATCTGCGGCGCATGATTTGGAGTACCACGTGTCATTCAAAGCCCTGCTCAGTGCCCTGGTTGCATCGTCCTTACCGCTCGGCCCCGCCCTGGCCCAGGACTTTCCGCAGCGCCAACCCGTCAAGCTGATCGTTACCTTCGCTCCCGGAGGCGGCGCGGACTCCGCCGCACGTGCGATCAGCGACAAGTTGGGCGAAAAACTCGGCCAAACTGTGGTGGTTGAAAATCGGCCCGGCGCCGGTGGCGCTATTGCCACCGGACTGGTCGCCAAGGCGGCTCCTGATGGGTACACGGTGTTGTTCACGGTCTCGTCGCATTCGATCAACCAGGCGCTAAATCCGAAGCTGCCCTTTGATACCGAGCGCGATCTGCGCGGCGTGACGTTGCTGGGCCTTCTGCCCCAGGCGATTGCCGTTCATCCTTCGGTACCCGCCAACTCGCTTTCCGAGTGGCTGGCGCTCGCCCGCAGCGACGCCCGCTACGGGCAATACGCAACCGGCGGCGTGGGATCCCCTGGCCATTTCGCCGGCGCAGTGCTGCAGTCGATGAGCGGCCAGGCGCTGACCCACATCGGCTATAAAGGCGCCGGGCCCGCCATGACCGATGTCATCGGCAACCAGGTTCCGGCAGTGCTTGGCACGCTGGGCGGCATGATGCCGCACATCAAAGCGGGACGACTAAAGCCTATCGCGATTACCTCGCGAACACGCAACGCATTACTACCCGGTGTGCCAGCCATGGGCGAAACCGTGGCGGGTTTCGAAGCGGACACCTGGGTGGGCACCTTCGTACCTGCGGGAACCCCCGCCGCGATCATCACCAGGCTGCACGACGCCACCGCGGCCGCGCTTGCCGAAGCCGACGTACGCGGCCGACTCGACGCGCAGGGCATTGCCATCGTCGCAGGCCCACCGGCAGAACTGGATCGCCTGGTATCCCGGGAAATCAAGCTGTTCAGCCAGGTGGTCAAAGAACAAAACATCAAGGCCGAGTAAGTTCTGTCGGCCCGTCAACAGGAGGCACCTATGCCCGCCAAGCAACAACGATTCATTTCGCCCCACGTGGCAGAGTATCCCCCCGGTCACTGGTCGAACTGCCTGCGTGTGGGTGACGTGGTTTACGTATCGGGGATGACCTCGCGCGGCAACGATCTCAAAACGATTCATGGCATCGGCGACGCTTACGAGCAGACGCGGGTGATTTTCACCAAGATCCAGCACTGCCTGGAAGCGGCTGGCGCCCGCATGTCCGATGTCGTCAACATGACCATCTTTGTGACTGACATCTCGCTCAACAAAGAGGTATGGCGCGCTCGGCGTGAATTTTTTACCGGCGATTTTCCCTGCTCCGCGCTGGTGCAGGTGGCCGCCCTAGGCACGCCCGAGATCCTCGTCGAGATCCAGGTTCAGGCACACGCGGGAAGCGGACGCGACTGAGTACGACCGTGTAAGCGACGGCACAGACCCGCTGATTCCCCCGCAATGTCGGGGGCAATCGGCGGACGACTCAGAGCAGGCCGCTAGCCTTGGGGCTGAATGATCTGCGCGCCATACCCGGCGCTCAGCCCGTCTTGTCAACCCATCCGCCGGAGCCCGTCATGCATCGTTCATTGCTTGTTCTCGCCAGCCTGTTGGCCCTGTCGTCCACCGCGCCTGCCTTCTCGCAGTCGTTCCCCAACCGCCCAGTGAGCCTGGTGGTGCCCGCTCCCCCCGGCGGGATCGTCGATTCCACGGCCAGGATGGTGGCCGAGCCCATGGGCAAACTGCTCGGTCAGCCGGTTGTGGTTGACAACCGGGGCGGCGCAAGCGGCAACATCGGCTACGCCCATGTCGCCCGCGCAGCCGCCGATGGCTACACCATCCTTACCTCCTATTCAGCCTTCCACATTGCAAACCCGGTGTTGATGCAGGGCCTGAACTGGGCGCAGAAAGACTTCGCCCCAATTGGCATGGTGGCGGTTGCGACCAATGTGATTGCGGTTCACCCTTCGGTACGTGCTGAAACGCTGACTGAGCTGATTGAACTGCTCAAGCGCGAACCGAACAAGCTCAACTATGCGTCGCAGGGCAATGGTTCGCTCGCCCACATCGGCACCGAACTCTTCAAGCTGCAGACGGGCACACAGATGCTTCACGTGCCCTACCGGGGGTCGGGCCCTGCCATGCAGGATCTGCTCGCAGGCCAGGTTCAGCTGTTTATCACCACGCCCCCTTCGGCAATGCAGCACGTGCAGAGCGGCAAGCTGCGCGGGCTTGCAATCACTGGGAAGAATCGTCACCCGGGTCTCCCCTCGGTTCCAACCACCGCTGAGGCAGGCCTGCCCGGTTTTGAACTGGAAGGCTGGGTTGCCTTGTTCGCGCCAGTCGGTACCCCCGCTGAGGCGCTGTCGCGTCTGACTGCGGCGCTTCGCGGCTCCCTCGAACAGGAAGACACCCGCAAGCGTGCCAGCGCGGCGGGGGTCGAAATCCGGTTCATGGCGCCCGAAGCGCTTGCGTCGCTGGTACGATCCGAGGCGGAAGCATGGACCCGTGTCATTCGGACAGCCAATATCCGGGCCGACTGAGACGCCGCGATTTTCAAGAACAATAAAGTAGGGAGACATCAGTGAACGCTTCATCGAGCAGCCCGCGTGGTGTGGCAAATACGCCGCGCCGACGCTTCAATCAGGCCATTGCGGTGGGTGCAACGATTGCCGGCTTTCCTGCCATCGTGCGCGCTCAGTCGAAAACCATCACCACCACCGCGTTCGGCGGCATCTACGAGAAGCACTACCGAACCCATGTAATCGAACCCTGGGAGAAGCGCTCGGGCTTCAAGGTCAACCTGGTCACCACGGGCGGTGCTGATCAGTGGCTGACAAGCGCTATCGTCAATAAGGCGCGGCCCGAAATCGATCTGCCGTTCTTGTCGTTACCGGTCACGCATACCGCCATCCGAACCGACGGCGTCTTTCTCGATCTTGACGAGAAGCTGATCCCAAACGCCAGGCAAATCGACCCGCTGTTCTTTGACTATTTCGACCGTAAGGCTGTTGGGTTCAACTACGCACCATATGGCCTGTTTTACCGCTCTGACCAGATCCGCACAGCGCCCACCAGCTGGTCCGACCTCTGGCGTCCAGAGCACGCGGGCAAGCTTCTGTTGCCTGACACCACGTCTGGTGGCGCCGAAGAAACGGTCGTCATCGCCGCAACCCTCAATGGCGGCGGTGTCACCAATCTCGATCCCGGCTGGGCTGCGCTCAGAAGGCTCAAGCCCGCCGTTCAGCGCTTCTTCAAAAACAACAATGAGCCGGTGCCGATTCTGCAGCGGGGCGAGGCTGCAATAGGCGCCTGGTACAGCGCTCGCGTATTCATGCTGAAGGACACCGGCGTGCCGATTGAGTTTGTCACGCCCAAGGAGGGTGCGCCTATCGGCGTACTCAGCTATCACGTCGCGCGCAATTCACCACAGCGCGATGCCGTCCTCGACTTCGTCAACTTCGCGCTCTCCAAAACACCGCAGGAAGGATTTGGGAATGCGATCGAGTACGGCGTCTGCAATCGCGACGCGGTGTTTACCGGCCGAGCGCGCGAGCGCGTCACACCCCACAACCAGCTGATGCGAATCGACTGGCGCAAGGTTGAAATCGCCAAAATCAGTGAGCGATTCCGCAGGGAAATCACCAGCTGAGTCGCGCGTGACCAGCAAGCGGATCGACGCGACCGAGTCTCACTGGCTTGCGCTACCGGCGCTTGTCCTGATCGCCGCGTTTATCGCGCTGCCGTGTGTCGGGTTGCTGCTGCTCAGTCTGTCGACTGGTTTTCGGCCAGGCGACGGCTGGGACGCGCTATTGTCGGGGCCGCTCGGTCTCGATCACTACCGCCGCATGCTGGGCGACGACTTCGTGCTGGGCCGGCTTGGTCGCACGCTCGCGATCAGCGCGGCGGTCACGCTGCTCACACTCGCGATGGGCGTGCCGTTGGCGCTCGCGTGTTGGCAGACACGTGGACCGATTCGCAACCTGCTGGTCTACGCGTCGGTGATGCCGCTTCTGATCAGTATCGTGGTCAGTGCATACGGCTGGAGCGTGCTGCTTGGGCGCAAGGGTCTCATCAATGAGACGCTGCTGAGCATGGGCCTGATCACGCAACCGCTCAAGCTGATGCATTCCGACCTGGGTATCGTCATCGGGCTGACCCACATCCTTCTGCCTTTCATGGTGCTGAGTGTTCTGGCTGCGCTCGAGCGCATTCCGCGCGCGCTGCTGGAGGCCGCGTCCACGCTCGGAGCAAGCCGCTGGCAAACGCATCGGCTGATTACGCTGCCGCTGGCGCGCGCCGGGCTTCGCAGTGGGGTCCTGCTGGTGTTCACGCTGGCAATGTGCGCATTTGTGACGCCCGCGGTGCTTGGCGGCAACGGTACGCCCGTGTTTCCGATGGTGATCTACGAGCAGTTCTCGGCCTCGTTTCAATGGGCTTACGGCGCAGCGCTTTCGATACTGCTGCTGGTTGTGATGATGCTTATCGTGGCGGGATTTCTTTCGGTGTCTTCGCCCAAGCGTGCGGCATGAAAAACAGGCTTGCCACCTTGATCGGAATCGTCTGGCTGAGCGCAGTGATCGGCTTTGTCTTGGCGCCTTTGCTCATCGCCCTGGTGGTGTCGTTCTCCGACAGCGAACTGATCAGCTTCCCGATCAGCAGCTACAGCGTGCGGTGGTTCGCCACGGCCTGGCAAAAAGAAATCTTCTGGCGATCGGCACTCAACAGTCTGTGGCTGGCACTGGCGGCGGTCGCGGTGGCCGGGCCGGTCGGTCTGGCTGCAGCGCTTGCGATTCGACGTGCGCCGCCCGCCATCGCTCAACCGATTGAAGCGGTGCTGATGTTGCCGCTGCTGGTGCCGGCGATTGTGCTGAGCCTGTCTCTGCTGGTGGCGTCCGTGATCACCGGTATCACCGACGCGCCGCTACGCCTTTGGGCTGCGCACAGCGTCGTGGTGCTTCCCTATGTGGTTCGAACCTGCCTTGCAAGCCTGGGCAGCATGCCCAGACAAGTGGAAGAGGCCGCGCGGACCTTGGGGGCGAGCCCCTGGCGCGTGTTTCGGCACGTGACGCTGCCGCTGATGCGCCCAGGACTTTTCGCCGGTTGCGCCTTCGCATTCATTCTGTCTTTTGACAATGTCTCGGTATCGCTGTTTCTGGTGAATCAGAAGACGCCTACGCTGCCGCTGGCCATCATGAATTATGTCGAGTACAACTTCGATCCGGGCGTCGCTGCCGTATCGGCCACCATGGTTGCGTTATCCCTGGCCATCGCCTGGCTCGTCGAGCGAATGGTGGGGCTTCGAAAGGTACTCGGATGAGTTCGCTTGCACTGCAGATCGACGCCGTGGTGAAACGTTTTGGGGCCACCACCGCGGTCAACAATCTGTCGCTTGACGTCACGCAAGGCGAATTCGTTTCGCTGCTCGGCCCCAGTGGGTGCGGCAAAACCACCACGCTTCGGATGATCGCAGGGCTTGAGCGACCAAGCGCCGGAACCATCCACATTGCGGGCATTGACGTCTCGGCGATGCCGCCCGAGGCGCGCGACATCGGCATGGTGTTTCAGTCTCTGGCGCTGTTTCCCCACATGACGGTCGCCGACAACGTCGCATTCGGGCTTCGCATGCGCGGCCGTGCCACCGATCGTCTTGCCGAGAGGGTCCGCGAAGCGCTTGACCGAGTCCGCCTGTCGGGGTTCGAAGACCGCTATCCCGACACGCTGTCGGGTGGCCAGCAGCAGCGCGTTGCGCTGGCGCGGGCGATCGTCACATCGCCTGCCGTGCTCCTGCTCGACGAGCCCTTCTCTGCGCTTGACCGCAGCCTGCGCGAAGCGCTCACACTCGAGTTTTCAGGGCTGTTACGCGAAATCGGAGCCACCACCGTGTTTGTCACCCACGATCAGGAAGAAGCGTTTGCAATGAGCGATCGCGTCGCAGTGATCGAGGGTGGCCGATTGATGCAGTGCGACGCACCCGCAACCGTATTTGGTCGGCCTTCGTGCACCCGGGTCGCCCGGTTTGTGGGAATGAGCAATCTGCTTCCGGTTACGAAAGGTACCGATGGTGCACTTCGCTGCGAGCTGGGTCCGCTGTCTCTCGTCGCAGACGCGCGCGGTGTCCCCCCTGCCGTGGTCGGGTTCCGGCCCGACGATATTCGACTGGCCGACCCAGCGCCGGACTCCGCTGGCCTGCAGTTTTCGGCTCGAATCTCTCGCTGCACCTTCCGTGGTCGGCAGGTGCAACTCGAACTGACGCCCGACCTGGCTCCGGGCCACTCGCTGCGAATGCTGGCTGAATCAGGAAGCCCTATCCCTGAGACCGGTGTTGTCCGCAACTTCCTGGTTGCACCCGAACGTTTGCATCTGATGGGGGAGTAAGGTGAATTCAACGCCAATCCAGGGCGAATGCGCTCCCGGGTTCGAGCAGGTCCGCGCGGTATTCGAGGACAACTTCGCTGAGCGGGGCGAGGTCGGCGCGGCCGTCGCCGTTTATCTTCGCGGAGAGCCGGTCGTCGATCTCTGGGGCGGCATCGCTGACGCGCAAAGCGGGCGCCCCTGGGCGCGCGATACGCTTGTCTGCATGATGTCCGTCGCAAAAGGCGTTCTGGCACTGCTGGTGCACAGGCTTGCGAGCCAGGGAGTGATCGCACTCGATCAGCCGATTACTCGCTGGTGGCCTGAATTCGGCGCCGCGGGTAAACACACCATCACGCTGCGCCAGGTGCTCGCGCATGTGGCCGGATTGCCCTATGCCGATGGGCTTCCGCGAGGCTCGCTCTATGACTGGAGCCGCGTGACCGAGGCATTGGCCCCGCAGGCACCTGCATTTCCCCCAGGCGAGGTGCGGTGCTACCACAGCGCAACCATGGGTTTCATAGTGGGCGAAGTGTTGCGGCGCGCCACCGGAACCCCGATCGGGGAGCTATTGACTGCCGAGTTGTGCGGACCGCTCGGCGCTGAATTTCGAATCGGTTTGTCACCGTCTGAGCAAGCCCGGTGCGCCACGATGATTCCTTCCGAGGGCAATATTCTCGATATCGCGCGCGCCAAACCTGAATCGCTGTTCGGAAAGATGTGGTTTCCAATCGCAGACGATGAGGACTTCAACAGCATTGCCTGGCGAAGCGCGCAGATCCCGTCCGCCAATGGTCATGGCACCGCGCGCGGCGTCGCCCGGCTCTACAGCGTCGTGGCCAGCCAGCTTGCATGGGGTGACCCTGGCCCCGTGGGCCTGCCAGCGCTTCGCGAAGGCATCGCTGAACAGTGGGCCGGGCGCGAACACAGCACCGGCATGTTCTGGCGGCAGGCGCTTGGATTTTTTCTCAACTGGCCGCCCAACCGACCCATGGGTCCGAATCCGGCCGCCTTCGGCCATTCTGGCGCTGGGGGTGCCCAGGGCTTCGGCGACCCCGATAGCGGACTTGGGTTCTGCTATAGCCCGAACCGGATGCACAGCGGCATCGACATCGGGCCACGCGCGACGCCGCTCATCGAGGCGGCTTTTGCGTGTCTTCAAACGCTGAATCTCACTTCCAGGAACTCCCTTGCTAAGCGAACGAATTGAAGGCAAATGGATTGACTGCTTCGCCGAGGTGTTCACACGCTGCGGCGTGCAGGCGGGCGATGCGGTGGCGGTTCTGTCCGAAACGCAATCGCGGCAGATCAATGTTCAATTGGCCGAGCTCGCGCTGCTTCGAATTGGCGCGCGGCCTTTCCACCTTGTGCTGCCCAGCCCGCGCCTGAGCGCGCCAGCACCGGTGCGCTCAACCGGCGCCAGCGATGCGCTGCAGCGTCTTCAACCGGTCGTGGCTGCGCTGGCGGCCTCCACGCTGGTAGCCGATCTCACGGTGGAAGGACTGCTGCATTCGGTGGAACTGCCCGACATCCTGAAAGGTGGGGCGCGACTGCTCATGATCTCCAACGAGCATCCGGAGGCGCTGGAGCGCCTGATGCCGGACCCTGCGCTCGAGCCCAGGGTGAAGCTCGCGATGCGGTGGCTGAAAGAGGCCAAAGCCATGCACGTCACATCCAGGGCGGGCACAGATCTTCGCGTTTCGCTCGCGGGCGCGCGTGTTAGCGGCGTCTGGGGCTACTCGAGCCGGCCCGGTTCGGTCACTCACTGGCCGGGTGGCCTGTGCCTCGCCTTTCCGGCCGCGGGCTCCGTCAATGGCACCTTGGTCATGGCGCCTGGTGACGTCAACCTGACGTTCAAGCGATATCTGGTGGATGCTGTAAGACTCACCATCGAAAATGACTACGTCACCGCCATCGAGGGCAATGGCGCCGATGCCGACATGATGCGCGGTTATTTTGCCGCCTGGGGCGATCGCGAAGCGTATGCGGTCTCGCATGTCGGATGGGGCATGAACCCCGCCGCCCGCTGGGACGCAATGACCTTCTATGACCGACGCGATTTCAACGGCACAGAACTCCGTGCCTTCGCCGGAAATTTTCTGTACTCCACCGGCGCCAACGAAGTAGCTGGGCGGCACACGCTCGGCCATTTCGACCTTCCGGTTCGCCATTGCACGATCACGCTCGATGGGCGTGTGGTGGTTGACCAGGGGGCGCTTCAGGAGGCTTTACGCTGACACGCTCGCTAGCAAATCGCGCCGCTCGCCGCGTACACTTCAGCCATCCTGCCTCTCATTGACTTCCTGCCGTGTAATTCCATGAACGCCCGAATCGATTCATCTGCCGCCCTGCCCGCGCTCCGCGTCCCCCGCACGCTCTACGACTCCGACCACGAGGCCTTTCGCCAGATGGTTCGCCGCTTTTACGAGGCCGAGCTGGTGCCGGGCATGGCCGACTGGGAAGACCAGGGCATGGTGCCCAAGTCGATCTGGAAGCGATTTGGCGACGTCGGCATTCTCGGCGCTGGCATTCCCGATGAATACGGCGGATCCGGGGAAGACTTTCGCTTTCTCGCCGTGGCCACCGAGGAGCATGCTCGGGTCGGCATGGCAGCCCCCGCTTTCGAACTGCACACCGGTATCGTCGCGCCCTACCTGGTTCGACACGGCACCGAGGAACAGAAACAGGCATGGCTGCCCAGGCTCGCTTCCGGTGATGCAGTCGCTTCCATCGGCATGACCGAGCCGTCCTCGGGCAGCGACCTCGCTGGCGTCCGAACCACGGCGGTTCGGGACGGCGATCACTACGTTATCAATGGTTCAAAAATCTTCATTACCAATGGCATCGTCGGTGACCTCATCGTTCTGGTCACCAAAACCGATACGGCCCGCAAAGCCAAAGGTGTATCGCTGTTTCTTGTCGACACCTCGCTGCCTGGCTACCGAAAGAGCCGGAACTTGAAGAAGCTCGGCAATAAGGCGCAGGACACGGCCGAGCTCTTTTTCGACAACGTCCGCGTGCCCGCCTCCAGCATGCTGGGCGAGGAAAACGGCGGCTGGAAGGTATTGATGTCGGAACTGGTGCAGGAGCGGATTCTGGTGGCAGTGCGTGCTGCATCCACCTGCGAGGCTGCGCTCGATGCAACCATCCGTTATGTGAAAGACCGCAAGGCGTTTGGCCAGGCGGTGTTTGATTTTCAAAATACCCGTTTTCAGCTTGCCAACTGCGCCACCAAAATCCAGGCGCTGCGCATCTTTACCGACCGATGCATTGAACTGCATGTGCGCGGCGAACTCGACATGCATACCGCCGCAATGGCCAAGTTATATTCAACGGAAGTGCAGGATGAGGTGCTCGATACCTGCCTGCAGCTGCACGGTGGCAATGGCTATATGTGGGAGTACCCCATCGCCCGGATGTGGGCCGACGCACGGGTTCATCGCATCTATGCCGGGACCAATGAAATCATGCGGGAAATCATCGGACGAGCGCTCTAGACGCTCAAGGCCCGCAACCCATCACAGGAGGAGACAGACATCATGAAAACCGCTTTTCGCATCGCCTTTGCTGCTGCATCGGTTGCAGCAGCCCTGATCGCCGCCCCCGCCCAGGCGCAGCGCGTGGTCGCCATCGCGGTCAATGGTCCGCACCCCACCCTGGCGCAAACCGAGAAGGGGTTTCGGGAAGAACTGGTTCGGCAGGGGTTTGCCGAGGGCAAAGACATCGTCTTCACCCAAAGCATGGGCAATTTCAACCCGGCACTGATTCCCCAATTGCTTGCTCAGGCCGAATCGCGCAACCCGGCCCTGCTGTTCACCATCACGACCCCCGTGTCGCAGGCAGCGCGCGGCGTCATCAAGAACCAGAACCTGCCCATCGTTTTCGGTATCGTTTCTGACCCGATCAAGGCCGGGCTGGTGTCGTCCTGGGACAAGGGCAGCGACCGCTATGTGGGGGTTTCCAATCTGCATGACATGGAAGCTGTGCTTGCATTCGGCAAGAGCCTCTTCCCGAAAGCCAAGGCAGTGGGGCTGCCTTTCAATCCGGGGGAGGCCAATGATGTGACGCACACCGAGCTTGCCAAAGCGGCCGCTGCGAAGCTGGGCCTGGAGGTGCGCGCGGTGGCCGTGGACACGGTCAATGACATCGCACCGCGAATCCAATCGCTGCGCGGAACCGACTTCATCTACATCCTGCCGTCGAATCTGCTCATTCCGGCTGCGCCCGCGATTGCCGCGGCGGCCAACCAGATCAATGTGCCGCTGATCGCAGCCTCGTTCCCGATTGTTCGGGATCACGGTGCGGTCGCCAGCTACGGCACCTCCTATGAAATTCTGGGAACCACCGCGGGTCGCATGGCGGCCGACATCCTGCGCGGCAAAAAGCCCGCCGAGATGTCGAACCACCGTCCCAATCCCAAAGATCACGAGGCCTTCTTTTCCGCTCGCCAGATGGAGCGCTACAAGGTCTCCGTTCCCGAGGCTTACAAGGGCTGCGCAAACTGCGTGATCCAGTAAGTTCCCGAGGCTCATGCGATGGGCGCACTGGCTGGGCTGAAGGCCGCCGGACTCCGCAAAACCTTTCATCCGGGTAGCGCCGATGAGCGCATTGCGCTTGATGGGGTTGACCTCACGCTGTCGCCCGGCGACTTCGCAGTGGTGATCGGATCGAACGGTGCAGGCAAGTCAACGCTCTTGAATGCGCTGGCGGGCGAAGTGGCGCTTGATGCGGGGTCGGTCAGCATCGGCGATGACGATGTCACCCGGCTTGCCACTCACCGCCGCGCGCGCTGGATCTCGCGTGTGTTTCAAGACCCGCTGATTGGCACCGCCGCCACTATGACCATCGAGGAAAACCTGGCGGTTTCCGAGTCGCGAGGTGACACGCGAACGCTCGCGTCTGCACTGTCGCGCAGCGGACGCGAGCGGTATGTGCGCCTGCTTGCTGACCTGGGATTGGGGCTTGAATCGCGGCTTGGCACCAAAGTATCCATGCTGTCCGGCGGACAACGGCAGGCGCTTGCGCTGCTGATGGCGGTGATGAAACGCCCCGCGCTATTGCTACTCGATGAGCACACAGCAGCGCTTGATCCTCGTACCGCCGAAGCGGTCATGAACGCCACGCTCGCTGCGATAAGCGGGGCTCAGCTCACCACCTTGATGGTCACGCACAACATGACGCACGCGCTGCGCTTTGGCAATCGGCTGCTGATGATGCATGCCGGTCGTATCGTTCTGGACGTAACAGGCGAGAATAAATCTCAGCTGACAGTGGAAGGCCTGGTGGAAAAATTTCATCTGGTCGATGACAAGATGCTGCTCGCCTGATCATGATCGAAGCATTTGCTGCACTGGTTCCGGTCACGCTGGTTCAGAGCCTGCTCTACGCATTCGTCGCGCTCGCAATCTGGTTGCCCTTTCGGGTGCTTAATTTTCCGGATCTGACCAGTGAAGGCAGCTTTCCACTTGGCGCTGCAGTGTGCGCTGCGTGCATGGTGAGCGGCTGGAATCCGATTCTCGCGCTGCTGGCTGCTGCGGCAATCGGTTTTCTTGCCGGCTGCGCAACAGGTTGGATTCACGAGCGCGTCAAGGTCAACACACTGCTGTGCGGCATCATCGTGCTGACCATGCTCTACAGCGTCAATCTGCGCATCATGGGTCAGCCCAATGTGCCGCTGTTCACTTTCGACAATGTGTTTGGGCTGGCATTGGGTGACCGCAAAGGCGACTCGCTCTGGCAGGCGCTCATGCTCGCCGCCATGGTGGCAGCCACGGGCGCGGCGCTGTGGTGGTTTCTGCGCACGCGCATCGGCGCGGCAATGCGCGCGGTCGGCTCCAGCATCCCAATGGCCAAGGCGCAGGGCATCAATGTTGCGGCCTACACCATCGCCGGCTTGGGGCTTGCCAACGCGCTCGCTGCGCTGGCCGGCGGACTTCTCGCGCAGAACCAGGGCTTTGCCGATGTCAATCTGGGCTTTGGCGTACTGATCAACGGGCTGGCAGCCCTGATTCTGGGCGAAACACTCATAGGCACTCGAACGCTCGCGCGACAGGTGCTGGCGCCGGTGGTTGGCGCAATCGTGTATTACCAGGTTATTTCGGCTGCGCTCGCAGCGGGCCTGCGCCCGTCTGATCTCAAGTTCATCACCGGCGTTTTCGTGCTGGCAACCCTTGCGATTCCGGCGATCCGTCGCGGCGGGGAAGGCGCGCTTCGAATTCGCGAGTAAGCTTGCGCCCCGGTTCGTTCGAAGGAAAATTCATCATGAGCATCCCCTCCACAATGCGTCACACCGACCACGGTACGGGCGGTGGTCCCGAGGCCATCCGTATCACCCATGGCCCGGTGCCGCAGCCCGGTCCCGGTCAGGTGCTGGTGCGGGTCGCTTATGCGGGCGTCAATCGACCCGATGTCGCGCAACGCTCGGGCAGCTACCCTCCTCCAAAGGATGCCTCGCCCATTCTGGGCCTCGAGGTGGCCGGCGAGGTGATCGCCCTGGGCGAGGGGGCGCAACGCTGGAAGCTGGGCGATCAGGTCTGCGCGCTGGTGCATGGCGGCGGCTATGCGGAGGTGGTAGCAGTACACGCCACACACTGCCTGCCCATCCCTGCGGGCTGGTCACTGAAAGACGCAGCGTCGCTTCCCGAAACTTACTTCACGGTCTGGGTCAATGTGTTCGACACCGGCCACTTAAGCGCGGGTGAATCCATCCTGATTCACGGCGGCTCGAGCGGTATTGGCTCCACCGCCATCCAGCTGGCCAAGGCATTCGGATGCACGGTTTACACCACGGTCGGATCTGCCGATAAAGCGGCGTTCTGTCGCAATCTCGGCGCCGATCACGTCATCAACTATCGCGAGGCGGATTTCCACGCGGAAGTGAAGCGACTTGCCGCACCCAAAGGCGTCAATCTGGTGCTCGACTACATCGGTGGCGACTATCTTAAAAAGAATGTCGACCTTCTGGGTATGGACGGCCGCCTGATCCAGCTCGCCTTCATGCAGGGGCGAGAGGCCATGCTCGACCTGGGACCGATACTGATGAGGCGCATCGTCATTACCGGCTCGGCGCTCAGGCCGCGTACCACCGATCAGAAAGCGGCGATCGCCCGCGGCCTCGAGGCGCAGGTTTGGCCGCTGTTCGCAGCCGGTAAGCTGCGCTCGGTGGTTAACGCCGAGTTCACGCTCGACCAGGTCGCAGAGGCCCACCGATTGATGGAGTCCTCGGCGCACCTCGGAAAAATCGTTCTCAGGATTGCCTGATCACGACTCACGAGAACACGCTCGCCTTCCATGCAGACGCTACGCCAGCTCTATGAGCGCGCCTGCCGCTGGCGCGGCAAGCTGGACTTTTTTGTTGACGAGCATGAGCGGGTCAGCGGCGCAACCGCCTGGCAAAGCAGTGGTTTGATCGCAGCCTCGCTCGTTCGCCATGGCATGTCGCCGGGTGAGCGCGTTGCGTTCCTCTGTAAGCCCTCTGCGCGACACGCGCTCGCCTGGTTTGCCGCTCCGCTGGCGGGCGGCGTCTCGTGCAGCATGCATATTCGCGAAACGCCGGATCGGCTCGCCGAAACCCTCCGCTGGCTAGAAGCACGGGTTCTTGTGCACGACCCTGACCTGGCCGAACTCGCTTCCGAGGTGCTGGCACGCGCAGCGGCTGCAGGCCACCGGGCGCTCAAGATCAGTTTGGGCGATGCCGGGTCTGGGTCGGTGGGCTGGAGCGATCTGCTTGCCAAATCCAACCATGATCCGTTGTCCGTCCCGGTCGAGCGCGACAGCCTCGCGGCAATCATTCTGTCCTCCGGCTCCACCGGGCGTCCCAAGGGGGTCATTCACACGCACCGCACACTGGTGGAAAACGCCAAGGC
>VGHA01000043.1 GCA_016868375.1 Betaproteobacteria bacterium | reverse complement strand
TGGGTGTCGCCGCTTGCCACTGACAGCGCCGAAGGCGGCGAGCCGTTGTAAGGAATGTGCAGCGCGAAGGTTCCAGTGGCCACCTTCAGCAGCTCCATCGACAGGTGCGATGAACTGCCGTTGCCGATCGAGGCAAAGGCCGCCTTGCCCACGTTGGCCCGAAGCCATTGCACCAGTTCGACCACCGAGTTCACGGGTAGCTTGGCATTGACCGCCAGCACGTTGGGCTGGCTGGTGGTCATGAGGATGGGTGCAAAGTCTTCCGGTAACCGGTAAGGCATCTTCTGATAGAGAAACGGTGCGAAGGCCAGGGGGCCGTTGAAGCTGATCCCGAAGGTATGACCATCGGTTGCCTTGGCAATGGCGTCGGTGCCGATGAGCCCAGCCGCGCCGGGTCGGTTGTCAACGACGATAGGTTGCCCCAGGCGCGCGCCCAGTCGTTCGCTGGTGGCCCGAATGATGAGATCGAGCGAACTGCCCGGGCCGGTGGGTACGATCATGCGAACCGGACGGGCGGGCCAGGATCCCTGTGCGCGGGTTGCGGTCGCCCCCAGGGCGGCTGATGCAGCCGCCAGGCGCAGAATGGATCGACGCTTCATGGAATAAACCTCCGGGTCCGTTGAGAAGTGAGAACCTAACACAGGGCGTCGCACGCTGTGCTGGGGCGACCGCTCGCCCGTATGCTTTCCCAACCGGAGCCTAAAGAGTACATTTTCGCGTTCTCGCGGCAGCGGGTGACGCGAGAGGGGTTATTGATCATCAGGCGCTGCCCCTCGAACACTTCATAAGACGGAGGTCCTGATGGATCTGAAACTACACGGCAAGACCGCCCTGGTGACTGGCGCAAGCGCCGGGATCGGTGCGGCAATCGCCAAAGCCCTGGCTGCAGAAGGCGTTCGGGTAGCGATCAGTGCGCGTCGCCTCGACAAGCTCAACGAAACAGCGGCGGCCATCAAGGCAGCTGGCGGACCTGATCCGGTCGTGCTCGAGTCCGATCTTTATGCGACGGATGCTGCGGCCTCGCTTGCCACGCGCGCGGTGAGCGCGCTGGGTGGGGTGGATATTCTGGTGAATAACGCAGGGGGGTCACGCCCGTTTTCGCAGCTGCATGTCGGCGAGGCGCAGTGGGTTGAAGCGATGACGCTCAACTTTGACCGTCCGCGCCAGCTTGCGGACGCGTTGATTGACCAGATGATCGCCCGGAACTGGGGGCGCATCATCAACATCACCGGAAAGAGCGAACCGGACCATGTCAACGGTGCCTTCTGTGCCAAGGCTGCAGTTCACAGCTGGGCCAAAGGTTTGTCGCGCATGGTTGGCAAGCACGGCATCACGGTCAATTGCATTCCTCCGGGGCGTATTCATTCCGAGCAGATCCTGCGCAACTACACGCCCGAGTACCGAAAGTGGCAAAGCGACAATGAAATCCCGGTGGGTCGCTACGGTGAACCCGAGGAGCTTGCCGTACTCGCGGTGTGGCTTGCCTCACCGCTTGCCGGATACATCTCTGGCACGGTCATCCCGGTGGACGGCGGGCTTCGCCGTTATCAGTTCTGACGGCGAGCGCCACGGTATGAGCCGCAGCGTCCGCCCTGATCGCCGCGACAGTCTTCTCGCCTTGAGCGCGCTGAGCGCGGCTTCGATGCTGTCATTGTCAGCCTACGCTCAGGCACAGTCTCACGGTGCTGATTGGCCCCGCCACCCGATACGCCTGGTCGTCCCGTTCGCGCCGGGCGGAACCAGCGAGATTGTGGCTCGCGCAGTCGCTGTCGAGTTGTCAAAGCAACTTGGGCAGAGCGTGTACGTCGAAAACAAGCCTGGTGGTGCGGGCGTGACCGCGATGACCGATGTCGCCAAAGCCGTACCGGATGGACACACGGTGGTGCTGGGGCATGTCGGCACACTCGCGGTGAATCCCTGGATGCTCAAGAGCCAGCCTTACGACGTGAATCGTGATTTTTCGCCCGTGACGCTGCTTGCCAAGGTACCCAATCTGTTTGTGATCCATCCCGATCTGCCGGCCAAGAATTTTCGAGAATTTGTCGATTACGCGAAGCGCCACCCTGGCAAGCTCAACTACGGATCCGCAGGAAATGCCAGCGCTGGTCATCTGGCGATGGAGTACCTGAAGCTTGTCGCCGGAATCAGGCTCGAACACATTCCTTATCGGGGAACCGGGCCTCAGCTGGTGGATCTGCTGGCGGGTCGAATTGACGTGGCTTCAGCAGGCATGCCGGCCCTGGCTCAGCATATTCGCAGCGCAAAGTTGCGCGCGATCGCGGTGGGTACGCTCGACCGTATTCCGGCGTTACCGGATGTGCCGACCGTCGCCGAGATGGGCTATGCCGGGTTTGAGACCTCGCAATGGTATGGCCTGTTAGTACCTGCCGGGACGCCCCAGGCGATCATTCATCGGTTGCAGCAGGAGTCGGCCAAGGCGTTGAGGGCGGCATCGGTGGTTGAGCGATTTGCAGCCGACAACGCTATCGCCGGCGGCGGTCCGCCTTCAGAGTTTGCCGCGTTCATTCGGGCCGAGCAGGCAACCTGGAGCGATATTGTTCGGCGTGCCAACATCCGTGCCGACTGATGCCGCCCCTGTCTGACCGCAGCCCCGAATCTGATGGAGTTTGATGTCGTGCCTTTGCGATCTGATCGTGCAGCGCCCGATGTACTGGTGATTGGTGGCGGTAACGCCGCGCTGTGCGCCGCGCTGATGGCGCTGGAATCTGGTGCCACCGTTCGTCTGATCGAAGTGGCGCCCCGTGAGTGGCGCGGGGGAAATTCGATGCACACACGCAACCTGCGCTGCATGCATGATGCGCCGCAGGATGTGCTGGTTGAGGCCTACCCGGAAGAAGAGTTCTGGCAAGACCTGTTGCGTGTCACGGGCGGCCAGACTAATGAAGCGCTGGCGCGCCTGGTGATTCGAGCGTCCTCAACCTGCAGACCCTGGATGCGACGGCATGGCGTCCGATTCCAGCCTTCGCTGTCAGGCGCCCTCCACACTGCACGGACCAACGCTTTTTTCATGGGGGGCGGCAAGGCGCTGGTCAACGCCTACTTCCGCAGCGCCGAGGCGCTGGGCGCGCAAATCGACTACAACGCTGAAGCGGTCCGTATTGAACTGGACGGCGACCGGTTTGTTGCAGCGCATGTCAGGCATTCGCTTCCAGACGGTTCTGCTCAGGAGGAGCGCATAACAGCGACGTCTTGTGTGCTTGCCTGTGGCGGATTCGAGTCCAATCGCGATTGGCTTCGCGAGGCTTGGGGTGTGAACGATTACGGCGAGCATCCTGCAGACAATTTTTTGATTCGTGGCACCCGCTTCAACACCGGAACCATCATCGCGAATCTACGCGACCAGGGCGCCGATTTGATCGGCGATCCGACGCAGGCGCATATGGTGGCCATCGATGCACGCGCGCCCTTGTATGACGGTGGTATCTGCACCCGTATTGATGCGGTATCGCTCGGCATCGTGGTCAATCGTCATACCAGGCGCTTCTATGATGAAGGCGAAGATTTCTGGCCCAAGCGGTATGCAATCTGGGGTCGGCTGGTCGCGCTGCAGCCAGGTCAGATCGCCTGGTGTGTCATTGATTCCAAAGCAATCGGCCGATTCATGCCGCCCGTGTTTCCCGGGGTGCGCGACCAGACGCTGGCCGGCCTGGCCAACCAGCTGGGGCTCGATGCCGACCAGATGCTGCGAACCATCGATGAATTCAATCGCGGATGCAGGCCCGGTCGGTTTGATCACACGGTGCTGGATGACTGCTCGACCGAGGGTGTAACCCCCGCCAAGACACATTGGGCGCGCCCCATCGATACGCCACCTTTCTTTGCCTACGCAGTACGCCCTGGCGTTACCTTCACCTATCTGGGTTTTCGAACCGATGACAGCACCGCAGTACATTTCGCAGGACGCCCCAGCCCCAACCTGTTTGCAGCAGGAGAATTGATGTCAGGAAACGTACTGGGCAAGGGCTATACCGCAGGAGTCGGCATGACGATCGGTACCGCATTTGGACGCATTGCAGGAACACGAGCCGCCGCTGCTGCACTGGGCCGCGACGGCGCCGATACCTTGAAGATCATTGAGGAGCGCGACCGTGCAGCAGTTTGAAGCGCTGACCCGAGAAGCGCAGTCGCTCGCAGGGGGCGCACCCTCGGCTGCTCACGCCCGTCCGCCTGGTTCCGACACCATGAGCGCCGCTGAATCGGAAGTGGCACGCGAAATGATCATCTGCAATGCCTGCCGGTATTGCGAAGGCTTTTGCGCGGTGTTCCCAGCCATGACGAGAAGGCTTGAGTTTGGCCGTGCCGATGTGCACTACCTGGCGAATTTGTGTCACAACTGCGGGGCCTGTCTGCACGCCTGTCAGTATGCGCCGCCGCATGAATTCGCCGTCAACCTGCCCAGAGCGCTGGCCCGTGTGCGGGGTGAAACCTATTCGCACTATGCGTGGCCCGCTTCGTTTGGCGCCCTGTACCAGCGCAATGGGCTGATCGTTGCGCTTGCACTGGCGGGCGCGTTCACGCTGTTTCTGCTGCTGGCCGTAGCGATGCACGGATCGCTCTGGGCGGGAGACGCCCGAGGCGACTTCTACCGAATCTTCCCGCACGGGCTGATGGTGTCGATGTTTTTACCGGTGTTCGGGTGGGCGCTCGTAGCCTTGTGCATCGGTGCGTTGCGATTCGTGAGCGACGTCAAACCGGCAACCGGGAAGGTGGGCGCAGGCGGCGCAGCCACCGCAGAGGCGCTACACGACGCGTTCAAGCTTCGGTATCTCGATGGGGGTCACGGCGAAGGCTGCCATAACGAAGACGATGCCTGGACACGCGACCGCAAACGCTTTCATCACCTGACGTTTTACGGTTTCATGCTGTGCCTTGCCGCCACCTCGGTCGCCACGGTGATGCATTACGGGCTCAACATTCCAGCGCCCTATGGTTGGGCAAGTCCACCCAAGTTGCTGGGGATCACCGGTGGGGTGATGCTGGTCTGGGGAACCGCAGGGTTATGGCGGTTACGAGCTCGTCGCCACCCGGAGCATCTGGAACCCTCTCAGCGCGGCATGGATCAGGGGTTTATCGCTTTACTGTTTCTCACGGGTGCCACCGGGCTCGCGCTGATGCTGGTGCGTACCACGCAGTGGATGCCGATTGCACTGTGCATTCACCTGGGCGCAGTGCTCGCCTTTTTCCTGACCATGCCCTACGGGAAATTTGCACACGGGGTGTACCGCGTGGCGGCGATGCTGCGCTATTCAGTGGAAAAGCGGCAGCCAAACAAGCTGGGTCTGTCGGGTGAGTAAGGCCGCACGTATCTCGCTGGAAGCGGCTACTGATCAGTGCTTGAGGTAGCCGTCTTCCAGTTGGCGAACCAGCGCGTGCAGCGTGCTGTTAACCGGTGTTGGAATGCCAAGCCGACGTCCTTCGCGCGCCAGATGGCCGTTCAAATGGTCGATCTCGGTGGGGCGTTGGCGTGCGACATCCTGAGCGGTCGAAGACAGCTGCTTGGGCATCATCTTCGACACAGCCAGCACGCGATCTTCCAGTGATTCGCCCAGATCAATGTCAAGCGCACGCGCGACGGTGGCCGCCTCTTGAATGACCGCTTGCATCACGCTGCGAATCGGCTGGGCTGCAACAAGGGTGCCGTAGTCGTTTTGCGTGATCGCCGATAAGGCGTTGTAGGCGCAGTTAACCACCAACTTTCCCCAAAGCACTGCACGAATATCCTCGCTGACCGTGACAGGAATGTTGGCCTTCGAAAACAGGCTGACAAGCGCATTGAGCTGCGCCTGGCTGACGGGCCTGCCGCGTGGCGATCCGATGACGAGCGCACCGCCGCCATGGTGTTGTACGTGGGCGGGGCCCGCCAGGACGGTGGCAACATAGACCGCGGCGGGCACGACCTGCTGCGGCAGACCGGCAAGCAGCTCGTCACCGTTGGTGACACCGTTTTGCAGGCCGACCACCAGCGCGTCAGGGCGTAGATACGGTTTGAGTGCGCGGGCGGCCTCAGCGGTGTCGGACGATTTCACGCACACCAGAACCAGCGCGGCGTCACGCGCAGCGGCCGGCGTATCGGCGGCCTGAATCGGAATGGTGTTTGTGTGTCCACCTGACTCAATACGCAAGCCGTGCGCTTTTAACGCGGCAAACGCTGCGCCGCGTCCGATCAAGGTAACCGGGAGCGCCGCCTGCGCGAGCAGGCCGGCGTAGTAGCAGCCAACGGCGCCTGCGCCAATGACGGCAACGGGCAGAGGCAATAAAGCGTTTGTTCGCATCACAGTGCGTTCAGCGGAATTTTCACGTAAGAGACGCCATTGGGTTCGGGCGGCGGCATCTCGCCAGCGCGTATGTTGATCTGCACTGCGGGAAGGATCAATACCGGCATATCGAGCGTTGCGTCCCGGCGGGTGCGCATTTCGACAAACTGCGCTTCGCTGATGCTGTCATTCACATGAATGTTTCGCGCGCGCTGATCGGCCACCGTGCACTCGAATGCAACCGGCCGACTGCCAGGCGGGTAGTCGTGACACATGAAGAGCCGCGTTTCGGGTGGCAGGCTGAGGAGTTTGCGTACTGAGCGATAGAGCGTAGGCGCGTCGCCCCCTGGGAAATCGCAGCGGGCGGTGCCGACATCGGGCATGAACAGCGTGTCGCCCACGAACACCGCATCGCCGATTTTGTAGGCGACGCAGGCAGGTGTGTGGCCTGGCACCGACATGACCTCGCCCTCTAGCGCGCCAATTGAAAAGCGCTCGCCATCGCTGAACAGGTGGTCGAACTGGGAACCGTCGGTATGGAAGTTTTCTTCCAGGTTGAAGATCTTCTTGAACACACCCTGAACGGTGCGAATGTTGCCGCCGATGGCGATCTGGCCGCCGAGCTGGCTGCGCAACCAGGGCGCCGCCGACAGGTGGTCGGCGTGGGCGTGCGTCTCGAGAATCCAGCCTACGTTCAGGCGCTGCTCGCGCACAAAATCAAGCACTTTCTGCGCGCTTGCAGTGCGCGTGCGCCCCGACTTCGGGTCGTAATCGAGCACAGAGTCGATGACGGCGGCGCTGCCGCCTGGCTGGTCATAGACCACGTAGGTCACGGTCCAGGTGGCGGGATCAAAGATGCCGTGGACGGTCGGGTTCACAGTGTTTACTCCGTGCAGTTGGTTAATCTAAAAACATTATATTTACAAATAAAATATAAATCAATAAAATGATTGTTGTTGATCATATTCGGCGTCGCCAACCCACTGCGTGTCTTGCCATGCCAGCCTCTGCCACCATCGACCTTGCTGAACTGCGCAACGCTGCAGATGCAGCCTGCCGTCTGCTCAAGACCCTCTCCAATCCCGACCGCCTGCTTTTGTTGTGTCGGCTCGCGCAGGGCGAAGCCTGCGTCGGTGAATTGGAAACCGAACTTGGAATTACGCAGCCCACGCTGTCCCAGCAGCTTGGCGTGTTGCGCGACGAAGCCCTGGTTGGCACGCGGCGCGAAGGTAAACGGATTCACTACCGCCTCGAAAGCGAATCAGCGCTCGCCGTGATCGCCACCCTGCAGTCGCAGTTCTGTCCCACCCCGAAGGAGCAACCCCAATGACAATTGACTGGTCAAACTTCACACCCTGGAGCTCGCTCGCAGGCGGCATCCTGCTCGGCATCGCCTCGGCGTTGTTCGTCCTGCTCAATGGCCGAATTCTTGGAATCAGCGGCATTGTGGGCGGGCTGTTGCAGCGCCGTTCGGGTGATTCTGGTTGGCGAATCTCTTTCATTCTGGGTCTGCTCGTGGCGCCGGCCGCCTGGTCGCTTCTTGCACCCCCAGCCGCTGCGCGCGTGGATGCGGGGTGGCTGGCTGTCGTGGCCGCCGGCCTGCTGGTCGGTATTGGAACCCGCTATGGCGCAGGTTGCACCAGCGGCCACGGCGTTTGCGGCCTGTCGCGCCTGTCGCCGCGCTCGCTGATGGCCACGCTTGCCTTTATGGCAGCAGGTTTTGCCACTGTGTTTGTGGTCCGGCATCTGATTGCTCGCTGACCCTTCAACCATTCGGGAGACTCTGCATGGAACGCTTGTCTGAATTTTTTATCGGTCTGCTGTTTGGAGTTGGGTTGATCCTGGCCGGCATGACCGACCCGGCGAAGGTCATCGGCTTCCTTGATCTCGCTGGTGCCTGGGATCCGTCGCTTGCGTTCGTGATGGGCGGCGCAATCCTGGTGGGCTTGTTTGCCTTCGGTGTGGCCAAGCGGCGAACCACCAGTGTCTTCGGCGGTGCCATGCAACTGCCCACTTCGCGCGATATCGATCGCCGACTGGTGGCTGGCAGCCTGATGTTCGGCGCGGGTTGGGGGCTTGCCGGGTTCTGTCCCGGGCCTGCGCTGGTGTCGGTTGGCGCTGGTCAACCCAAGGCGGTTGTGTTCACCCTTGCGATGCTGCTCGGCATGGTGATTTTCGAGGTTCTCGAGCGTCGGCGAGTGCGGCTGGCTGCGGCGCACTGATGAGCCGCTTCCTTCCGGCCTGGTTGGCAGGGTACCGCCGGGATCATCTCCCCGGTGATCTCTCCGCCGGTCTGATCGTGACGGTGATGCTGGTGCCTCAAAGCCTGGCGTACGCCATGCTCGCGGGACTGCCGCCGCAAATGGGGTTGTACGCAAGTGTGCTCCCCATCATTGCGTATGCGATCTTCGGCACCAGCATGACGCTGGCAGTGGGGCCTGTTGCGGTGGCCTCGCTGATGACCGCCAGCGCGTTGACACCGCTGGCCGTGCCGGGTTCGGCCGACTATGTTGGTCTGGCCATGCAACTGGCGCTCATGTCGGGTGGGATGCTGTTTGCGTTCGGTTTATTCAGGCTGGGTTTTCTTGCCCACTTTTTAAGCCACCCGGTGATCAGTGGCTTCATCAGTGGCGCGGCGGTGCTTATTGCAATCGGCCAGATCAGGCACCTGCTTGGTGTACGCATTGAAGCCGATGGCGTGATCGCCACCGTGGTTGCACTGATTGCGGCTTTGCCGAGCACGAATCCAGTCACCGTCGCGATCGGGTTATCGAGTGTCACCTTGCTGGTGCTTGCCCGTAGCCGGCTACCCGGCTGGTTAGTGGCCGCGGGCCTCGCGCGTGCCCGCGCAGAACTATTGGGCAAGCTGGCGCCGATGGCCGTGGTGGTTCTGGCCACATTGGCTGTGGGCCTGCTTGAGCTCGACAAAATCGCGAAGGTAGCTGTCGTCGGCCACGTGCCGGCGGGCCTGCCCTCGCTGCCGTCGGCGGATCAGATGCTGCCTGGCTGGGAGTCCCTCACACAACTGCTGATCCCCGCGTTATTGATTTCGCTGGTGGGCTTTGTTGAAAGCGTGTCGGTTGCGCAGTCATTTGCGCTCAAGCGTCGGCAACGCATTGATGCGGACCGTGAGTTGCTGGGTCTGGGCGCAGCCAATGCGGCAAGCGCGCTGTCAGGCGGCTTTCCGGTAACCGGCGGGCTTGCGCGCTCGGTCGTCAATTTCTCAGCGGGTGCCAACACGCCGCTTGCCGGCGTGGTCAGTGCCGCGCTGATGGCTGTGGTGCTGATGCTTTTTACCAGCTGGTTTCGCGCAATGCCGCATGCGGTGCTTGCCGCAACAATTTTGGTGGCGGTCACCAGTCTGATTGATCTCAAGACGCTAAGCGAGACCTGGCACTACGACCGTGCCGATGCGCTCTCGCTGGCCGCCACCGCGCTTGGCGTGATCATTCTTGGTGTTGAGCACGGCATTGTGCTGGGCGTGGCGCTGTCGCTTGCGGTCATCGTGTGGCGGGGAAGCCGTCCACATATCGCCGTGTTGGGCCGACTGCCTGGCAGCGAGCATTTCCGCAATATCGAGCGCCACACGGTTGAAACGCTGCCGGGATGGTTGTTGCTGCGAATCGATGAAAGTCTGCTGTTTGCGAACGCCATGCAGGTGAGAGCTCAAATTGATTCGATGTTGGCCGCAGACCCTGCAATTAAGCGAATCGTGATCTCCTGCGCGGGTGTCAATCAGATCGACAGCACGGGTCTTGAAACGCTGTCGACGCTCGAATCAGACCTCGCCCGCCAGAACATCCAGTTGCTGCTTGCAGAGGTAAAGGGCCCGGTCATGGACAGGCTGGCGACCACAGGCTTTGGGCAGACCATGCAGGGACGCGTTTACCTGAGCCTGCACGACGCGGTGACCTGCGCCCAGTAAGCGCGCGCCGGCGTTCAGTTTGATGCGCATCGCGGGCGATGGCCCCTCGCCGTCGCCGCGGATCCCCGCTACATTGCGGCATCCCTTTTGACGCTCGCGGAGGCGGTCGATGAATTCTCTGAGCCGATTCGTTTCAAGGGCCGCCTGCGCGGCGCTGGCCTGTCTGCCCATCACTGCAGTGTGGGCACAGTCCACGTACCCTGACCGTCCACTCAAGCTGGTGGTGCCGTTCCCGCCCGGGGGCGGTACCGATGCGGCCGCGCGTCTGGTGGCTTCGGCGCTGTCAACCGAGTTGCGCCAGCCGGTGGTCGTGGAGAACCGTGCGGGCGCCGGTGGCTCGATTGCGGCGCAATCGGTGGTCGATGCGCCCGCTGATGGCTACACCCTGTTTTTCGCCACCACCGGTACGCTTGCCATCAATCAGCATCTGTATTCAAAGCTGCGACACAATCCGTTAACCGATCTGACCTCTATCGCGATGATTGCGTCGTTCCCGAACGTGCTCGTGGTGCATCCCTCGCTGCCCGTCAAGTCGGTGACCGAACTGATTGCACTCGCCCGCGAGCGGCAGGGAACGCTCACCTACGGCTCGTCGGGCTCGGGCAGTTCAAGCCACCTAGCGGTGGTGCTGCTTGAGTCGATGACTGGCGTGAAGTTCACTCATGTGCCGTACAAGGGGTCGGCGCCCGCGATGACGGACTTTGTGGCGGGCCGTATCGACATGATGATCGATAACCCCACCACCAATATCCCGCTGGCGCAGGCGGGCAAGCTGCGTGCGCTTGCGGTATCCAGCCGTACCCGTTCCAAACAGGTGCCCGATCTGCCAACGATCGCGGAGGCGGGCGTGCCTGGCTATGAGGTGCTGATCTGGTATGCACTGGTGGGCCCGGGCCGTCTGCCTGACCCGATCGTGGCGCGGCTTGCGAAAGAGGTAGCCACCGTGGTGGGAACACCGAAAGTGCGCGAAGGGCTGGAGGCGCTGGGAACTGATCCGATGGTGATGGGCACCAGCGAAACCGTGGCTTTTGTTGCGGCGGAAAGTCGTAAGTGGTCAGAGGTGATTCGCGCGTCCGGGGCGCGTGCCGACTGACACCGGGGCCGCGAACGGTCAGCCTGGCGCTGGTCGTTCGGTGGACGCATCGCCCGCCAGCCTGTGTCCTTCAGAATCGGCCAGCGCGCGGTCAATGAGATCAGCGGGTAACTGGCGAGCCGGCTGAACGCCCAGCTCGCGCAACATTTCGGCCTGCCGAATGACGTTGCCCCGACCGTCTGCAAGCTTTTTCCGCGCATCGGTCCAGGCGGTCTGGGCCGAGTTGAGTCGGGCGCCTACTTCGTCGAGCTTCTCTACGAACCCGGACAGCCTGTCGTAGAGCTCGGCTCCTCGCCTGGCGATTTCCTGAGCGTTGCGGCTGCGTGCTTCCTGGCGCCACAAATGCGCCACAGTGCGCACGACAAACAGCAGCGTTGAGGGACTGACCAGCAGCACATTGTGTTCCCATGCATCGGTGAACAGCTGCTCATCATGGCTGACTGCCGTGATGAAGGCGGGCTCAACGGGCACAAACATCAGAACGAAATCAAGCGTGTTGCCGTAAAGGGCCTGATAGCGTTTGTCGGACAGTTCTCTGAGGTGTGAGCGCATTGACTGGAGGTGATCGCGCAGCGCTGCGTTGCGCGCGTCGTCGTCTTCGGCGCTCACGTAGCGGTCGTAGGCAATCAGCGACAGCTTGGAGTCAACCACCAGGCAGCGGCCCTCTGGCAACTGAATGACCACGTCGGGTTGACGGCGCTGGCCCTGCTCGTCAACGCGCGAGTCCTGCACCAGGTATTCGTGACCGCGACGAAGGCCGGCGGTTTCAAGGACGCGCTCAAGCACCAGCTCGCCCCAGTTGCCCAAGCGCTTGGCCGAGCCGCGCAACGCGAGCGCAAGTTCCTGGGCGTCGTCGCTCAGCGTGCGATTGAGCTGCATGAGTTCCTGAACCTGCGCTTTGAGCGCCGACCGTTCTTTGCTTTCGTCGATGTAGAGCAATTCAACCTTTTGCTGGAACTGACCCAGCCGCTCGCGCAGGGGGTCAAGCACGCCGCCGAGGTTCTGCTGGTTCTGCTCGGCAAAGCGCTTGGAGTGCGATTCGAGGATGTCGCCTGCCAGCGCCTTGAACTGATGGCCCAGCGCTTCGTGCGCCCGCTCGATGAAGGCCTGGCGCTCGGCGACCGCTGCCTGCGCAGCCTTGAGTTGCTGTCGAAGCGCCTCGGCTTCAACCTGCTGCGCGGCGACCTGCTGACTGATGGACTGTTCGCGCGCCCGGGCCTGGCTGCGTTCGTGTTCAAGCTGGTCGCGAAGCTGCGCACCGTCGGCATCCGAGCGTGAAAGCGACGCCTGGGCGGCACTGAGCGCTGACTGCAGGGCCGCCTGCTCCTGGGCAAGGCGCTGAGCCTGCTCCGACAGCGCCGCGGCCTGTTCGCTGCGGGCGCGGCTGCGCGCAACCGACAGCGTGGCCAGGGCGCCCACGCCAACGCCAGCCAGCGCGATCAAGGCGGTGATGAGAGCAGGGGAGAGGGAATCGGACATTGGCGATGGCCTTCACGCAAACAGATGGCGCAAGCATCGCATACGCGAGGCTCATCGGGTGAGCCTCGCGATTTGAGCCTGCTTACTTCGCGCTGAACCGTCGGGAGAGCGGTTCCAGCAACAGTCGCTCGCCAGCGTAGAACAGCGCAACAATGGCCAGGCACGCAGCCAGCACCGTGGTCAGGTCGGCCGAGCCCTGAGCCCGCAGCATCAAAAACCCAAGCCCCGATGTCGAGCCCAGCAATTCGGCAACCAGCGCGATTTTCCAGGCGACGCCATAGGCAATTCGAAGCGCGCCCATCAGATAGGGCAGCAGCAGAGGTAAGCCCACCCTGATCACGATTCGGGTCCGGTTACGTGTGTAGCTGGTAGCCATTTCAAGCAGTTCGCGATCGATCTGGCGTAGCCCCTCTGCGACATTGATCAGACAAAATGGCGCGAGGATCGCCACCTGCACGAAAACGATCGAGAAGTGGCCAGGCGTGAACCAGATCGCAGCAAGAATCGCCCAGCCAATCGATGGGAACGCATTCAGAAACGGCTGAATGACGCCGCTCACGATGCCATCGAGCACGGGCACCGCGCGCGCAATCACTGCCAGGCCGCCGCCAATCAGCAGCGCGATCACGACTGAGCCAATCACCCGTACCGTTGATGCGATGGTGTGAACCAGGAAATCGCTGTCGGTGAACAGCGCTAGCAGGCGCTTGCCAACCGCCACCGGTCCGGGCAACACGAACTCGGGCAGGTTGGCTGCGCCGATCGCCCATACCGCGATCGCCAGCACCACCAGCGTGTCGGCAAACCACAATGCAGCAGAGCGCCGCCCAGTGCTCATGAGGCAGCTCCGAACTGTCGCGTGGTGAGTCGCTCGAGCGGGCCGAACAGCAGGCGATCGGCGAGCGTGACCGCGATGATGATGAACAGGATCACGGCAAACAGCGTGGGGGTGTCGTAGTCCTGCCGGGCGATGTTGATGACATAGCCCAGTCCCCGTCCGCCGCCAAACAGCTCTGCGGTGAGCGTGACTTTCCAGGCGACCCCAAACATGATGCGCAGCGTGGCGGCGGCAAACGGCAGCAGCGCGGGCGCCACCAGCAGCCGCCAGCTTCGCCACCGACCGCGACCGAAGCTGGCCCCCATCTCAAGCAGTTCTTTATCAAGGGCGATAAGCCCTTCACGCAGGTTAACCAGTGCAAAGGGCAGCAGCACGGCAACAATCGTGAAGACCACCGTAAAACTGGAGACCCCAAACCAGATCACCGCGAGCAGCGTCCAGCCGATTCCGGAAAAAGCGCTCAGGAACGGGCTCAGGCGCTGGTGAATCGCAGGGGCGCTCCAGCGCGCGTAGTGAGCTGCGAACGCCAGCAGCGCACCCAGCACAAATGAGATTGCGATCGCGGATGCGATATGCCCCAGAGTGGCAAACAGATGCGGCAGTCGCTGCGCGGATGCTGCGAAGGCAACCACCGCTGCCGCAACCTCATTGGGGGGCGGCAGCACATAGGCGGGAACCCTGCCGGCTGACGCGAACCAGGCTACGCCAAGCGCCAGCACGAAGCCAAGCGCCAGCAGTCGCTGGGTGCGCTGCAACCGGCCAGCAAGGGCCGGGCCAGCGCTCATGAACGTAGCGTCTTATCCCAGGTGTAGGCGTTGACGTCAGGCACCTTGGCGACCATGCCTATGTCACGCCCGATGTTCCAGGCGGTTTGAACCGCTTTGGAGTGCTCGCTACCAAACACCGCCGGCACGCGGGTCGTGCGGTCGAACCACCAGTCAAAGAAGCCACGATCGATGTTGGCCTGTTTCGCAATCGCGCCAAACACCTCATCGCGGTTGGCGAGTGCGTAGGTGATCGAAGCCTTGAGCATGCGATTGAACTCGTTGAACTGCTCGGCCCGTGCGGCGAGCTTGTCCGGATACGACACGTTCACCGCAGATACCAGCGGTCCGTAGCGCTCATTCAGAATCACATTGGTCTCGCAGATATTCACAAACTCGCCGGTCTGCATGGCGCGCCAGGCCTGGCTGTGAATGAGCGAGGCTGCGTCGGCCTGGCCGGTGGCAAGCGCTGCAGGCAGATTAGGCGCCTGTACCTCCACCTGGCGGACATCACCGCCCTCAAGCGCCATATTGAGACCGAACTTCAGCCGCAGTGCCTCGCGTACGAACATGTAGCCGGTGGACCGGAGCCCGTAGGAGGCGAGCGTGCGGCCCTTCAGCGCAGCCGGGTCGGTGAGGGGGCTGCCCTTCTTGACCCAAACGCCGCCGCCCTCGCCAACGGGGGATGCATGCAGCGCGGCCGACAGGATTCTCAGTTCAAGCCCGCGAGCCGCCGCTGCGGGTACGCCGATCACAGCTGTCATCACCACATCGAACTGCTTGGTGGAGGTGGCTTGCAGCAGTTGCGGGATCAGCATGCCAGTGGCTTCAACGTCGATCAGGTCCGAGCGGACTTTGCCGTTTCGGATCGCCCACACCACGGCATCGTAGGCAGGGTCGAGCAGGTAGGCATACGTGACTTTGGGTTTTGCCTGGGCGCGCAGCGGTGTGGCCGAGAGCACGGCGGGTGCAGCGGTTGCAGCAAGAAAATGGCGACGGGTAGTCATGATGAAGGTTCCTCCGGTTCGGTATTTTCAAGTGACTGGAACAGGTTCTGAAGGCGATCTCTGAGTGCCTCGAGTGCCGGATTGCCGGACAGACGGCGCGGCCGCGGGGCGGGCACGGCGATGCTTTCGAGCACGCGGGTGGGTTTGTTGGAGAGCAGCACGATTCGATCGGCAAGAACGATCGCTTCCTCGATGTCATGCGTGACGAACAGCACCGTGCGACCCGTCTGCTGCCAGATGCGCTCGATCTCGGCGCGCAGCCGGCGTCGGGTGTTGGGGTCGAGCGCGGAAAACGGCTCGTCCATCAGCACAATCGACGGATCGACCGCCAGCGCCCGGGCAATTGCTACCCGCTGGCGTTCACCGCCAGACAGCATCGACGGATATTTGTGGGCGGCATCGGCAAGCCCGACCATGGCGAGCAGCTCTCGAGCTCTGGGCTCGCGGCGGCGCGCCTCATCACGGCCCAGTCTGAGTTCGGCGCCAAGCAGCACGTTTGCCAGCGCGTTGCGCCAGGGCGCGAGCCGTGGCGACTGAAACACGAAGGCGACGTCCTGCCAGGCTTGCGCCGGGGGTTTGCCGTCGACGGTCACGCTTCCCGACTGCGCCGTCAGCAGGTCGCCGATCAGCCTGAGCGACGTTGACTTGCCACAGCCTGAAGGGCCGAGCAGACAGACGAACTCGCCCTTGCCAACTGAAAAGCTGAGATCGTCGTAAATGGCCTCGCCGCCAAACCGCAGGCCGGCGCGGTCAAAGACGATGGAGGCTGCTGTCACGGCCAGTATTTCCAACGGCCGCGCCCGGCGGGGTCGTTTGCCACCCGGCTGTGGTGATCGAAGAGCATCGTCTGCATGGCCTGTTCATGCCTGGGCCAATGCGGCAGTGCCGGGTGCGAGGGGTCGCCCCGGGTGGCGAAGGCAACCCAGGCATCGCGCATCTGCGCGGCCAGTCGGGCCATCGACTGCGGCTCGCCGCCCTCCAGCATCGGCGCCTGCCAGGCGGGCAGCGTGTCGAACATGAAGGGGATCTCGCAGCAATGGCAGGCTGCGAATCGGTTGCCCGGCGCAGCCCAGTCGAACCGGTATACCCAGGCCGGACGACCGAGCGCTGCCAGCCGCTCGGCAAACGCATGCACGCCCGCGCCAAATGAGGAGTCGCCCAACATTGCGCCAAGCAACGAAGCGTTATCAGAACCGCGGGCCCGCAGCCGGTATTCGGCAATCGCCTCGTCTGCGGCGGCGCCGAAAATGCCTGCGAACACCTGGTGAACCTGTTCGGGCGACGCATCGCGGATCTTCTCGTCTGCCGCGAAAAAGGCGGCCATTTCATCGCGCGTGTAGCCCACCATGACATCGCGCTCGCACGCGCCCGCAAGCGCTGCCGACATCAGGTCTTCGCCCATCAGCTTTTTGTCGATGATGGGAATGAATGCGGGCGTTGTCGCGGCGAACGCGCCCAGGCTGCGCGCAACGCCAACCTGCGCTTCGTTGATTTTCTGCGCGTCCACCGTTCGCCATTGGGCCGGCTCGGTGATGCCCAGCGCCTTGCCCATCGCCTCGGAGATCTGCAGCGCTTTGGGCATCGATCGAAGAATGCGGCCGAAGGGCGCGCTTTGCACGATGGCCCGTCGCATCAGCGCCCGACTCTGAGGCTGGGCAAGCATCGCCAGCACCGACAGACCGCCTGCGGACTGACCCGCGACGGTGATGTTGTCGGGGTCTCCGCCAAATGCGGTGATTTCGCGGGCGACCCAGCTGAGCGCTGCCATCTGGTCGTGCAATCCCAGGTTGGGTTCGGCAACGCCCGGCACATGCATGAAGCCCAGCGCGCCAAGCCGGTAGTTGACGCCCACGACCACGATATCGCCATGCCGTGCCATCGACACGCCGGAATACCAGTCGATCGAGCCCGCACCGGTCCAGAAGGCGCCGCCATGCAACCAGATCAGGACGGGCCGGCGGCGCCCGTCGGCAGCGGGCGTTGCGATGGTGAGTGTCAGGCAATCCTCGCCCTGCTCTGCGCTGAAGTCGCCCATTGCCGAACGCAGACGGGAGGCGGGTTGCGGGGGAACAGGCCCGTTTTTGGAGGTATCGCGCTCGCCTGTCCACGGTGTCACGGGGGCTGGCATTGCAAACCGCAACGGCCCAACCGGCGGCGCTGCATACGGCACGGCGCGAAACACGCAGACGTCGTTTTCGACGGCACCACGAAGAATCCCCGACGAGATTCGGGCGGTGGGCGATGCGCTCATGGCGCTGCTCCTGTCAAAGGAAAAGTCGCCGCATTCTAGGCGGTTGCTGGCTGCGATTGAAGCCCTGCGATGCCGGCGCGTCGCGGAGTCGGGGTGTGGCGGGTGTCGGACCGGTAGAATTGGGGTTTCCCTCGCTAAACATCAACGCCCATGGTCCGCACCCGGTTTGCTCCCAGCCCGACGGGTTTTCTCCACATCGGAGGCGCCCGCACGGCGCTGTTTGCATGGGCCTATGCCCGGCACTACGCGGGCACGTTCATTCTGCGTATCGAAGATACCGATCTTGAACGCTCGACGCCTGAGGCGGTGCAGGCGATCCTCGATGGCATGGCGTGGTTGTCTCTGAAGCCGGATGAAGGGCCGTTCTTTCAGACCCGCCGAATGGACCGCTATCGCGAGGTGATCGCCCGAATGCTCGCCGAGGGCACCGCTTACCACTGCTGGTCTTCGCCTGAAGAGCTCGATGCGATGCGCGAGGCGCAGCGCGCCCAGGGCTTGAAGCCCCGATATGATGGCCGCTGGCGGCCCGAAAACGCTGCCGGGCGACCTCCACCTGTCGGGGTTCAGCCGGTGGTGCGTTTTCGTAACCCTGATGGGGGTGCGGTCGTCTGGGATGATCTGGTCAAGGGCCCGATTTCCATTTCCAACGATGAGCTGGATGATCTGGTGATCGCCCGCTCGGACGGCACACCCACTTATAACTTCTGCGTGGTCGTGGATGATCTCGACATGCAGATCACCCATGTGATTCGCGGCGATGATCACGTGAACAACACGCCGCGTCAGATCAACATCCTGAAGGCGCTTGGTGGAAAACCGCCGCGTTATGGGCATGTTCCGATGATTCATGGTGACGATGGACAGAAGCTCTCGAAACGTCACGGTGCGGTATCGGTCATGCAGTATGACGATGAGGGATATCTGCCAGAGGCCGTCATCAATTACCTTGCCCGGCTTGGCTGGAGCCACGGTGACGACGAAGTGTTCAGCCGCGACCAGCTGGTGGAGTGGTTCGACGGCTCGCATCTGTCCAACTCGCCATCCCAGTTCGATACCGGAAAACTGCGCTGGCTGAATCAGCAGTACCTCAAGCGCACTGACGACGCCTGGCTGGCAGACGCGATCCGTCCCCGACTGATTCGCACGGGCGTGCATGCCGTGGCGCTTGCGGGCCCGAATGCGCTAGACCTTGCTGCGGTATGCGCGCTTCTGAAGGACCGCGCCGCAACACTCAATGAACTCGCTGACGCTGCTCACATGTTTTATTCCGAGCCTCGGCCGCGCGCTGACGAGTTGTCGGCGCATCTCACTGAGGCGGTCAAGCCTGCGCTGGCAGCGCTTGCAGCCACCCTGCGCGATGCACCCTGGACACGCGAGGGCATTCAGGCCGCGCTCAAGCAGACGCTTGCGGCACATGGCCTCAAGATGCCGCAGCTCGCGATTCCGGTTCGCTTGCTTGTGTTGGGTCTTGCGCAAACGCCATCGGTTGACGCGTGCCTCGCGGTGCTGGCGCGCGAACAGGTCATCCTGCGCCTGCTCGCGCCGCCCCAGCCACGTGCTTAAAGCGCGTCAACCCCTAATATTTCTGATCCCGCCCCGTACAACCGTCTCCCAGGTCACGCTGCAATGTCTGGAAATACTTTTGGCCATCTGTTTCGGGTCACGAATTTCGGCGAGTCGCATGGCCCTGCGATCGGGTGCGTGATCGACGGTTGTCCGCCCGGCTTATCGCTGTCCGAATCTGACCTGCAGCCCGATCTCAACCGGCGGCGCCCCGGCACCTCGCGTCATGTCACGCAGCGGCAGGAGCCGGATCGGGTTGAAATCGTGTCAGGGGTGTACGAGGGAAAAACAACCGGCACGCCGTTGATGCTGCTGATTCGCAACGAAGATGCGCGCAGCAAGGACTATTCAAAAATTGTCGACACCTTCCGGCCAGGCCATGCCGATTACACGTATTGGCACAAATACGGTGTTCGTGATCCTCGCGGGGGAGGGCGTTCGTCTGCCAGGTTGACTGCCCCGATGGTGGCCGCCGGAGCCGTTGCAAAAAAATGGCTTCGTGAACAGCACGGCACCGTCGTGCGAGGCTGGATGTCGCAGCTTGGCGAGATCCCAATTCCTTTCACCGATTACGCGCAGGTTCCAAAGAACCCGTTTTTTGCTCCCGACGCCGCGATCGTCGAAAAGCTCGAGGCCTACATGGACAGCCTGCGGCGCGCGGGCGACTCATGCGGTGCGCGCATCGACATCGTCGCCGATTCGGTCCCGGTTGGTTGGGGCGAGCCGCTTTACGACAAGCTCGATGCCGATATCGCCTGGGCGATGATGGGCATCAACGCGGTCAAAGGGGTCGAGATCGGTGCCGGGTTTCGGTCGGTGGCGCAGCGAGGCAGCGAGCATGGCGATGAACTGACGCCGCAGGGGTTCGTTGGCAACGAGGCGGGCGGCATCCTGGGCGGTATCTCAACCGGTCAACCCATCACCGTTTCCATCGCGATCAAGCCCACCTCCAGCATCCGTGTGCCGCGCCGCTCCATCGACCGGTCGGGCGAGACCACGGTGGTCGAAACCACCGGCCGTCATGATCCGTGCGTCGGCATTCGGGCAGTGCCGATCGCCGAGGCGATGCTTGCACTGGTGCTCATCGACCACGCGCTGCGCCATCGTGCGCAAAACGCTGACGTCAGCGTTGCAACGCCGCGGATCGCGGGCCGCGCGCCTGACTGATCGCCGGTGGCCTCTGACCCTGCCTCGCGCACCCGGAATGGCGTGCGCGCGTTTTTTCTCTGCTATTTCCTGTTTGTCGGCACGCTCTCGCCGTACCTCACGCTCTACCTGAACGAGGTGGGCCTGGGGGTGGCCGCGATTGGCCTGGTCATGTCGCTGTCACCGGCTTCTCGCATCATCGGACCGCTTGCCTGGGGATGGCTCGCCGATCGCAGTGATTCACGAAATTCAGTGCAGCGTGCCTGCACGCTGATTTCACTGGCCGCGCTGATTGGCCTGTGGGTCTCTGGCGCCGAGCTTGGCTGGATCATGCTTGCCTGCGCGGTATTGTTTTTCTCGACATCCGGCCAGATGCCGATCGCCGAAGCGATCGCGCTCGAGGCCTCGGGGCATGATGCGGGCCGCTACAGCCGAATGCGGGTCTGGGGCTCGATCGGCTTTATCGTAGGGGTGATCGCAACCGGACCGCTTTTCGAAGCGGCGGGAATCCGATGGCTGCCTGGCTGGCTGATGCTGATGATGCTTGCTGTGCTCGCGTGTACCTGGTTGCTGCCCGAGGCGCCGCGTCGACCCGCTGGACCGCGGCCTGCGCCGCTTTGGAAAGCGCTGCGCGACCCCGCCAAAGCAGCGTTCTTTGCATCCGCTTTCCTGATGCTCTACGCGCACTCGGTGTTTTACACCTTCTTTTCGCTCTACCTCGAAGAGCACGGTTACGGAAAAGGTGCGATTGGACTGATCTGGGCGGTGGGGGTGGTCGCCGAGATCGCCATGTTCTATCTGCAGCGACCGCTATTTGTCCGGTTTTCGGCGCTTTCGCTTTTGGGGTTCAGCGTGGCGGTGGCAGCGATTCGCTTCGCCCTGGTCGGTGCGTCGGGTGGCGCGCTCTGGCTGCTGCTCTTGACGCAACTGCTCCACGCAATCACGTTTGGGCTGCACCACACCGCCTCACAGGCACTGCTGTCGCGCTGGTTTGGCGCTGAAAGACAGGCCAGTGCTCAGGCGCTGTACGTCACGGTGGGCTACGGCCTGGGCGGCATGATTGGTGGCCTTGGCGCCAGCTGGATCTGGGCGGCCATCTCGCCCGCAGCGGCGTTCTACGGCGCTGGCGCAGTGGCCGCGTTGGGCTGCATTGCGGTGTGGTGGTGCGTCCGCGCCGATCGAAAAGGAGCGGCTTCCGGGGCACGCATGGCATAATCGCCAGCCCTGTTTTTTAACGGTTTTTCCCATGTCGCTCGCCCTTCGTACCCTCTACGACAAGCTGTGGGATGCGCACGTTGTGCGCGCCGAATCCGACGGCACCGCGCTGCTTTACATCGATCGGCACCTGGTTCACGAGGTCACCAGCCCGCAGGCTTTCGAAAGCATGCGACTCGCAGGGCGCAAACCCTGGCGAATCAGTGCCAACCTGGCGGTGGTCGATCACAACGTCCCCACCACCGACCGCAGCCAACCCATTCACGATGAAGTGGCACGACTGCAGGTTGAAACCCTCGATCGCAATGCTCGCGAGCACAAGCTCGTCTATTTCGATATTCGCGATCGCCGCCAGGGAATCGTCCACGTCATCGGACCTGAACAGGGTGCAACGCTGCCCGGCATGACGGTGGTATGCGGCGATTCGCACACCAGCACGCATGGTGCTTTTGCGTGTCTCGCCTTCGGTATCGGCACCTCCGAGGTCGAACACGCGCTTGCCACGCAGACGCTGGTGGCGCGCAAAATGAAGAATATGCTGGTTCAGATCGATGGCGCGCTCGGTCCGGGCGTGACCGCCAAGGACATCGCGCTGGCAGTCATTGGTCGCATTGGCACCGCAGGCGGTACCGGATTTGCGATCGAGTTCGCGGGGTCTGCGATTTCGGCGCTTTCCATGGAAGGCCGAATGACCCTCTGCAACATGGCCATTGAGGCGGGTGCACGGTCGGGCATGGTGGCTGTTGATGACACCACCCTTCGTTATCTCAAGGGCAGGCCGATGGCCCCGGCTGGCGATGAGTGGGAGCGCGCCGTGGGTTACTGGCGCACGCTTCGGTCCGATCCCGGCGCCGAGTTTGATGCCGTGGTGGCCATCGAAGCAGGCAGCATCTTTCCGCATGTCACCTGGGGCACATCGCCCGAGATGGTTACCACCGTTGAAGGTCGTGTGCCTGATCCCGAAAAAGAAAAAGATCCGGTGCGCCGTGAGGGCATGGAGCGGGCGCTTACCTATATGGGACTCGACCCCAACACGCCCATCATCGATATTCGCATTGACAAGGTGTTCATCGGGTCATGCACCAACTCGCGCATTGAAGATTTGCGCGCTGCGGCGGCCGTGGTGCGTGGCAGGCAGAAGGCATCCAATGTCAAGGTGGCAATGGTCGTGCCGGGTTCGGGCCTGGTGAAAGCGCAGGCCGAAGCCGAAGGGCTTGATCGCATTTTCCGCGATGCGGGTTTTGAATGGCGTGAGCCAGGGTGTTCCATGTGTCTCGGCATGAACGATGACCGCCTGGAAACCGGCGAGCGTTGTGCATCGACTTCGAATCGTAATTTTGAAGGTCGCCAGGGCCCGGGCGGCCGCACACATCTGGTTAGTCCGGCGATGGCTGCAGCGGCCGGTATCGCCGGGCATTTTGTTGACGTGCGCCGACTGGGCTGAGGAGATTCGGCATGAATAGTCTTTCCGTGCATCGTGGGCTTGTGGCTGCACTCGACCGTGCCAACGTCGATACCGATGCGATCATTCCCAAGCAGTTTCTGAAGTCAATCAAACGCTCGGGTTTCGGGCCCAATCTGTTCGATGAGTGGCGCTATCTTGACCGGGGCGAACCGGGCATGGATAACACCAATCGGCCGCTCAATCCCGACTTTCCATTGAACCAGTCACGGTTCCGTGGGGCGTCGGTATTTCTCGCGCGCAAAAATTTCGGTTGTGGGTCGTCACGCGAGCATGCGCCCTGGGCGCTCGAAGACTACGGTTTTCGCGTACTGATCGCGCCATCGTTTGCCGATATTTTCTACAACAACTGCTTCAAAAATGGCGTGCTGCCGATTCGGCTGTCCGAGGCCGACGTCGACTGGCTGTTTCATCAGGTCAATGGCTTCGTTGGATTCGAACTGGTCGTTGACTTGCCCCAGCAGATTGTCAGCACCACCGATGGCTCGCGCAGTTTCCCGTTCGAGGTTGACGAGTTTCGCAAGTACTGCCTGGTCCACGGGCTCGACGAAATCGGTCTGACGCTTCGCCATGCGGACGCCATCCGCGAATATGAAGCCAAACGTCTGGCTGAGCAGCCCTGGCTGGGGCGCATGCTGGCCAGCTGATCTCGCAGGCTCAAACAAACGCGCAAGTCCCCGCGCCAATGGCTCAGGTCAGGCGCGGGCGTGCGATCTGGCGGTTGGATTGATGCCTGTTGAGGCGCAGTCCACCAGGAGTTCACCGACATGAAGATTGCAGTTTTGGCCGGCGACGGCATTGGTCCCGAAATCACTCAGCAGGCCGAGCGCGTCATTGCGGCGCTCGCCAGCGACGGCCTCAAATTGGAAACCGAGCATGCGCCAGTGGGCGGTGCAGGCTACGACGCGGCGGGCGATCCACTTCCCGAGGCCACGCTCAGGCTGTGCGAGCAGTCGGACGCCATTCTGTTTGGCGCGGTTGGCGGACCAAAATATGACGCACTGCCTCGTCCGAAGCGGCCTGAGCAGGGACTGCTTCGTTTGCGCAAGCACTTTGATCTGTTCGCGAACCTGCGGCCCGCCACGGTGTTCCCCGAGCTGGCGCATGCGTCAACGCTGCGCCCGGAAATTGTTGCCGGACTCGACATCCTGATTCTGCGTGAACTTACCGGCGACATCTATTTTGGTCAGCCGCGTGGCATTCGCACCAACGAGGCCGGCGAGCGCGAAGGCTTCGACACCATGCGCTACAGCGAGGGTGAAATCCGCCGAATTGCGCAGTTGGCGTTTGAGGCAGCACGCAAGCGTAATCGCCGTGTGTGCTCGGTCGACAAGGCCAATGTGCTCGAAACCACCCAGCTTTGGCGCGACGTGGTCACCGAGCTTCACGCGCAGTACGCCGATGTGGAACTCACCCATATGTACGTCGATAACGCTGCGATGCAGCTGGTGCGCAACCCGAAGCAATTCGATGTAATTGTTACCGGCAATATGTTCGGTGACATTCTGTCTGATGAGGCGTCGATGCTCACGGGGTCAATCGGCATGCTGCCGTCAGCGTCTCTCAACGCGAAGCGCTTTGGCATGTATGAGCCCATTCACGGTTCGGCACCGGATATTGCAGGCAAGGGTGTTGCCAATCCGCTTGCCACGATTCTCTCGCTTGCCATGTTGCTGCGCCATTCGCTCGACCAGGAAGCTGCGGCGGCTCGAATCGAGGCGGCTGTTCGGAAGGTGCTCGCGCAGGGTCTTCGCACCGGCGATATCGCCGAGCCGGGCAAGCGCACGGTGGGAACGCGCGAGATGGGCGACGCGGTCATCGCGGCGCTCTGAGCCGGACAATCGACGGAGAACGGGTGATGGCGATGAAGGTCGGAATGGTGGGCTGGCGTGGTATGGTCGGCTCGGTGCTGATGCAGCGAATGCGTGAAGAAAATGACTTCGCTCAAATCGAGCCGGTGTTCTTCAGTACCTCCGCCTCCGGTGGCGAGGCGCCGCTTGGGGCGGGGCGTTTGCAGGACGCAATGTCGGTCGAGGCCCTCGCCCAGATGGACACCATTCTTACCTGCCAGGGCGGCGACTGGACGAACGACCTCTATCCGAAGCTTCGCGCGGCAGGCTGGAAAGGCTACTGGATCGACGCAGCGTCCGCGCTCAGGATGAAAGATGAGTCGGTGATCATTCTTGATCCACTCAACCTCCATGTGATCAAAGATTCGCTGGCGCGCGGCGGTCGCGATTTCATCGGTGGTAACTGCACCGTTAGTCTCATGATGATGGGTCTCAACGGATTGATCCGCGAGAACCTCATCGAGTGGGTGACCGCCATGACCTATCAGGCGGCATCGGGGGCGGGTGCGCAGAACATGCGTGAACTGTTGGCACAGATGGGCGCGTTGCATGCCTGCGTTGCCCCGCTGCTCGCTGATCCGGCTTCGGCCATTCTCGAGATCGACCAGCGCGTCGCGGACACCATGCGTGGTAGCGCTTTCCCGGTTGAGCATTTTGGTGTGCCACTTGCAGGCAGTCTGATCCCCTGGATCGATAAAGACCTGGGTAACGGCATGTCCCGCGAAGAGTGGAAGGGCGATGCCGAGATGAACAAAATTCTCGGACTCCCCGCCTTAGGTCCAAGCCATATTCCAGTTGAGAGTCTGTGCGTGCGGATCGGTGCGATGCGCTGCCACAGCCAGGCGCTTACAATCAAGCTGCGCCGCGATGTTCCGCTTGCTGACATCGAGGCGCTCGTGGGGTCGGGCAATCCTTGGGTGAAGCTCGTTCCCAACACGCGCGAGGCCAGCATTCGCGATCTGTCTCCAACCGCTGCAACGGGCACGCTTTCGGTGCCCATCGGCAGACTGCGCAAACTCGCGATGGGCCCCGAATATCTCAGCGCATTCACCGTCGGCGACCAGTTGCTGTGGGGAGCGGCCGAGCCGCTGCGCCGAATGCTGCGCATTCTTCTCGATTAGCCGCGTCGGGCAAGGTATGGCCAGCCGGATCCGATCGATGCAAAAAGTGCTCAACGTGCCGGATAGCCATCGACGGCCTGACCCGGGGTCGAACTCGCGGACACGGTGCTTCGCTGAGAACTGCTCGCGCATGGGTTTGCTGTTCTGGCCCGTGACCCGCGGGTGGGTGTCAGCAGGGCTGATCGCGATCGTTCTGGCCATCGTCGGATCTGATGTGTGGGCCGCGCGGCTGGGTGTTTTAACGGTGCGATCCGCGCAGGGTCAGCCCTTCGACGCTGAAATCGCGCTGACCGACTGGGATGAAACCTCCGAGCGCCCGCGTGTCGCCCTGGTTGAACCGCTGCGTGTGCGGTTGGCGGGTCGGGACGAACTGCTCTGGCCGACAGCCTGGCTGGATACATCGAGGTTCGGCAACACGGTGGTCAGGGTTCGAACCGAGTTCGAGATCTCGGAGCCCGCCTTCGAACTCACGCTGCGGATTGAATCCGACCGTGGACGGATGGTGATCACCTATCCGATTTCACTTCGGCTGCCCAGCCTGAATCTCACAGGGCCTGGCGAACGAGTGCGCGGGGTTGTGGCGTTG
>VGHA01000042.1 GCA_016868375.1 Betaproteobacteria bacterium | reverse complement strand
GCGAGCGCGGGCGGGCGGCGTCCCGGCGTGGGCACGCCCAAGTACCTGGGGCTGGTCGAGGCGCTCGAGGCGGGCGTTCGGCAGGGCGCGCTGGTGCCCGGGGTGCAGCTGCCGGCGCAGCGCGATCTGGCGGCCTTGTTTGGCACCACCGTGGCCACTGTGACCAAGGCCGTTGCAGAGGCTGCACGCCGTGGCATCGTGGTGGCACGCTCTGGCAGCGGTACTTTTGTTGCCCCGTCGCAAAGCACGCCAGCACAGGATGCCTGGAGCGACCTGTCCTTGAACATTCCCCCGGCAAGCCTGTCCGCCGAGTGGGTCGCCGCATCGCTTCGCCGCGCCACCCAGCGGCAGTCCTGGTCCGAGCTGATTGATTACGCGCCTGTTGCGGGAAGTGTGGTCAATCGAGCCGCCGGGGCGGCGCTCTTCAGTGCACGCGGTGTCGACGCGCCAACCGAGCAGGTGCTGGTCACGCAGGGGGCGCATCATGGTCTTCTGGTCGCGCTCATGGCCACCACGCGTCCGGGCGACAGTGTGGCCTGTGAGCGGCTCAACTACAGCGGTCTTCGCCGCATTGCCGAACTGCTGCAGCTGAAGCTGGTCGGTATTGAGTGCGACAGCGACGGCATGGTGATCAGCGTACTTCGGTCGCGGCTTCGTCAACCGGGCATCAAGGCGGTTGTCTGCACCCCAAGCGGGCACAACCCCACCTCGTACACGCTCAGTGAACGCCGTCGCGTCGAGCTGGTTCGACTCGCGCGCAGCGCGTCGGTGCCCATTATTGAAGACGACATCTACGGCCTGTTGGCAGGCGAGGGGTGGCCAGCGATCGCCGCGTTGTGGCCCGAGGGTACTGTCTGTGTCACCAGTCTGTCGAAGTGTGTGGCTCCCGGCTTGCGTGTGGGCTATAGCCTGTGCCCGCCTGGTCTGATGTCCAGATCGCGCGACGCGCTGCTTGCGCTGGGCTGGACCGAATCGTCGCTTCAGGCGGCGCTCGCCACCGACCTGATCCAATCGGGAGCACTCTCGCAATGCGTGTCCCGACATCAGGCTGAGGCGCGCGAGCGGGTTGCGCTCGCCTTCCGGCTGTTACCCGCAGGCAGCATTCAAACTTCGGCTGACGCGGTGTCCTATCACGTGTGGGTCGCTACCGATCACGCCAAATCTGATCAGATCGCAGCCGAGCTGTCGCGACGCGGCATCCTGGTGTCGCCCGCAGCGCACTTTATGATGGATGGATTGGAGCCCCCGGACGCGCTTCGTGTGGCACTAGGCGGACCCGCGCGCGCGGTCGGGCTGGAAGCGCCACTTCGAGAATTGGCCAGCGTGATGCGAGATGGCCAGCCGCGGCTTACCGGATCAATTGTCTGAGCAGCCATGCATCTCTGTACGTCCTCAACGTTTTCAACAGCTCAACCAAGTTACCAACCATGACATCCACCCCTGCCACCCGCCGTGTACGTGTTGCGCTTCTGGTGCCGTCATCCAACACGGTCATGGAAAACGATCTCCACGCCGGGCTGCCCAAAGACCGATTCACAGTTCACACCGATCGGATGTATCTGGTGGAAACCACGCGTGCGTGTGAACTCGATATGATCGAAAAGCATGCGCCCGCAGCCGCCAAGGATCTCGGCACGCTCAACCCCGATGTGCTGGTATTCGGCTGCACATCGGCCGGATCGTTATTCGGACTTGCCTATGACGCCAAGGTGTGTGGGTCGCTCGGCGAGCTGGCCGGCTGCTCCACGATTGGCGTGGTGTCGTCGGTGTCAGAGGCCTTGCAGCGGCGCAAGGCTGCAAAGGTGGTCATCATTACGCCCTATAACGAAGATCTGACACAGTCGGTTGCTGCGGCCGTGGCCACGCATACCGGCGTGGTCTGCGCACATGGCATGGGTATCACGGACAACGTTGCGTTAGCTGACCCGACGCCCGAACAGATCGTTGAGTTTGCCCGCGAACGGCTCCGCGGCCAAAGCTTTGATTGCCTGTTCGCGTCATGCACCAATTTCCGCGCGGTAGAAGCCTTGCCGCTGCTTGAGAAGGCATTCGGTGTTCCCGTGGTGACCTCGAACTCAAGCGTGATCGAAGCGATCAAGCTTCGGTACGCAGCATAGTGGCGCAACCAATGAAGGTAATCGCGGTCTCGCTGGGCGTTGTCTCGTCGCTGCCGACTCCTCGCGGCGCGGTGCCGTCGGCCATCGCGAAGCAGCCCGTCGCGGGCCGGGTCAAGGTTTCGGAGCAGGGGTTTGAGGGCGATCAGCAAGCCGATCACGCGGTTCATGGGGGGGTGAACAAGGCGGTATGCCTGGTTCCTTCCGAGCACTATCCGAGGTGGGCAAGCTTTCTCAATTACGATGTGCTCTCGCCCGCGTTCTTCGGCGAGAACTTGACGACCGAGGGCGTGTCCGAGCACACCCTGTGCATTGGCGATGTCGTGGAAATCGGCTCGGCGCGTCTCGTGGTCCGTTCGCCCAGATTGCCCTGCTACAAGTTTGCGGCGAGGGCCGGTCGCTCTGATGCGGCCCGATTCATGCTGAATGAGGCCATGACCGGGCTGTACCTGTCCGTGGAAGCGCCCGGCGACATTGGCACTGGTGATCCGATTCGGATACTCAGCCCCCACCCCGATCGTGTGTCGATCGCAGACTATGTGAATGCGATGATGCAGAAGGCCAGCAGTGAATTGCTTACCCGGCTATTGCGCAACAGCGCACTACCCGAGGACCGCAAGCAGTTGCTGGTACGAAGAATTGAAGCCCGTTACGACGGAAGTGTGTAGAGATTTCGAACATGGAGATTCGTTATGCAGGCAGTCAATCCCGCATCCATCCCGCAGCCGAACGGCACTTATAACCATGGCGTTCTGGTGCATCGGCCCGAGAACTTACTGTTCATCTCGGGGCAGGTGGCCATCGATCGGGCTGGTGTCATTCCTGATTCGCTGCAAGAACAGGCCGAACTGGTTTGGGACAATGTTCACGCGATCTTGAAAGAAGCCGGCATGAGCATGTCAAACGTCGTGAAAATCATGTCGTTCATTACGCGCGCCGAAGACTTTGCGGCGTTTGCCAAGATCCGGGCTCGGCACCTTGGCGATCACCGCCCCGCCTCAACGCTGTTGGTCGTTTCGGCGCTTGCGCATCCGAAGTTTCTGGTTGAGGTCGAGGCGATCGCGGTTCGCTAGGGGTTGGCGCGCGCGGTCAGATGGCGCTGATCAAGCAGCGAATTGGTCGGCCACCCGTATTTTGAAGTCGCCAATCTTTTCGATACTGGCGTGGATGAGGTCTCCGGGCTTCACCGGGCCGACGCCGTCCGGCGTTCCAGTCAGGATGATGTCGCCCGGGTCAAGCGTGTACCACGCTGAAGCATATTCAATCAGCTTGGGTACGTCATACACCAGCAGTTGGGTGTTCGAGCGCTGACGCAGCTCTCCGTTTACCGAAAGCTCCAGGGCCAGGTTGCCAGGGTCGCCGATTTCATCGGCGGTAACGAGCCAGGGGCCTAACACCGCATAGGTATCGGGTGACTTTCTAAAGCGGCGATCCTCGGGCCCGCGAACGGTCATGTCGAGGCCGATTGCATAGCCGGCAACATAGCTGAGAGCGTCCTCGCGCTTGACTGATCGCGCGGTTTTGCCGATCACCAGAGCCAGTTCGACCTCGTGGTCATTACGCCGGTTCGGGTGCCTCAGCTGAATTTCAGCGCCGCAGCCCACCAGCGCACTATTTGCTTTAAGAAAAAGCCCCCAGTCGCCAATAAAGCTGGTGGGTCGCCCCCCGATGCCCTGCTGCAGGTCCTTATCCTGGTGAGCCTCGTTACTGTGCGCCTGATAGTTGATGGGCGCATTGACGATCTTTCCAGGGTTTGCCACGGGTGAGGCAAGCTTGATCGATGCAAGCGGGAGCCGTTTTGCGGCGGGCAGCAACCGGCCGATTCGCGCTCGTATTGCATCGAGGTTGGCGATCATCAAGTCGTGATCGGGAAACGGATAACGCTGGGGCGCGAGAACCGACAGCGCATCCGTGAATCGGCGACCTGGTCACCTTCTACTACGCCCAGTCGGTTGGGTTCAAATCGGCAGAGTCGCATCAATGCTCCTTAACGGTGATTGGTTTTTGTTCATTGCAGGGCACAAAGCGCCCGAACCAGCGTGTAAACATCTTCCTCGGTGTTATACCCCTGCACCGATAGCCGCACGAACACGGCATGCGCTTGGGTGGTGACGGGAACCTCGATACGGTGTTCATTGAAGAGCCGCTGGCGTAGCAGCTCGGGGTCCGCGGCGGGGACAGGAATCGCCACCATCTGCGCCCAGTCTTCATCGCATGCAATAGGCGATAAACCGTGATGCCTCGATATTTCAAGTAGTGCCTGCGATGCCAGCTGATGACAGCGGCGTCTGACCTCGGCCCAGCGATGACGCTTCAGAAATTCAATGGCATCGGGCACGGCCAGCCACGCGGACAGGTCGCGCGTGCCCTGCCACTGCATCTTTCGTTCAAATGGCGTGTTGCCGAGATAGGCATCAAAGCCGCTTTGGGCGCCACGGTGTTCGACGTAGCCCCAGCTGATGACCGACGCGTCAAGTCGATCTTGTTGATTGCCTGCTGCATGCAAAAAACCGGAGCCCTTGGGGGCGCAGAGCCATTTGTGGCAGTTGCCCACGTAGAAATCAGCGCCGATTGAATCGAGTGATAACGGAATCTGACCCGGCGCATGGGCACCGTCGATCAAGGTGAGAATGCCCCGCGCGCGAGCCACAGCGCAGAGCTCAGCAACTGGGAGAATCAGCGCGGTGGTGGACGTGATGTGGCTTGCGAAGATCAATCGTGTACGCGGCGTGACCTCAGCCATGATCCGGTCAACCACGCGATGGCTTTCGAAGGGCAAGGGAACGTCCGCGTACCGATAACGGGCACCCTGCCTGTCGCAAAAGCGTTGCCAGGTCGCGTCACAGGCGCCGTATTCAAGATTGGTGGCGAGCACCTCGTCGCCGGGCTCCAGCGTGAGCGACTGCGCAACGATATTGACGCCGGTTGTGGAATTGGGAATGAACACCAGATTTTCGGCGCGCGTTTCCAGCTCGGTTGCGAGGGCCGTGCGCGCGCGATACAGCAGCTCTGCCGAGCGCCGGCCCAAAAATTCAACCGGATTGCGCTCCATCTCAAATTGCCACCGCCACTGTGCTTCGAGCACCTCGCGCGGGCAGGCTCCAAACGAACCGTGGTTCAGGAAAACGACATCCGGATCGATTGCGAACAGGTCGCGAAGCGAGGACGGCGTGGACGCAGAAAAGTCAGAGTGGCTGGGCACAGCGGCAACGGCGATTGGGGGTGGTTTTGGGTAGGGGTGCGACTGTCCTTGATGGTCCGCTTGTCTGTCAAATTATTGGCTCATCTCGCCAAGCTGGCGCGGACGCGATAGAGTCGCGCTCCATCGAATGCCTGTTCGGAGAGTCTCCGTGAACGCCCCAAGCTCCGCCGCCGCTTCTGCGCTTCAATCAGCCTCGCCAGGTGAGCCTTCGCAGACGGGGGCGACCGAAACCGGCGCTGCCCACTTTTTAAAGGGGCTGACCGATCTGGGTGTGCGTTGTCTGTTCGCCAACATGGGGACCGACCATGTGAGCCTGATCGAAGAAATGGAGCGCTTTCGGGGGGCGGGCCGAGCGCTGCCCGAGGTGTTTTTGTGCCCCCACGAAAATGTTGCGGTTCATATGGCGGCGGGCTATGCGGCTGTCACCGGGCAGGGCCAAGGGGTACTGGTGCATGTTGACTCCGGAACCGCTAATTCCGCCATGGGCGCGCACAACCTTCAGCGGGCCCGTCTGCCTGCATTGCTGATGGCGGGTAAGGCCCCCTACACGCTGCGTGGCGAGCTACCGGGCTCGCGCGACAACTATGTACACTTCATTCAGGATCCGTTCGATATTGGCAGCCTGGTCCGCCCCTACGTGAAGTGGGAATACAACCTGCCCACCGCGGTGGTTGCTCGCGAGGCCTTGCGCCGGGCGCATAGCGTGATGCACTCCGATCCGCCTGGGCCCGTCTACATGACGCTTCCACGCGAAGTCCTGGCGGAGTCGCCGGCCGTGCCGGCCGATCAGCAGTTTGATGCCGTTCGGTACGGCCCTGCTCGTCTGGGCGGGGTGGACGCGGCGCGCGTCGCACTGATTGCCGAACGGCTGCTGGCGGCGGATCGCCCCGTCTTGATTACCTCTTACGCGGGGCGTCGACCCGAGGCCGTCGCAGCCATTGAAGAGCTTGCCCGGCTGTGCGGTATTCAGGTCGTTGATTACATGCCGAGTTCGCTGGGCATCTCGCGTCGGTCGCCATGCTTTGCCGGGTTTGATCCCGCAGCAGTCCTGCCTGGCGCCGATGTGGGCCTGCTGGTCGATATCGATGTGCCCTGGCTGCCACGGTTTGTACGGCCAGAGGCGGGCACGTGGTGGGCGCATGTCGATGTCGATCCCATCAAGCAGGACTTCCCGATGTGGGGCTTCGCAACCGACCTGCGCATGCAGGCCGATGTGGCAACGGTGCTTCGACAGGTCAGCGAGCAGGTCAGGGCGCGCGCAGACGAGGCGTTCCGTGCCCGCGTTGCCCGGCGGATGGCCGAGCTTGAGCAGGCCGCTGCTGCCCGCGCTGAGGCGTTGGCGCGCGCCGCGGCCAAACCAGGTGAGGTCGGTGCGCTGTCCGCCGCCCATGTGTGTGCCGCGCTCAGTCGAGCGCTGGCTCCGGATGATGTCGTCATTAACGAAGCGGTACGAAATTCGCCTGCAGTGCTCAACCAGATCATTCGGACCGAACCGCTCAGTTTCTTTGGGGGAGCCGGCGGTGGGCTGGGATACAGCGGCAGCATGGCGCTGGGCGTGAAGCTCGCGCGGCCGGGCGTGCGCGCGGTGCATGTGCTGGGCGATGGCGCGTTTCACCTTGGCACGCCAAGCTCGGTGTATGCAACGTCGCAGCGCTACGGTCTGCCGATTCTTACCGTGATTCTTGACAATGGTGGCTGGCAGGCAGTGAAGGAAGCGGTACTACGGGTGTATCCCGATGGCGCGTCGGCTGCCGCGGATGAATTTCATGCGCGGCTGCAGGGGGCCACGCGCCGCTTTGAGAAAATCGGCGAGGCGTTTGGCGCGTATGGCGAGTGCCTGATCGACCCGGCCGAGGTTGAACCTGCAATTGCCCGCTGTCTGCAGGCGCTGGAGTCGGGCAGATCGGCGGTGCTCAATGTTCAGATTGGTTTGCAATGAGGCTCATATGAAAATGCTTCACGACATTACCCCAGTGACACGTCCATCGATAGCCGGGCGGCGGCGCCTCACGAAGACGCTTCTGACCAGCATGACCCTGATGGCGGCTTCGGGCATCGGTATTGCACCCGCGAACGCCCAGGGGGCGGGCGCTGGTGACTGGCCGAACCGACCGATAACGCTGGTGGTGGGATACGCCGCTGGCGGTGGCGTCGATTTCATGGCCAGGATTCTGGCCGAGAAACTCTCCGAGCGGCTTCGTCAGCCGGTGGTGGTTGAAAATCGCCCCAGCGTGGGAGCAGTGGTGGGTAGCACGCAGGTGGCGCGTGCCAAGCCCGATGGCTACACCCTGATGATGGGCGCACCCGGACCGGTGATCTTCAATCACGCGCTGAACGACAAGCTGCCTTACTCGCCTCAGGACTTCGCGCCAGTCTCCATCATGAGCGACTCACCTCTGGTGTTGCTGGTGAATTCGACCAACCCGGCCACCACGGTGAAGGCGCTGGTGGCCCAGTCGCAGGCGCAGCCCGACAAGAGCAACTACGCTGCCAGTTCGGCCTCGTTTCAGCTGGCCACTGAACTGTTCAATCGCCTGACCGGGGCACGCTTTGGGCATGTGCCCTACAAAGGCGCCAACCAGTCGGTGCAGGCGGTGATGGGGGGTGAGGTCACGATGGCGCTCGCCGATTCAGGCCCCGCCATCACGGGCCTGCAAAGCGGCAAGCTTCGTGCGCTGGCCGTCACGTCCACCAAAAGAATGCCAGGGCTTCCCGAAGTACCCACGCTGCGTGAGCTTGGCATTGATCTTTCAATGTCGCTGTGGATTGGTTTGCTGGCGCCTGCGGGTACGCCTGCCGATATCGTCTCGCGGCTGCATCGCGAGATGGTGGCAATCAATCAGCTGCCTGATGTGCGGTCAAAGATTCTCGCCAAAGGCAGCGTTCCTGCCACGCTTGAGCCGGCAGCCTTCGCTCAGCTCATCGCGCGCGAGATTCCGTTCTGGCGACAGCTTGCGCGCGACAACGGCATTCAGGGCAACTGACTGCCTGCAGTCAAGAGCAGGGAGTCAGCACCCGCGCGTCCTGAGTGCGAACCTGCTGATGCGAATAGTCGCTGCAGGAGGGTCGGGTGACGACGTCATTGGGCGCAGGCTGGTCGCTGATCTGCCGGAAGTGGTTGATGAGGCTCTGGTCGGAAAACACGCTGCCTGCCGTCAGGCAGCGGCCCGTGCCATCGTTGCAGACACGCTTGAATGTTTCGTATCCCTCGAAGCCTTGCGTCAGGTAATCGGTAAGAATGCCCAGGTAGCTTCGCGCCGGGTCAATTGGCGCCCAGACGCCCGTGTCAGGGTCTTTAACCTGCACATCCGATAGACGCTGCCCGCGCGGCTGAGTCAGGTCGATTTGCCATCGCAGTCCGCTGGCATACGGGTGCGAGCCGTTTGAATTGTTCAGGTCGCGCCAATTGGCAATGCCGTCCTCGAGGGCCGTGATCAGTTCAGCGCCAGTGATGCGAACGCTGTAGAGCTCGTTTGGAAACGGCAACACCTGAAACACATCCTGATTGAGGATGGGTCTGGGTTGACCGTCTGGGCTCTCAATCGGCGCGCGGACGCCGCCGGCATTGGTCAGGCCGAAATGCGCTCTGGGGAACTGCGCGACCGTTCCACCGTAAGCGTTTCGATAGGCCTCGGCCACCACCTGGGAAATATCCGATCCGCGAGCACGCGTTTGAACGCCGTCGCAAACTGAGCCACCGCGATTGGCGCTGCCCGGGTCACGCACCAGGCAGAGCGATTCGTTTGCACCCAAGGTGCCGATGACTGTCTGCGTTTTGGCGTTGTACTCGGCTTCGAATTTCTCAAGTCGGGAGACAACCTCAGGATCTTCGGAGGCGACGCGAACCGAGGCGATCTGCGCCAGGCGTGCCTCAAACCGCGCGCTGTCCTCCGCTGACAGTGGGTTTCCGTTGCGCTTGAAAGCTTTGCCGATCACGAGCGAGGCTGTGCCTGCGCACGAGCGAACCGTGCCGTCCGGGTTGAAACTGACCTGCATCCGGGCAAATACCTTGACGTATTCAAACGCCTGGCCAATGCAGACCAGGTCGCCAGACTTATTTCGCAGCACGGTGGGGTAAGGCCCCTGCGACCCGGAAAAGCCGACCGCCTCGAAATTACCCAGCAGCGTATGAGAATCGCCGCCGATGATGACATCGACGTCGGTGAGCTTGGCGACCAGCTCGACATCATTGGCGTAGCCGATGTGGGTCATTAAAACGATATGGCGAATGCCCTGTGCCTTCAGCTGATCAATCGCGCGCTGGGCCGCCAGCGCTTCGTCTTCGAATACGGTGGTCGGCAAGGGCCGTGAGGCATTCTGCGTCTTGCCCTTGACGTCGATACCGAAGATGCCGATCTGGACGCCGCCCACTGTCTTGACCAGGGTAGGCTGAAAGTAGGGCGATCCGTCCGGGCGTTGGAAAAGCGGGGTACCCGCTGCGGGTTGGATGTTGGCAGCGAGGACCGGCGTCTTGCAGCGCGGGTCGGAAGCAAGCGTATCCAGGAACGTTTTGAGCGTGGCGTCGCCGTCGTCGAATTCGTGATTGCCGGGAATGTAGGCGTCGAAACAGATCGCGTTCATTACCGTGGCATCGGTCTCACCTTTGAAGAAGGTGTAGTAGGGCGTGCCTGTGATCGCGTCCCCCGCATGGAGTTTCAGCAGGTTTGGCACGTCGGTGGCCGCCTGCTTGAAAAGCGACGCGAGCCGCGCAAATCCGCCGATTTGCACCGATGTCACGACTCCGTCTACCGTGAGGCTGCTGTCGCACGGCCGGATGTTGGAATGGTGATCGTTGACATGAACGATATTCAGTTCGAATGGCGCGCTGTCACTTTAGAGCAGACCACAGCTCGATGAAAGCAACAGGCTGGACACCAATACCAGCGCTCGAACGGGATGCAGGCTACGGGTCAATTGCATCGCTCTTCAAGGTCCGGGGGGTGCTGTTATACCATCAGGCGTTTAGATCCAGGGCTTCTCCAGCGCTATGGCAAACCAGAAAAGTGATCCGTCCGAAGTCATCATCGCGGGCGGCGGTCCGGTCGGTGTCGGTCTCGCGATCGAGCTTGCGCGTCGCGGCATCCGAAGCGTGGTCGTTGAGCGTCATGCGCAGATCCCACCTATTCCAAAAGGGCAGAACCTTACCCAGCGCACCATGGAGCACTTTCGTGCCTGGGGTGTTGAACAGGCCATCCGGGAAGCCTCGCCCATCCCGGTGTCGTTTGGTATTGGCGGCCTTACCGCCTATGGAAGCCTGCTGTCCGAGTGGCACTACGACTGGTATCAGCGGGTCATCGTCCGTCCTTATTACGCTTGTGACAACACCCGGCTGCCGCAGTACGCAACCGAAGCGGTGTTACGCGAGCGTGCGGCCCAGTTTCGCGAAATCACACTGCTCGCGGGATGGACGGTTCGCGGCGCGAGCCAAAACGCGGACAGCGTACGCGTGACCATCGAATCGCCGGATGGGGTACGGCGCGAACTCGAGGGTGCGTGGCTGGTGGGGTGTGATGGCGCGCGCTCGCTGGTGCGCGAGCAGGCTGGCATCACGCAGACGCGGGACGATCATGAAACACGCATGGTGCTGCTGGTGTTTCGGTCGAAGTCGTTGAACGCGCTCATTTCGCGCTATCGCGGCAAATCGTTTTTCAACGTGCTCCATCCCTCATTAAAAGGCTACTGGCAGTTCTTTGGCCGGGTGGATACCGGCGAGACCTGGTTTTTCCATTCGCCGGTGCCGGCTGGAACCACCCTGGACAACTTCGATTTTCACCAGTATCTGGAATCGGTCGTTGGTGCGCCCTTTGATTGCAGCTTTGACCATATCGGGTTCTGGGACCTGCGCTTCGAGGTCGCCAACCAGTACCGTATGGGCCGCATGATGGTGGCGGGCGATGCGGCGCACAGCCATCCGCCCTATGGCGGCTATGGCATCAACACCGGGTTTGAGGACGCTCGAAACCTGGGCTGGAAGCTTGCCGCGGTGATTCAAGGCTGGGCGGGCCCCGCGCTGCTCGATTCGTATGACCTCGAGCGTCGGCCTGTGTTCGAATCAACGGCACGTGATTTCATCCGGAATTTTATTGAAGTTGACCGCGCGTTTTTGCGCGACCACGACCCCGAGCGAGACCGGGCCGATTTCGAGGCTGCCTGGGCGCAGCGCGCGGCAGGCAGTCCCGCTGAAATTCAAGGCTTTGAGCCGCACTACGAGGGGTCGCCTATCGTCCTTGGTTCAGCGGGTGGGGCATGCAGTGCGGTTGGCATGCATCAGTTCACGGCCCGCGCGGGGCATCATCTTGCGCCGCAGCCGCGCACCGACGGCGGCGATCTTTTTGACGCAGTGGGGCCCGGGTTCACGCTGCTGGTAACGGGCGACTCCCAATCGTCTGATCAGAGCGTATCGCGCGATCGATGGGTGAGTGATGCCGTACAGGCCGCGCACGATTGCGGGCTGCCGCTGTCGGTCGTCCGTGAGCCTGCCGAAGCAGTGCGTGAGGCGTATGGTGCGCCGCTGGTATTGGTGCGGCCCGATGAGTTCGTTGCCTGGGCGGGCACGGAAGGCTCGGACCTGCCCAGGCACGTGATTGACAGGGTGCGCGGCGGTTAGGGCGCTGGGGGCTTCTGATGGCGCATCAACCAAACCGCGTATCCAACCGAGCAGCAGAGCCCCAACGCATAGGCAATCCACTTGTTGGGCAAAGCCTCGAGGCCGTAAGCGGTGGCCATCAAGAACAGCCCGACGCCGCGAAGGCCAACCCCAAACCCGCCCAGGACGCTGCGTGCTGCCTCGCCGCCGTATAGCGCGCGGGTGAACGCGGGTAACACCGAGCCGTTGATCGGGTAGGTGAGCAACATCGCGCTGACAAGCGGCGGCGTGTCAGCCGCCAGCAGCAAGACTGCGGCAGCCATGGCAAGTGCGGCAGCCATCCGGCAGATGAACTCTGCGGCAGGAACACGAACGCCGCCGGGTGGGGGCTTTCCAACGGGGATCAGTCGAGGCCCCAACAAAATGGTGGCGAGACCCAATGCAACCGTGACGGATCGAGGCGCGGGCAGCATTGCTATAAGCGCTGTCACTGCAAGAAACGCCAGGTTGGCAATAAGCAGCGACTGCCACCAGTTAAAGCGCAGCACGCTCAGCCCCATTGCAACGATGAACCCCACACAGGCGGTGAAGTTCGCGAGCGTCGTCCAGCAGATTTCAGCGACCTGGTCACCGGAAAGATCGATCAGTATCAGCCCGATGAGCGGGGCCAGAATCAGCGGAAAGCCCGCAATCAGCCCGCCCGCCCGGTGACCGAACCGCCGCGCGGCCCAGGTGGCGGACAGCATGCTGACCGCCACCAGCGAAAGCTTGACCAGCAACATTCTTTAGACGCGCCCGGCGACGGTTGCAACCACTTTTGACTTCCTGCGAAACAGTCGCAGGATCGCCTGCGATAAATCATCGATCAGCAGGAACACGACCGGAATGACGAGCAGGCTGAGGAAAGTGGAGGTGATCAAGCCGCCGATGACAGCGATTGCCATCGGCGAGCGGAAGCTGCTATCGCCGCTTCCCCACTGCAGGGCGATTGGCAGCATGCCGGCGCCCATCGCAATGGTTGTCATGACGATGGGTCGGGCGCGCTTCCTGCAGGCATCGATCAGCGCCTCCAGGCGCGGCAGCGGGGGCACCGCGGGCCGGCCATCTGATCCATCGTGGCCGCGACGGGCAACGATCGCATACTCAACCAGCAGAATCGAGTTTTTAGTGGCGATGCCCATCAGCATGATGAGCCCGATCAGCGACGGCATTGAAAAGCTCTGGTTGGCAAGCAGCAGTCCTACGAAGGCACCGCCCAACGATAATGGCAGAGCGGCCAGAATTGTGACCGGATGCAGGAAATCGCGGAACAGCAGCACCAGAACCGCATAAATGCATAACAAGCCTGTGAGCATTGCCAGACCGAAGCTTGCGAACAATTCACCCATGACCTCGGCGTCACCGACTTCAACCATGCGGACACCCGCGGGCAGCGCCTGGATGGAGGGGAGCCGTTTCACCGCTTCAGTTGCTTCTCCCAAAGGCACGCCCGAAAGCTCGATTTCGAAGCTGACGTTTCGCGCGCGATCGTACCGGTCGATCACCGCAGGGCCACCGGTAAGTTCGACAGTGGCCACCTGTGACAGCATCACCGGGCCGGCTGCGCCCGGCACCGTCAGCCGCTCAAGCAGTGACAGATCATTTCGCGCCCGGTCATCGAGCCTGACCACAATGGGAATCTGCCGTTCAGGCAGGTTCAGCTTGGGCAACGCTGCGTCGTAATCACCCAGGGTTGCGATCCGAAGCGTTTCGCCGATGACGGCACTGGTTACCCCCAGGTCGGCGGCACGCGCAAAGTCGGTGCGAATTCGAATCTCGGGCCGCACCACACTGGCGCTCGATACCACGCTACCCAAGCCTGGAATCGTTCGCAGATCGCGTTCCACCTGCTGCGCCGCCGCCTGCAGCGCGTTGGCATCGCCGGAACTCAATACCAGGACATATTTTTCGCCCGAACTGCCGAGACCGACTTTTATTCGAACTCCCGGAATCGTTTGGATCTCAGAGCGAATTCGCGCCTCGATGCCCTGCTTGCGCTCCCGCTCGCCACGCGCCTTCAGCTGAATCGTGAGTGTGGCGCGACGCACCTCGGGAAGCGAGCCCGCGGCGAAAGGGTCTGCACCCGCTGAGCCGGCACCCACTGTGGTGTAGATGCCGCGCACCTCGGGAATGCGGTTTACCAGCCGCACGCGCGCCTCTTCCGCAACCGTCAATGTCTGCGCGAGGGTCGAGCCTGGCTGAAGCTCCAGAGTGACCTGCGTTTGCGAGTTGTCATCGGCAGGCAGGAATCCCTTGGGCAGAAGCGGAATCAGCGCAATCGAGCCTGCGAAAAACGCGAACGATCCGATCAGCGTCAGCAACTTGTGCCGGATGCACCAGTTCGCCATCCTCAAGTAGCCACGGATCCAGCCGGGTTCGTGATCTTGGCCAGCTGCTACTGCCGGTCGAAGCAGATAGGCGGCCATCATCGGTGTCAGCACGCGGGCGACCACCAGTGAGGCAAATACGGCCAGGGACGCTGTCCAGCCGAATTGCTTGAAGAATTTGCCGGCGATTCCGCTCATGAAGGCTGTTGGCAGAAACACCGCGATCAGCGTGAAGGTCGTTGCGATGACCGCAAGGCCAATCTCATCGGCTGCCTCCATGGCCGCCTGATAGGGCGACTTGCCCATGCGCAGGTGACGAACGATGTTCTCAACTTCAACGATTGCGTCGTCGACCAGAATGCCAACGACGAGCGATAGCGCAAGAAGCGTGACCACGTTGACCGAAAAGCCCAGCCACGCCATTCCGATGAACGCCGGGACCACCGACAGCGGAAGCGCGACCGCAGAGATCAGGGTGGCGCGCATATCGCGCAGAAACAGCCATACCACCAGCACTGCGAGCAGGGCCCCCTCATACAGCAGCATGAGGGATGCGTCGTACTCGTCCTGAACCGGGGTCACAAAGTCGAACGCTTCGGTGAGTCGGATGTGAGGGTTGTCGCGCGCCAATCGCTCAAGTGTTCGCCGCACCGCTTGGCCAACGGCCACTTCGCTTTCGCCGCGGCTGCGCGACACCTCGAAGCCGACAACAGGCTTGCCATCAAGCAGCGCGGCCGACCGTGGGTCGGCATGGGTGTCAGTGATGGTGGCGATCTGATCGAGTCGAATGGTGCGCCTGGCATGGGCCTGCTGTGACGTGGCCCCGGTCATCGAGCCGCCCGATGCTGCCGGGTTAAGCGCGATTTCAATTGCCGCCAGCTCTGCAGCGCTTCGAACCACCCCCAACGTTCGAATTGGCTGCTCGGCATTCCCGACGTCTGCACGTCCTCCCGCGCTTTCCTGCTGCACCTGGCGGAGTTGCCGCGATACGTCTGAGGCGGTAAGCCCCAGGGCCTGCATCCGTGCCAGATCCAAGGAAACGCGAACCTCACGGTCGACGCCGCCAACCCGGGAGACCGACCCTACGCCAGGCACCGAGAGCAGCGCGCGCGACAACTCGTTATCGATGAACCAGCTAAGCGCCTGATCGTCGAAGCGGCTGGAGCTTACCGCGTAGGCGAGAACAGGCTGTGCTGCAATATCGAGCTTTCTGATGACCGGTTCACGCAGGTCGGCGGGCAGATCGGATCGCACACGCTGAACCGCCGACCGGACATCATCGACCGCTTCCTGAACAGGCTTCTCGAGTCGAAACTCCACGGTGAGCGTAAGCGCGCCGTCCTGGATGCGACTGGTGATGTGTCGCAGCCCCTGGATTGATGCAATCGCGTTCTCGAGGCGCCGGGCCACATCGTTTTCAAGCGAGGAGGGTGAGGCACCCGGCAGCGCGGCGCTGACCACCACTGTGGGCAGATCGATGTCCGGAAAATTCTGCACTTTCATCGACTTGAACGCGACCGCCCCGGCAAAGCAGAGCATCACAAACAAGAGGATGGCCGGAATGGGATTTCGGATCGACCAGGCTGAGACGTTAAGCATGACGCACGCGTTCCCGTTCAGCGTGGGCTGCTGGGCGAGGGCGACTGCGCTGGAACCACGCGCACCTGATCCCCGTCATTCAGAAATCCTGCGCCACTCGCAACCAGCGTTTCATCGCCTTTAAGGCCCGATAGCACTTCCACCCGGTCTGCTGCAATGCGGCCAGTCTGAATACGCACTTGCGTGACGCGTCGGTCAGGCTCAATGCGGAACACGAAGCTGAAGCCGTCGCGCATCGCGATGGCAGATTGCGCGACCACCAGCGTACTGGTTTCGCCAAGTTCGAAGTGTCCGCGGATAAACATGCCTGGCCGCAGGCGGGCGCCCTGCTGCGTACCCATAGCCGGCAGATCCACGTGGACGATGGCGTTACGCGTTTGCGCGTCGACGACCGGCCCCAAAATGCGGACCCGGCCCGGGATGCTGGTGCCGCCCGGCAAAGACAATTGGGCCTGCGCACCGGGGGCAATTCTCAGCAGTTCGTCAGCAGTCACCTCGGCGCGCCATTCGAGCCTGCCCTGGCGGATCAGGCGAAACAGCTCCTGCCCCGGGGCTGGCACCGAGCCGATACTGGCCTGGCGCGCGCTGATAATGCCAGCGTCCGGCGCGGTGATACGGGTTTGCGCAAGGCGTGCCTGAATCACCTGCTGCTGGGCCCTGGCTGCCTGCAGTCGGGCGGCTGCAATCTGCTCCGCAGACAGGTACTGCGTAAATTGCGAGGCACTGAGCGCCTCGGTTCCTTGTAGAGACCTTGCTCGCGTCGCATTGTCGCGGGCTTCAGACAGTTGGGCCTGCGCTTCCTGGATGGCCGCTTCGGATTGGCCCAGTTCCGCCTCCAGCGTGGCCGAGGCAAACACCGCGAGCAAGTCGCCTTTTTTGACGACATCGCCCACTGAGGCGAGGACCTCAACCAGCCGCAACCCGCTTGTTTCGGTTCCGATTGGCGCCTCGTCCCAGGCTGCGATACTGCCGTTGGCAGGCAACCTGATGGTGAGCTTTTCGCGCGAAGGGGCGGTTGTTGAGACGCTTAACGCCGGGCGAGATGCAGTGGTCTGTGCGAGTGCCCGGTAGGGTTGAACGGTCAGGCAGAGCGCAGCACCCGCGATGGCCAACCCGCAGATCATGCGCAGTCTTGTTCGCCTGCCAGGCGGGGCGATGACACCGGTTGACACGGAATTCGATATGGGATGAGTCATGGTGTGTCCCAGCCGCCTCCTGCGGCGCGATAGAGCGATACGCCGGCAATCAGGCCCTCACGAATCAGCGCCAGCTCGTTGATGCGGACCGCGATGAGCTGGCGACGCGCCTCTTCGAGCGCCTGTCGCGACGCGAGCCCCGCGACCGTGCGGCGTTCTGCCGCATTCAGCGAACGCTCGAGCGCCTGGCGGGCGCTTCTCACCTGCGCGAGTCGTTCCGCGTTGAAGTGCGACTGAACCAGCGCTTCCTCGACCTCACGAACCGCCTGTCTGACACGGGCTTCGTATACGCGCACCGCAGAATCGAATCGAGCCTCGGCGGCTTTCACCTGGGCCTGGCGTATCCCGCCGTCGTAGAGGGGAACCTGAAGCCGCAGCGGGCCGATGGACCACGTATTGAGGTCAGCAGCAAGCGGCCCACCCCGTACGCTGAATACGCCGATTGAGCCGCCAATCGACAGGCGAGGCAGGCGCAGCGCCTGCGTTTCGCCCACCTCGCTGGCTGCTGCGATGATGTCGCGTTCGGCGGCGTAGACATCGGGTCGTTGTGCGACAACCTGCGCCGGCAGCTTTTGAATCGCAAGCGCGGGCGGTACGTCAAGTGGCCGCCCGGCCTCACGTGCCAGTCGGGTTCGCAGTTCCGGTTCGGGCAGTGCGGTGAGCGCCACAAGGGCCTTCACCTCAAGATCACATGCGGACTGCTGGCCCAGCAAGCTTGCGCGGACCGCTGCCTGCTGCGCGCGAGCCTGATCCGCAAGTGAATTGGCCAAAAGCCCCGCGTCTGAACCCAGGCGGGCGAGCTTTCCAAGGGTATCCGCTGAGCTCAGATCCTGCTCAATCTCGGTGCGCACCGCTTCGCAGTAGCGCAGGGACAGATATCGCACGGCGGTTTCGGCAGCCACGACTACGCGCGCGTCATGCCACTGCGCTTGTGCGCTGGCGGCCCGGGCTTCCGCAGCCTTCACGGCGAGCTTCTGCGCCCCAAACAGGTCCGCCTCCCAGCTTGCCGCAATCGCTCCCGAGGTCGTGCGTGAAAGGGGCAACGGATATTGTGTGTTCCCCCGGTTGGCAGCAGCGGACGCATCAAGAGAGGGCCCAAGCGCTGCGAGCCCGACCACCTGCTGCAGGCGCGCCTCTTCCACGCGAGTCGCCGCAGCCGATAGCGTGGGGCTTGCCTCCTGGGCCAGCGTAATCAGGGCGGGCAGCGTGTCGTCGCCGACCCGCTCCCACCACGACGACAGTGCGGTGACCGATCCGCCGTGAGCAAGCGGCGCCTGCCATTTCTCGGAGACAGGTGGTTGCGAGGGTGCTTTCGGCAGCGCGGTTGGCGTGAACGCGGAACAGCCCGACAGCACAATACACAGGCTGCCAAGCAGCGCTGGCCAGCAATGACGCATCGGAGGAGAGTCGCTATGAAGGGAGGGTGCGACCAGAATCGGGCGCACCCTGAACTTTAGTCGATGCCAGAACAGGGCGCCGGGATACCCTGTGGAGGCCGATGATTCATTCGGACAGCGCCCGCGGTTAATTATCATCGCGGTTTCGTTCACACACCGGAGTCTCGATATGGCCTGGTTCCGATCTGCTGCCTGCGCAATTCTTGCCGCGACCTCATTCGCGGTTCAGGCTCAAGCCTTTCCCAACAAGCCAATTCGGCTTATCTGCCCGTTTCCGCCTGGTGGGGCGGTTGATATTGCATCCCGGGCAATCGCTGCCGAACTCAGCAAGACCATTGGTCAGCCGGTGAACGTTGAGAACAAACCGGGGGCTGGCGGCAACATTGGTGGGGTTGAGGTGTCACGCTCAGCGCCTGACGGCTACACCCTCCTGATGACCACCAGCGGCATCAATGGCATCAATCCGGTTCTGTACCGCAAGATGCCGTTTGACCCCAATAAGGATCTGACGCCGGTGGCGGGGCTTGTCTCGTTATCGAACGTGCTGGTTGTGCATCCGTCGGTCAAGGCAACCAGCGTTCAGGAACTGCTGGCCATGCTCAAGGCCGATCCGGGCAAAATGACCTTTGCGTCCAGTGGTTCGGGCACCAGCATTCACATGTCGGCTGAAATGTTCATGCACCTGACAGCCACCAAAATGATCCACGTGCCTTACAAGGGAAGCGCGCCTGCCATCACCGACCTGTTGGGCGGCCAGGTTCAGATCATGTTTGACAACATCCCCTCAGCGCTTCCGCACATTCGGTCGGGCAAACTTCGTGCGCTCGCAACCACGGGTGCGAAGCGTGATCCCGCTCTCCTGGATCTTCCTACCATTGCTGAGGCCGGCGTCAAGGGCTACGAGGCGGGGGTCTGGTTCGGGCTGGCGGCGCCGGCGGGCACCCCAGCCGACGCCATCGCCAAGATTAGTGCTGAGACCATCAAGGGCACCCGGTCGCCTGATTTTGTCAAACGCATGACTGAACTTGGCTATGTGATCATGGGCGTGGGCCCCGAGCAGATGGCCGCCATGCTGAAGGCGGAACTGGAACGCTGGACGCCGGTCGTCAAAGCGTCCGGAGCTGTAGCCGAGTAAACGGCATCCGCGCAGGCGAATGTCTTTGCGGCGTTGGCCCGCCCTCGGCTGGTTTGGGCCGGAGCGCCGACTGTGCCAAAATTTTCCGATGCTTCGTCAAGCCTTCTGGTGCTGCTGCATGATCGTCGTCGCGCTCTCACTGCCTCCAACAGGCACGTTAGACGTCGACACATCGGGCTTTTGGGGGAAAATCCAGATCTCGCTTGTCTTCGCTGCGCTGACCGCGTTTGGTCTGATCGCCTATCCAAATAGCCCCAAATGGCTGGTGATCGGTCTGATAGCGATGGGTTTGCTGATTGAACTCATTCAGTCCTTTGCGCCCTGGCAATATGGCGACCCGAACGACCTGCTGGCCGTCATGACGGGAATCGTGATCGTCCGCGTGGTTTGGGTGGTCGCTTTTCGCCGCTGACGCGTCGATCTGCCTGTCGTATTAACGTAGAATCCGGGCGCGGTTTATAGATAACGTTAGTCTCGCGACGGCTTTGACCGACTTGCATCGCTCCTTATTGTTTTCCCGTGCCATCTTTGGGTGCCGCGCTCTTCTTGGCGGAGCGGGTGGTATTGCCCTAACGGGCCTGATTGTCGCCTGGCCGGCCCCTCAGGCATGGGCTCAGGCTGCCAGCGTTGCCGAATCCGCCACTGGCGTGGCTAGCGAAGCGGCAAGCGCGCGTCCGCAGGCTGGGCGTCTGTCGCGTCTGCCCAGCGGCGGGCCAGTCAGCCTGTCGCGCCTGCTTGAGGCCACCGTGTCAGTTCATCCTACCGTTCGGGCGAAGCAAGGCGAACTGCAGGCGTCCGGCTTCGATCTGGATAGCGCCAACTGGGCGCGCTTTCCATCGGTTACCAGCGAGGTACAGGCCGATGACGGTACCAGAGCCGCCGCGCTCCAGATCCAGCAACCACTTTGGAGCGGCGGGCGTATCCCCGGTCAGATCGACCTTGCGACGGCCAATCGTGAGGCAGCCTCTGCAGCGGTGATCGAGGCAGAGCAGCAGGTCATGCTGTCAGTGGGCATATCGTTTTACGAATTCATTCGCCAGCAAGCGCGAATCGAGATCGCCCGACTGAACGAGGCTGAGCATCGTCGATTGCTCGAAATGATCCAGCGACGTGTGCGTGCTGAGGTAAGTCCACAGGCTGATGAAACGCTCGCTGCGGCGCGCGCTCAACAGGCCGTCGCCGAGCGTTTGCAATTTGAGCGTGCACTTGAAACAGCCCGCGTCAGTCTGGAGCAGATCTCCGGAATCTCCCTCGCGGGTGGGCTGCGCGCGCCAGATCGATTGCCAGGGGTTCCCGGAAGCGAGTTGGAAGCGCTTGACGCGGCCTTGGATTTTTCTGCAGAGCGTCGGAGGCTGCAGGCGTTGGTCGTCGCTTCTCGCGCCCAGATCGACGTCACGCGCGCCGGAACCCGTCCCACGGTATTTGCTGCGGTCCGTCAGCAGCTGGGTCCCGTACCTTTTGGCACGGATCGCACCAGAGCGTTTGTGGGCATGGAGTTCAAACCGGGGCCTGGGCTGTCGTCGCTGACCGCGGTCCAGGCCGCTGCCTCGCGCGTTGAGGCCAGCGAGGAATCGGTCGTTGTGCACGAGCGTCAGCTTGCACAGCAGGTCCGTGCGGCATGGCTTGATCTCCAGGCGCAAACCCTTCAGCTTGAGCCTGCCCGTGCCATCGCTGGCTCCACCGATGAAGTTGTGGCGTCTTACCTCCGGCAGTATCAGGTTGGGCGTAAAACCTGGCTTGATGTGTTGAACGCGCAGCGCGAAACCACGCAGGCGCGATACACGCTCGCTGACCTTGAAGCTGGAATTCAGGCGGCACATCTTCGGCTTCTGATGTTGAGCGGTCGCGTCGACGCTCGTTCCCTTTCACGACTTGGACCCTGATGTCAGACGAAACCTCCCGCGATGACCCAACGCTGGCGCTGCTGCTGTCGCGGCTGGCCGCGTTGCAGGGACAGGCGGTTCCCGCACACCGCTTCAGCATGCTCGCAAAGACAGACGATGGGATAGAGCTCGCCGCGCTGGGTCGCGTCGAGCGGGCCCGCGAGTGTTGGCAGGCACGCTTTCCGCACTCCGAGTGTCGGGAACTTTCCCCGGCGCACGCGGTTCGGGGTGATATGCCTGCTTTGTGGGTGTCGGCCGATGGCAGCAATGCACTGTTGGTGCGCGGCTTGTTAGGGGGAGGCGCTTTCGCGGTGGAAGACGCTTCGGGCGCTGCGATGACGCTTACCGCGGAGGCCGCGCGAGACGGTGTCATCCTCCACTTGCCCATTACAGTAGCCTCGATACCCAGTGAGTCCGGCGCGCCCGCGCGCACTGCCGCTGAGTGGTTCGCATTCGCCATTCGGCGCCACCGGCGGGTGTTTTTCGAAGCTGTTTTCGCCACAGCAGTCGTCAGCATCATCGGACTGATGGCAGCGTTGTATTCAATGCAGGTCTACGACCGGGTCGTGCCGACAAAAGGTTATTCCACGCTCTGGGTGCTTACCATTGGCGTCTTGATCGCGATCGCGCTTGAACTGATTCTCAAACAGGTTCGCGCGTTGATGGTGGATCGCGCCTGCAAACTGATCGATCAAGAACTGTCGGCGATTTTCTTTGGCAAGGCGCTCGATATCCGGCTCGACGCTCGCCCGCGAACGGTTGGTACATTCGCTTCGCAAATCCGCCACTTCGAGTCGGTTCGCAACTTCATGACGTCGTCGACGCTGTTTATTCTCGCCGACGTTCCCTTCGCGCTCCTGTTTGTCGCGGTGATTGCCATGCTGGCAGGACCGGTGTCTCTGGTTCCCCTGCTGATGGTTCCCATTGCGGTTCTGGCTGGCATGGCCTTCCGCAAGCCGATCGAGCGGCACACTGCCGAGCACATGGGCGAGTCCAACCGTAAGAACGGATTGCTAATTGAAGCGGTTGATGGCATCGAGTCGGTCAAGTCTGCGGGCGGCGAGTGGAAGATGCTCGACCACTGGCGCGCGCTGACCGCAACGATCGCGCAGAGCGAACTCAGAATGCGGACGCTCACGGCGTTTTCCACCAATCTCGCGCAGACCATCCAGCAGGTCAGCTACGTACTCTTGATCGCCGCGGGTGCCTACGCTATCGCGTCAGGAAGCCTCACAATGGGGGGCTTGATCGCCTGTTCCATCGTGTCCGGTCGCGCCCTGGCGCCGATGGCGCAAATACCCGGCCTGATCGTGCAGTGGAAGCATGCCAAGGTTGCGCTGAAATCATTGGACGCGATCATGGCGATGCCAGGCGATCGCGATCCTGAAATCCGTCTTGTCGTGCCGCAGTCCTGTTCTGGGCAGGTTCGCCTTGATCAGGTTAAGTTTGCGTATGGCCGAGATCGCGCAGTCATTGATGTTCCCGAGCTGTCGGTTCGCGGCGGTGAGCGAATCGCGGTTCTCGGTGCGGTGGGGTCCGGCAAGTCAACGCTCATCAAGCTGATGTCAGGCCTGTTCAAGCCGGGGCAGGGCACGGTATTTCTCGACGGCGTGGATATGTCGCACCTTGCGCCCGAATTTGTGCGCGAGCACATCGGATACCTGCCGCAAGACGTCCGACTGTTCAACGGCACGCTTCGAGACAACCTCACGCTTGGGCTACCTTCGCCCAACGATGGCCAGATCCTTAAAGCCTGCCAGGCCACCGGGCTTGATCGGGTCATTCAGGGGCATCCCAAGGGCCTTGAGCTCGAGATTACCGAAGGTGGGCGTGGGCTGTCCGGTGGTCAACGCCAGCTGGTGGGACTTACCCGTTTGTTGCTGATGCAGCCACGATTGATGCTGCTTGACGAACCCACCGCATCCATGGACGGCGCGCTGGAAGCAACCGTGATGAAGCACCTCTTCGGGGGGATTCCCGCCGAGTCAACCATCGTAGCAGTTACCCACAAGCCAGCCCTGCTGCCCTTCGTGAGCCGACTGATTGTCCTCGACCGAGGCAAGGTCGCATTGGACGGGCCACGCGACCAGGTTCTTGCGAGGTTACAGAAAGCCAACGCCGCGGAGGCGGCAGTATGAAGATCTTCTGGTTCCTTGAATCGGGTGAGCCGGGGCGCGACCGGCGGATTCTGTCCCGCGATCTTCGGCGCTCCCGCCTCACGCTCTGGACAACTGCATTTTCACTTGCGGTTTTCGTAACCTGGGCCTACTTCGCTGAAATTGACCAGATCACCCGAGCGCCCGGACAGGTCATCGCCAGCCAGCGCTCGCAGGTCATTCAGTCGCAGGACGGCGGCATCATCGAGCAGCTGCTCGTCAAGGACGGTGACACGGTTGACCGTGGTCAGATTCTGGTTCGATTGGAACGCGCGCGCAGTGAAGCGTCGTTTCTTGAGGCGCGCGCCAAATCTGCCGGGCTGACAGCAACGGTTGCACGATTACGCGCCGAGGTGTTTGGTGGCGAACCCGCTTTTCCTCCCATGCTGTCCAACTATCCGCAGATCCGTGAAAACCAACTGGTTCTGTTTCATAAGCGCAAGGCTGCGATCGATGAAGAGGTCACAGCGCTGCAAAACCTGCTGCAGCTTGCCCAGCGCGAACTCGAAATGACGCAGCCGCTCCTGAAGACGGGCGATGTGAGCCGCACCGAAGTGTTAAGGCTCGAACGGCAGGTGGCCGAGGTGACTTCGCAGATCACCAACAAGCGCAACCGCTACTTTCAGGATGCACAGGCCGAGCTCAGTAAAGCGTTGGAAGATCTTGCCGGTATCGAGCAAACGATGGCGCAACGTATGACCCAGGTTGATCAGACCGAGCTCCGTGCGCCGCTGCATGGCGTGGTCAAGAATGTTCGAATCACCACCCGGGGAGGTGTCATTCGACCGGGAGAAGAGGTGATGCAGATCGTTCCGCTGGAAGACGATCTGTTGGTCGAAGCACGGGTGATGCCGGCAGATATTGCCTTTATCAAACCGGGGCTTTCAGCAACCGTGAAAATTGACGCCTACGATTACACAATCTATGGAGATCTACCGGGTAAGCTGACCTATATCAGCCCCGACACGCTTACGGAGGATCTACGGCAGGGCGAACAACCGTACTATCGTGTTCGTGTACGTACTGATGGTCGGCGCTTCAGTGGTCGTCCCAATGAAGATCTTGAAATTCAACCGGGCATGACCGCAACCGTTGAAATTCGTACCGGCACAAACACTGTCCTCAAGTATCTCACCAAGCCCGTCGTCAAAACGCTCTCGGAGGCGCTTCGCGAACGCTGAGTCGGGCACCAGACGAGCAACACGAATTTCAGATGAAACCCAATCGGCATATCGCATCTCAGGTTTTTCGCTCCCCCTCCCCGTCGGCCTCCACCGGTACTCGTCGTCCCAGAACAAGCCGCCATGCATCGTGTATCGCACTCGTCGACGACCGCTTTACATCATGGCTCGTTTATCGTGAGTGCGACCCTGGCGCTGAGCCAGAGCTTTCTCGTCGTGGGCTCGTCAGAACCTTGTCGAGGATCGCGAACGGTACCGGTCTCGATCTGAGTTTTCGCAGGGTCTATTGGTATACCGATCGCCCTGACGGACAACTGTTCGACGAACAGTTGGTCCGGTCTGCGGTTGAAGGTGAGGAAACCTGGGCATTGCTCGAGCGCGATCTGCGGCGTCTCGCCGAGTGGCAGTCCTGCGAAACAGTGCTGATTGCCTGCGATGACGAACGCATCCTTCCAGCCATCGACGACGCGCAGCTGCGTGGATTGAGTGTCGTCATGTTGACCGATGAAGGGGTGCTCGACTTTTCATTGCTTCGCCAGGAAGACCCCGAGTGGGCATTGCTTTTGTCGCAGGCCGATCGTCGATTGACCGTTCGTCCGGAAGATCTCTCCGATCTGAAGCCACTACCCAATGGCGAGGACCGCGGAGCGGATGCCCAGTCGGCTGGGAGAGAGCACAATGCCACCATCGAAGAAGTGGTTCGCAGCTGGTGGGGTTCCCAAAGCGAGGAAAGTCGGGAAGAGCTGCGCGTTGCGCTTGCACAAAGCACCGGCATTCCTCAGGAAGTCGATCGTGAATTGCTGCTGCAGAGCCGAGAGCGATTTGTTCGTCCGCTAAGCTTTCTGGAAAAGAAACAGATGCGTTCGTGCCTGCGTGGAATCGCCGGAGGCGATTCCGCCGATTCGCAATCGTCGGCCTCGGGTTAGTCTGATCCCGCCAGAGTTGCTCAGCGTCCTGCGGTGACTGAGCCCCGAAGTCCAGCCCCAAGGATGTTGAGCGCTGGTTGCCCAGCGTCGCGTGCAACACTCACCGACAGGTCGGCAAGCTTCTGCGGGTTCGTATCGGGACCACGTGCAATCACTACGTCTGAAATCACAGCTTCCACCGTCAAGACACTGTCGCTCAAATAAGTTTGGAGAATCGCGTCGGGATTCAATCCAAGGGCGGCCAGGAACCCGGCCATATCGATACGCAGTGAGCCCGCTTGGGTCGAAATCAGATTGGCGAGCCGGTTGTTGGTATTTGACAAGGTAAGGGGCGACTCTTCTGCTGTGGCGCCAATGCGGAACGATCCGTAAAGCGTTGAGTCGTCAGGGGTGCGCACAACCAGGCCTTCCGGCGACCACTTCATGCGTACGCGATCAACGATTGCAGCAAGTCGGATATTCATGACGCCCGCAGGATCGACGCGCTCAACCCTGAATCCAAGCTGAACCACTTTTTCCGTTGTGTCCGAGAGCAGCGTCGAACCCTGCGGCTGGGTGAAGGCCAGAGACACGGCGCTGAGGGCCCCTGATAGCGCGGGCGCGGTTCCGCGCTCGAAATCCGCCACAGAGACCAGCTCTCCGGTTGCGCTGTTGGAGGTTGTGAAGAAACGCAGTTGTTCGCCCGCCACTCTCAGGTAGTCCTGCAGCGAATTGGTAAGACTTACCTCGATCGCACGGGACCCGTCTGTCTTCTCTGCAATCAGCCGGTTCGTTCCGCCGTTCAACGAGGTTCGAACCGCTGCCGCGAGCGATGCCAAAGCCAAATTGGGTTCAGTACCGAGCGCTGCGAGAATCCGCGGTCTTTGAAGGTTTGTCTGGCTGGCATCGTTAAGCGCTGCAGATACGCGCGCGATCTGGCTTAGATTAGCCGAGTCGATTGCGCGCGATACCTCGGCGCCATTTTTGCCCGAATACTGCGCCACGATGGTTCTTACCGCGTCGAATTGCAGCCCAGAGACCATGCCTGAGAGTGCCGGCTGGCCGGCCCGCATTCGGGTGAGGGCGTCTTCGGCAAGGAGGGCAAGCGGCGAATCCGGGGCGGGCTGATCGTTGGCAAGCGCCGCTTTGCCAAGGACCCCCGATCGCGCCAGTTCAGC
>VGHA01000041.1 GCA_016868375.1 Betaproteobacteria bacterium | reverse complement strand
TCTGATGCTGCTTCCAATTGAACGCATCCGCGAATTTTTTGATGGTGTTGCCGCGCAAACGGATCCCTCGCGCGGCAATACCGATGCACGCGAGGAAGCACTCGCACTGCTGCTGATCGAGCTGCGTGCGCGCCTAACCTACCTTTGCGATGTCGGGCTGGGTTATCTGACTCTGGACAGACATTCGCGAACGCTGTCCGGTGGCGAGGTGCAGCGGATCAACCTCACCACCGCGCTCGGCACGTCGCTGGTCAATACGCTGTTTGTGCTTGACGAACCTTCGATTGGCCTCCACCCACGCGACATGGACCGCGTCAACACGGTGATGCGTCGCCTGCGCGACGCAGGCAATTCGCTGGTGGTCGTTGAACATGACCCCGCCGTAATGTTCGCAGCTGATCGCATCATCGACATCGGGCCCGGCCCAGGTGAGCGTGGCGGCGACATTGTATTCAACGGGCCGCCTGCCGCGCTGCGCGCCGCCGCAACGCTCACGGGCGACTATCTGTCCGGTCGCCGGCAAGTTGTAACCGGCCGTGCGATGCCGGTTGCGGCGGGCACGCCCAAGCTCATTATTGAAGGCGCCCGCGAACACAATCTCCGCGGCATCGACATCAGCATTCCGCTCGAGCGTTTCGTCTGCATCACAGGCGTCTCGGGCAGTGGCAAGTCCACGCTGATGCAGAACGTGCTGCTGCCGGCGTTAATGAAGGCCAAAGGGAAAGCCACCGAGGCGCCCGGCGCGTTTGACCGCCTGCTGGGCGATGACTGGCTGGCCGATGTCGTTTTCGTCGACCAGTCACCCATTGGCAAAACCGCGCGCTCCAGTCCGGTCAGCTACGTGGGCGCTTATGACCCGATTCGAAAGCGCCTGGCGGCCGCGCCGCTGGCGCGCGAGCGGCACTACACGCCGGGCACCTTCAGCTTCAATTCAGGGGATGGCCGGTGCCCGACCTGCGGCGGCAACGGCTTTGAGCACGTCGAGATGCAGTTTCTGTCGGATGTGTACCTGCGCTGCGCCGATTGCGACGGCAAGCGCTTCCGCAACGAAACGCTCGAGGTAAAACTCAATGGCGCGGCAAGCGCGCGACGCGCCGATGGCTCGCGGTTCTCAGCGGCCTCGGCGGCGGACATCCTGGATATGACCGTGACCGAGGCGCTTGCCTTTTTCGCGGATGACCCGGAGGTTCGTTCAAGGTTGCAGCCACTCTCCGATGTCGGGCTTGACTATCTCAGGCTTGGACAACCGGTACCCACACTGTCGGGCGGCGAAGCGCAGCGCCTGAAGCTGGCCGGGTTTCTTGCCGAGGCCGCCAGTCAGGGACTCACCGAGCCCACAGCGCCCGGCTGGCGGGCGGCGCGATCGGGCCGGCGCGGCACCCTGTTCATGTTCGATGAGCCCACCACCGGCCTGCACTTCGATGACGTGGCCCGGCTGCTTCGTGCGCTTAGAAAGCTGCTGGTCGCGGGGCACTCGCTGCTGGTGATCGAACACAACCTGGATGTGGTCCGCGCGGCCGACTGGGTGATCGATCTGGGTCCTGATGGTGGCGAGCGAGGCGGCCAGCTGGTCGCTGCCGGGCCTCCGGAAGCGCTGACGGCCCACGCTGGTTCAGCCACCGGACGCGCATTGGCCGACTATCTGGCGCAGCTGCGCAGGCTGAGCGAGGCCCACGGCAACGCTGCCAACGAGCCCTCAGCTGCCCCGCTGCTGACCGCAGCCGAACCTGCCATCGACTCCGGATTCGCGCGCGAAGGTAAACCGCTGCAAAGCGCCCTGCGCGAGCGCGGGCGACATTCCATCCTGGTGCACCACGCGCGCGAACACAACCTGAAGAACATCGATGTCGAGATCCCGCGCGACCAGATGACCGTAATCACCGGCGTATCAGGATCGGGCAAATCCACACTGGCCTTCGATGTGATTTTTGGCGAAGGCCAGCGCCGCTACCTCGAGTCGCTCAACGCCTATGCGCGTCAGTTTGTGCAACCGGCCACGCGTCCCGATGTCGACGCGTTATACGGCATTCCACCCACGGTTGCAATTGAGCAGCGCACCAGCCGTGGCGGACGAAAAAGCACGGTGGCCACACTGACCGAGATCTACCATTTCCTGCGGCTGCTCTATGTGAAGCTGGGCACGCAGCATTGCCCGGACTGCGGCGTCAGCATCGAGCCCCAGAGCGCCGATGCCATCCTGGCCCGGCTGATGACCGATCTGCGCGGCCGGCACATTGGCCTGCTGGCGCCGCTGGTCGTTGCGCGAAAAGGCGTCTACACCGACCTCGCAAAATGGGCCAACGCTCGCGGCTACACGCACCTTCGCGTTGATGGCCGATTTCTCCCCACCGGAGGCTTTCCTCGAATCGATCGATTCATCGAGCATGACATTGAGCTTCCGGTTGCGTCGCTACAGGTGGATCCACGCAATGAAGCGCAGCTTCGCGAGGCGCTTACCACCGCGCTCGACCTTGGCAAAGGCCGGGTCATGGTGATCGATTCGCTTGAGTCGCTTCACCACGCCCACGCCGCCGGCGATCGCGACGCGTTTGAGCGTGAGGCCCTGCTGCTCAAGCCCCGGCTGTTTTCAACCCGACGGGCCTGCCCGTCGTGTGCGGCGAGTTTCGCAGAACCCGACCCGCGACTGTTCTCATTCAACTCAAAGATTGGCTGGTGTGCAGCCTGCATCGGGACGGGCATCAAGCTGCCCTATGTTCCTCAGGTGGATGAACGGCACCGCTCGGGCGAAGACACCAGTGTCGAGTCGGTGGGTGCGCTTGCCGAAAAGCTGGCCGATCAGATCGCAGCCGACGCACGCGCAGCCGCTGCCCGGGATGACGCGACAGGCAGCGCCGACTCCGACGAGCAGGGGCCGGGGGAAGCGCCCTGTGCAAAGTGCGATGGTCGCAGGCTCAATGCCACTGCGCTTGCGGTCAAGCTCGCGGACATCTCGATCGCGGAACTTACCGCGATGCCAGTGGATGACTGCTCGCGATGGCTGCGTCAGGTTGAGTTTTCGGGCCGCGCCGCCGACATCGCACGCGATGTGCTGACAGAAATCCGATCGCGACTTGATTTCCTTTCAGATGTCGGCCTGGGGTATCTGGCCCTTGACCGCGCCGCGCCCACGCTGTCGGGCGGCGAGGCGCAGCGTATCCGGCTCGCTGCGCAACTGGGCTCGAACCTGCAGGGTGTCTGCTACGTGCTCGACGAACCCACAATCGGCCTGCACCCGCGAGACAACCGGGTGCTGCTTGATACGCTGCAGATGCTTCGCGCCAAGGGCAATACGCTGCTGGTGGTCGAGCATGACGAGGACACCATTCGTCGCGCCGATCATGTGATTGACATTGGCCCTGGCGCAGGTCGGCTGGGCGGGCGGGTCATTGCTGCCGGTGACCACGCGGCGCTGGCCGCCCACCCCGACAGTCTCACCGGTCGCTACCTGTCTCAGCCGCTTGCCCATCCGTTATCGCCGCGCCGCGCCGTGGGCAGCCAGGATCCGGCGGGCTGGCTGACGCTGCGCGGGGCGCATCGTCACAACCTTCGGCACGTCAATGTGCAGATTCCGCTGGGCCGACTGAGTGTGATCACTGGCGTATCGGGCTCAGGCAAGTCCACGCTGGCGCGCGAGGTCTTGCTCAGCAACGTGGCGGCGCAGGTTCGCGCCCGCAACAACCGCAAGCCCCAGCCCAGGCTGTCCGGACTTGAGACACTTGATGGCTGGCAGCCCATCAGCCGGGTACTCGAGGTTGACCAGACCCCCATCGGCAAGACCCCTCGATCGTGCCCGGCCACCTATATCGGTTTCTGGGATGCGATTCGTCGGCTGTTCGCCGACAGCGCTGAAGCACGGCTTCGCGGCTTTACTGCGTCGCGGTTCAGCTTCAACACTGGCAGCGGCCGCTGCCCTGCCTGCGAGGGCCAGGGCGTGCAGACCATCGAAATGAGCTTCCTGCCCGATGTGAAAGTACTGTGCGATGCCTGCGGCGGCCGGCGGTTCAATCCCGAAACGCTGTCCATCCGTCTGCGCGACGCCTCGATCGGTGACGTTTTGTCGATGAGCGTGGATGAGGCGCTGCCCTGGTTTGCTGCACATCCGTCTGTCGCGCATCCGCTGCAGCTATTGCAGGACGTCGGGTTGGGTTACCTGACGCTTGGCCAGCCCAGCCCGACATTGTCGGGGGGCGAATCGCAGCGAATCAAACTGGTGACCGAGCTTGCGAAAGTTCGCACGCTCACCGAGGTTGACGATCCGCGGATTGCTCGCGCCAGGGCCAAGGCGCTGGCTTCCGGGGCGTCGGTGCCCGCCGGCCCCCACACGCTGTATGTGCTCGATGAACCCACCGTGGGCCTGCACATGGCCGATGTCGAGAAACTGATCCGCGTATTGCATCGGCTCGTCGATGCCGGCAATACGCTGGTGGTGGTGGAGCACAATCTTGATATCTGGGCCGAAGCCGACTGGATGGTTGATCTCGGACCCGAGGGCGGTGCAGGCGGTGGCCGTCTGGTGTCCAGTGCGCCGCCCGAGCAGCTGATTCAACAGCTTGATTCACACACCGGCCGCGCCCTCGCGGAATTTCTCTCTGACCGAACCCGCTCATGACGCCACGGCTTCTGACGCTGCCCAACCTGATCACAATCGTCAGGGCACTTCTGATTCCGGTGATCGCTTACACGCTTGCGCAGCGCAAATTTGGCATAGCGCTGCTGCTGTTCGCACTGTGCGCGCTGGGTGATCTGCTCGACGGCTTTCTCGCGCGCCGGTGGGACCAGCGCACCCGCTTTGGCGCAATCGCCGATCCGCTCGCGGACAAGCTCACGATGCTTACCGTCACCCTGATGCTGGCCGCTGAAGGATTACTGCCGAGCTGGCTCGCCGCAGCGGTGATCGCAAGGGACGTGATCATCGTCTTCGGCGCCGTGGCATTCCACTTTCTGATTCACGAATACGAAATGGCGCCCACGCGGCTTTCCAAACTCAACACCGCGCTCGAATTCGGCGTGCTCACCGGCGTGCTGGTCGACGCTGCCGGTATCATCGAGATGACTGCCGGGCTTGAGCCAGCCTACGCGGCGTTAACCTGCACCGTCCTTGCCTCAGGTCTCAACTATGTGTGGTCGTGGGGTCGCCGCGCGGCAAAAGCCCGCGGCGCCGATGCGGAGCAAATTAAACGCTGAGCCCGGCAACCCCTCTCGCTGACAGGAATGCAACATGGCGCTGCAACTGAACGAAGCCGAAGTCACCACACCGCCCCGACCCGCGTCCAGCGTCATGCTGATACGCGATGCCGACAACGGCCCCGAGGTGTTCATGCTGCGCCGACACGGCAATTCGGATGTGCTGGGTGGTGCCTATGTATTCCCGGGGGGGAAGGTCGACCACGACGATCACGATGACGCCCTGCTTGCGCGACTCGACAAAGCGCCTGACGCGCTGCACCGCGCGCTGGCCGACCAGGCGATTGAGCCCCATCATGCCGCCGGCTATTTTGTGGCCGCCTGCCGCGAAACATTCGAGGAGTGCGGCGTTCTGTTTGCGCACGGTATCGATGGCGCGCTTGCCGAGCGCGTCGGCCAGCAGGCACGCGAGGGCTTCAGCTTTCTCGAGCTGCTCGAATCGTTTGACCTGAAACTTGAAATCAGCCAGCTGATTCCCTGGTCGCGCTGGGTCACACCCAAGATGGCCACGCTCATGAACAAGCGCTTCGACACCCGCTTTTTCGTTGCAATGTCGCCGGCCACGCAAGTGGCCCGACACGACCAGCGCGAAACCACCGAGGGCATCTGGCAGCGGCCGCGCGACGCGCTTGAACGCTACTGGGCCCGCGAACTCGATCTGGCGGCCCCACAGATCATGACGCTCGCGCACTTCTCTCGATTCAACTGCGCTGCGGACATCCTGGCTGAAGCAAGGCGCCGGCCGCCCCCCACCATCGAGCCGAGCCCGCGCAATGTTGAGGCCGGCCGTCTGGTCGCTTACCCGGGTGACCCACACCATCCTGTGCGCGAGCGGGCCATGCCCGGTCCAACACGGCTGCTGTTTCGCGACGGCCGATTTGAACCCGAGGAGGGGTTTGACGCGCTGTTTGCCTAAGAGCGGCCGGCGCACACTCACGCCAGGCGCAGGCCCTACTTCGACATGGAGCAGTGGCCGCCAGCGCTCAGCCTGCCCGAGCCCGCGGCGATCAGCGGAGGCTCGTCACGCAGATCGATTGGGCTGGATGCATGGAAATCCCATGCGATGAAGAGCACAAGCACGCCCCAGAATGCCCACGCCCTTCGTCTGCGCTGAGGACCTTGAGATCTCGATGCGTGCAAAGGCGTGTTCATCGATCGAATCCGAAACGTTTGCGCAGCCGTATTCCAGCCAGCGACCCGACGAACGCAAGCCCAAACCAGATCCAACCGTGCACGCTGCCGGTGGATATGCCGCTTAGCATCGCGCCCACATTGCATCCAAAAGCCAGCCGGGAGCTGTATCCCATGAGCAGCCCCGCGGCGAGGCCGATCGCCCACTGTGCGGCAGTAAGCGGGCGCGACGCTTCATCAGTGCGGGCCGATATCCAGAGCGCGCCAGCCAGAATACCGATGTTGGTGATGGACGTAACATCCATCAGAACGCTCTGCGACAGCAGGGCCGCATGGCTTGTCTGCGACCAGAACGGGCTGGCTGCGGGATCCCACCAGGGCGTGACCTGCGCCACCTTGGCCGCCCACAGCCCAAAACCGTACACCACGCCCCAGGGCTGACCCGCAAAGAGCAGATTCAAGGTGGCGAGAAGCGCCAGCGCAACCGCACCGATCATCCACCGGCGCTCAATCCAGGACCGTCCCGGACCCACCCAGAGCCGAATCAACACGGCGAGCAGCGCCAGCCCCACCAGGGTCAGTGCAAGTGCTGCGCCTGATCCGAGCTGTCCCACCAGGCCAACGGGTTCGGTTCCGCCAAGCGACAGCCAGCTGGACAGGTGCAGCGACCCCAGAAAGCTTCCAAAGGCGAACACCGGCAGGATGCCCAGATTGAGCGGGACGCCCATGCCGGCCTTGTACAACGTGCCGGACCCGCAGCCATCGGCAATCTGCATGGTCAGACCAAACACAAATGCGCCCACCAGCAGCGAGATGCTGGGCGGACCCAGCGCCGCCTGCAGTTCGCCAAACCTGCCGAGCAATGGCATGGCAAGCGCCGCAGCCAAAGCGAGCAGCAGCAGCTGACCCGTCACGCCGCGCGGATCGCGGTCGGCGACCAGCTGTCGCCAACCGGTGGTGAAGCCAAATCGGCATCCGGCCAGTGCGGCGCCCAGTCCTATCCCCACCAGAAACAGCGCTGCCTGTCTGATCGAGACCGCCATGACGAGCAGCACGAAAAAACCGCCAATCACCAGACTGAGCAGACCCCGCCCTGCCAGCCTGGACGGGGCGGGGGACGACGCGGCTGCGCCTCCGGCAGGGACCTGTGACATGGGCAGGCTTGGCTCAGTTGAACGTGCGGGCGGCCCACATCTTGAAGTCGACCATCAGCTGACCGACCCGACCGGGCGCGTTATCCATCGGCAATGCCTGCGGTGACGATGTCCAGTCAACCATTGAACCCGCGTACAGCTTCACCTGCGGCTGACCCAGTACCTCGGACAGGGCAAACCAGTTCGTGGCGGCCCAGTGCCCGGTGTTGCAGAACGACAAGGTGTCGCGCTTTGGGTCGAGCCTCAACGCCGAGGCCACGCGGCGCGCCTCATCGACTGACATGAAGGTGGAGGTTCCGGGCTGGAACCAGCTGGCGTGTTCGACATTGACCGCGCCCTTCAGCGTTCCCGCGCTGCGTGCGGCAGCGTGTCGGGTTTGACCGTTGAAGAAGTCGGCCGGGCGCGCATCGACCAGCGTGGCGTTGTTGCGCTCGATCGCCTGCGCCACTTCGTCACGGGTGGCAATCATCGAGGCATCGAGTGTGGGCTGGAAATCGCTCGCGGCAACGGTCACGGGGTTGGCATCCTGCGGCAGCCCTGCGGCCGCCCACGCCTTCACGCCACCGTTCAGTACCGACAGTTCTTTGAGCCCCAGCACCTTCAGCGTCCAGTAGACCCGCGCCGCAGCGCCGAAGTCGGTTGCATCAGCGCCGCTGGACACCACCACCGCGCGCGTCGTGGGCGTGAGGCCCAGCCTGCGAACCTGTGCAGTGAGCTTGGTCAGTTCGGGCAACTCGCCGGGGCTCGATGCCGGGCCACGCCAGCTGCCGTAGGGTGCGCTGACGGCGCCTGGAATGTGCGCCGTGGCGTAGGACTTCGGATCGCGGATATCGATGACGCGCACCGCCGGGTTCGACAGAAGCGGCTGCAATTCGGCAGGCGTGAGCAACGGCGGCGCAGCCATGACGACCGACGCCGACAGAAACCAACCCATTAACAACGCAACGACAGCTTTCATGGCAACACAACCCAAAAGGAATCAGGGGGATGGATTCTGTCGCCGATTGCTTATTGCGAAAAATACTTTGTAGTGATTATCTGATTTTCCAGGGTTATCAAGGACCGGGTTGCCGCGGACCGACAGGGCATCGGCCTCAGGCCAGCTTCGCGATCACACCCCGCAGCGTGGTGAACAGACGGTCAATATGGCTGGGCTCGATGATCAGGGGCGGCGACAACGCAATGATGTCGCCGGTGAAGCGGATCATGAGGCCGGCCTCAAAGGCTGCCACCATGGCATCGAACGCGCGGGCACCCGGCGCCCCTGGGCGTGGCTCCAGTTCGATCGCGCCGATCAGTCCGATATTGCGGGTGTCGATGACGTGCGGCATGCCGCGCAGGCTGTGTATCGCATCGGCCCACATGTCTGCGATCTGACTGACCCGGGTCAACAACTGCTCGCGTTCATAAATATCGAGCGTGGCGATGCCCGCTGCGCAGGCGAGCGGATGGCCCGAGTAGGTGTAGCCATGGAACAGTTCGATGAGATGTTCGGGGCCCTGCATGAACGCATCGTGGATTTCATCGCGCACGAACACCGCGCCCATCGGCACCGTGGCGTTGGTGAGGCCCTTCGCGGCGGTGAATAGGTCGGGGCTGACACCAAAGTAGTCAGTGCCAAATGGCGCGCCGAGGCGGCCGAACCCGGTGATGACCTCATCGAAGATGAGCAGGATGCCATGCCGGGTGCAGATGTCGCGCAGGCGCTCAAGATAGCCCTTGGGCGGCACCAGAACGCCGGTGGAACCCGCCACCGGCTCGACGATGACTGCGGCGATGGTGTCGGCGCCATGAAGCGCCACCAGGCGCTCGAGGTCATCGGCCAGGTGAGCGCCCCAGGCGGGCTGGCCACGCGACCAGGCGTTCTGCTCGAGGTTGTGCGTGTGGGGCAGGTGATCAACCGCGCTGAGCAGATTGCCCGAGAACGCGCGACGGTTATTGACGATGCCGCCGACCGAGATGCCGCCGAAGCCCACGCCGTGGTAGCCCCGCTCGCGCCCGATCAGGCGCGTGCGTTGGGACTGGCCGCGGGCGCGGTGGTACGCGAGCGCAATTTTGAGCGCGGTATCGACCGATTCGGAGCCCGAATTGGTGAAGAACACCTTGCCAAACCCCGGCGGCGCAATGCGGGTGAGACGGCTGGCGAACTCGAAGCCGATCGGGTGACCGAACTGAAAGGAGGGGGCGAAATCAAGCATGGCCGCCTGTTCGCCCACTGCACGGGCGATTTCCTCGCGGCCGTGGCCCGCATTGACACACCAGAGACCCGCAGTGCCATCCAGGATTTCACGGCCGTCGTCGGTCCAGTAGTGCATGCCACTCGCCCGTGCCAGCATTCGGGGCCTGGCCTTGAAGTTCCGGTTTGCGGTAAAGGGCATCCACCACGACGACAGATCAGGCGCTGTCATCGCATGAAGCGGGCTTTTTTCGGGAGCATTCATCGCGGCCTCCACAGGGCGTCAACAATTTTTCTATAATATTCCGATTCCCCCTGACTGCCCAGCGGACCACCGCAGGACCTGCCGCCCCGAGGCCTCTGATGACCCTTGCCGCCACCATCGACACCCTACGGACCCTGGTTGCGTTCGACACAGTCAGCGCCAACAGCAACATCGCGTTGATTGACTGGGTCGCGAACCGCCTCGCCGACCACGGGATCCAGGCCACGGTTCAAAACGCTCCGGAGTCGGGCAAAGCCAATCTGTTCGCCACCATCGGACCCACTGACCGCGGCGGATTGATGCTGTCCGGGCATTCGGATGTCGTGCCCGTGGCAGGGCAGGCCTGGTCCACCGATCCGTTTGCGCTCACCGAGCGCGAGGGCAGTCTCTATGCGCGCGGATCCGCCGACATGAAGGGTTTCATTGCGTGCGTGGTCGAGGCCGTTCCCCGCATCATTGAAGCGCGGCTCAGCACGCCCATTCATATCGCCCTGTCCTACAACGAAGAAACCAATATGGGCGGCATGCGTCAGCTCGCCGATCATCTGGCAAGCGCGCCGGTTCGACCCCAGGCCTGCATCATCGGTGAACCCACGTCGATGCGGGTGGTCGTGGCCAATAAAGGCGCGGCCGGCTATCGGGTCAGAATTCGCGGCCATTCAGTGCACTCGTCGCTGCGCGACAGCGGTGTCTCGGCGGTTGAGGTGGCCGCACGCATCATCGTTCGCTGTCAGCAGATGCAGCAGCGAATGCGGGAGGCCGCGCGGCATGACGGATTCGAGTTTCCTCACACCAGCATCCACGTCGGTCGAATCCAGGGCGGCACCGCGCACAACATCACCGCAAAAGACTGCGAATTCCTGCTCGAAATTCGGGCCCTGCCCGGTGCCACGGCTGCCGAGCTGCTTGGCGAGTTGAAGGCCTGGTGCAATACCGAGGTGTTGCCGGGCATGCGCGCGATCGCGCCCGACTGTTTCATTGAGTTCGATGAAATCTTTGATACGCCAGCGCTCGACGAACGCGGCAACACCTATCTGGCCCAGGCGATCACACCGCTTTGCGGGCACTCGGCGGTGGGACGCGTCAGCTTCGGTACCGAGGGCGGCATCCTGCAGGGCATCGGCATTCCCACCATCATCTGCGGGCCAGGCCGCATCTCGGTCGCGCATCAGCCCGACGAATGCGTTGAAATCGAACAGCTTGATCGCTGCGAAAATTTTGTCGATACGCTGATCAGGCGCCTGCACCGCGAACCACTGGGCCAGACCGCCTGACGACGGCCTCGCGGGGACATGAGCGCGAACAAGCCGCGCATCATGGTTTGACCGCAGCATCTCGGCCTCCATGGCCGATATCGTCCCATTTCCATGCAGCCGCCGCGCAACGACGTACCGACCGCAGCGTGCCTCGAACCCTTCGCAGGCAGCGCGTCAGCCACCAGATCGGTTACCAGCGCAGGCGAGGCTCGTTTGACAGCATTTCGAGCTGCAGGCGCTCAGCGCGCTCGCCAGTGCCAATTCGAACGGGGACCGAGCGCCGGCTTTCGGTCTGGATGACGCCCGGCAGTCGCGCCACCTGATGGATCACCCGCTCGGGTACTGCGCGGACAATGCCCAGATGCAGGTCTGCGGGCATGGCCACACCAAAATGAAGCCCGATCATTCGATCGAATGCATCACGCCACCAGCTGCCAGCGACCAGAATGGCAATCGCTCCGGACATGCCAAGCACAGTGAGCGTCGCGCGAACGGGCCGCCTGAGAATCGATCGCGAGATCATGGTGATGGCGGGCGAGCGTCGCGATGGCCGCTTCTGCAAACCGCCGCCGTGGTGGCGGTATACCGGCGGCGCCGGCGGCTGCATTGCTTCGGCGGCAGACAGCCTCAGTACCTCGCGTACCGACAGCGTCGCGGCAGCCAGTGCGCCGAGCGTTGAGACCACCACCGGCACGCCAGCGACCCACGGTTCAATCCGATGGGTGGAGCCTGGAATCCGAAAGATATCGGTGAACAGACTGGTCATTCAGGCGCCGAGCGCTTTGCCTGCGGACAGCCCAATGAGGTTGCCGGCCAGCACAACCAGCACCGCGAGCAGCAGATAGTGGCGAGCGATCAGGCGCGAGGCATAGCAGACGCCCGATGACCGTGTGAGACAATTCGCCGCGTTTCAACTGCCTGCAGCCGAACACGCTGCGTCTCGCATTCGATGCTGCTCTGGACCATCGTCGGCTGTCTGACTGTTGTGGCGCTGCTGCCGGTGCTCTGGCCTCTGCTCGCCCGACGCGTGGCCGCGTCCGATCAGATCAACGCTGAAAGCGATCCGCTGGTTGCCGTTTACCGTGACCGGCGCAGGGAAATTGAACGCGAACGCGATGCGGGCCGCCTGTCGGCAGATGAAGCATCAGCCGCCATAGACGAACTGGTGGCGCAAATGGCGCGTGAGCTGCCAGAGCAGGCCGCAGCAACCACCATTTCCCAGCCTGCTCGCAGCACCCTGGCTGCCCGGATAGCCGCCCTGGCCATTGCCATCATCGTGCCAAGCTTGTCGTTTCTGGTCTATCAGACGGTCGGTGCACCGGAACTTGCTACCGGTGAAATGGCCCTGGGTGATGGCGAAATCGACGAGCATAAACTTGATCAGATGATCGCCGACCTTGAGCGCCGCGTGCGGGGCAATGCCGACGATACCGAAGCGTGGATGATGCTTGCCGGCGCTCGCAAATTTCGCGGCCGTCTGGCCGAGGCCAATGAAGCGTTCGAAGAGGTGCTTCGTCGAACCGCGCCGAATGCCCGGCTGCTGGCCGAGTTCGCCGAGTCACTGGCCATCACGCGTGATGGCCGATTCGACGGGCGTCCCATGGCGCTGCTTGAGCAGGCGCTGCGACTCGATCCCGATGATCCCAAGGCCGTGGCACTCATGGGCGCGGCGCAGTTCCAGGCGGGTAATCTGCAGGCGGCGCGCGTCCATCTGAAACGTCTGCTCGATTCGATGCCCGCTGAGCAGCCGCAGCGCGACGCGCTGCGCGACGTGCTGGCCCGCATCGATGCTCAACTCGAGGCAAGCGGGTCGCGCGACAGCGCACCTGGCGCCACCGCAGCCGCACCGTCTGAGGCGGTCACTGGCGAAATCGCCATCGACCCCCAACTCGCGGCACAGGCTTCCTCGGCGCGCACGCTGTTCGTCACGGCACGAAGCGCAACCGGTCCACGCGTACCCCTTGCGGTGCTGCGGGTGGATAACCCGTCGCTGCCGCGGGTGTTTCGACTCGACGATTCACTCGCGATGGACACTGCGCGACGTCTGTCGTCGGCTGATCAACTGATCATCGAAGTTCGCCTTAGCCGAAGCGGCAATGCGCTTCGCGAACCCGGCGATCTGATCAGCGAACCCGTCGCCGCCCGCCCTGGCCAGAGCGGACTCAAGCTTCGGATCGATCGGGTCGTTCAACCGTGACCGAGGCGGTGGCTCGACCCGACCCGCAGTGGGGCTTCGAGTCAGCTGAGGCGTCCGGGCTTGCTGTGGATGGCCTTGCCTGCAGCGCAGGCTACCGGCTGTTGTTCAAGTCGCTCAGCTTTCAACTGCCTCCCGGTCAGTGGCTGCGGCTCACCGGCCCGAATGGCTCGGGAAAATCCACGCTGATACGGGCCATTGCCGGCCTGGGCAGGCCTGCCGAGGGCCGCGTCATGTGGGACGGTGTTGCGCGTCAGTCGGGATCAACCGAATGGCATTCGGTGATGCTGTATCAGGGCCATGCCGCGGGCTGGAAGGACGCGCTCAGCACGCGCGACAACCTTGTGCTTCAGCGGGCACTTGACTCCGGATTGCCAGCCGAGCACGCGCGGTCCGAGGTCGACGCCCTGCTCGAGCGATGCGGCCTGCTCTCGCGTGCCAACCTGTCGTTTCAGCGTTTGTCGGCAGGTCAACGGCACCGCCTCTCGCTTGCGCGACTGGCGGGTGCGCAACGAAAGCTCTGGCTGCTTGATGAGCCCACCACCGCGCTCGACAGTCATGGGCAGGCCCTGTTCGGGCGACTCTTGAGTGAGCATCTCACCCAGGGCGGCAGCGCAGTCATTGCCACGCACCAGCCGATTGACTGCGACCGGCCGCCCATTGAACTTGATCTGGGCGCCCGGGCAGGCACCATGCCGGCGGCGGCGGGCTGATGGCAGCATCATCACGCTACCCGGCAAGCCCGCCTGCCACCGCGCTGGCTGCTCTGCGCTGGGCGTGTCTGCGCGATCTCAGGCTAGCGCTGCGCAGCCGCGGCGAGGTTGCGCTGGTGCTGGTGTTCTTTGTGCTGGTGGGATCGATGTTTCCGCTCGCCATGGCGCCCGAAGCGTCGCTGCTACGCGCCATCGCACCCGGTATCGCCTGGGTCAGTGCACTGCTTGCCACGCTGCTCAGTCTTCCCAGGCTTTTTTCGGCGGACCACGCCGACGGCACGCTCGAGCAGATGCTGCTGGCACCGGCCCCGCTGTCGGCGCTGTTGTCGGGCAAGGTGCTGGCCCACTGGCTGACCACGTCGGCGCCGCTGGTCCTCCTGTCGGCGCTATCCGGCCTGCAATTCAACCTCGATGGCGAAGGGATTGCGATTCTGGCGGCCAGCCTGCTGCTGGGCACGCCGCTGCTGACCTGGTTGGGCGCGGTGTCGGCTGCGCTCGCGCTCGGCACGCGGGGCGGCTCCACGCTGCTGGGTCTGCTGGTGCTGCCACTCGCTGTGCCGGTCCTGATTTTCGGGGCGGGATCGGTGGAATCTGCGGCCGCAGGCCTGGGTGCGGAGGCGCATCTGTCGCTGCTCGCCGCCGGATCCATCCTGGCGAGCATGGTCGGCCCGGCAACGCTGGCGCTGGCGGTTAGAATCGCCCACGAGTGATATGGCTGCGATGAACTGGTTTCGATTTGCTTCGCCCGCGTCGTTCTATCCAATTGCGGGTCCGTTGACCGCCGTGTTCGGCTGGGTCGCGGTTGCGCTCGCCGTTGCCGGCCTGTACGTTGGGTTCGTCATTGCACCCACCGATGCACAACAGGGCGAGTCCTACCGCATCATCTTCATCCATGTCCCTGCAGCATGGATGGCCATGCTTATCTATGTGGTCATCGCATTCTGGTCACTTTTCTCGCTCACGCTCAATGCGCGGCTTCCGGCCATGATGGCCCAGGCGCTGGCCCCAACCGGCGCCATGTTTGCATTCATCGCACTCTGGACAGGCGCATTCTGGGGGCGGCCCACCTGGGGCACCTACTGGGTCTGGGATGCCCGCCTCACCTCCACGCTGGTGCTGCTTTTTCTCTATCTCGGGCTGATCGCGCTGCGGTCGGCCATTGACGACCCGCGGCGCGCCGATCGCGCCTGCGCGCTCCTTGCGCTGGTGGGGGTCGTCAATGTCCCCATCATCTATTTCTCGGTGCGTTGGTGGAACACCCTGCATCAGGGTGCCACCATCTCCATGACCGCCGCCCCGAAAATGGCGCAAACGATGCTGACCGCCATGCTGCTGATGACCTTTGCAGCCTGGTCGTACGCCATCGCCACCGCGCTGCACCGGGTGCGAACGCTCATCATCGAGCGCGAAGCGCTCAGCGACTGGGTCGGCCGATTCATCGCGGAATCACCGGCCAAGGCAGCCAACGATCCGGCCGCCGCACCAAGGCACGGAGGCGTCTGATGACAGAGTGGCTGGCAATGGGCGGGCACGGGTTCTTCATCTGGAGTTCCTACGGCATGTTTGCGCTGGCACTGGTCATCGAGATCGTGGTGCTGCGCCGCTCACGACGCAGTGCCATCGAGCAGGCCCGTGCCATGCGCACCGATTCCCAGGCATCATGAAACCGCGCCATCGTCGACTCGCCTGGATTCTTGCCGGCCTGATCGCGCTGTCGGTCGCCACCGCGCTCGTGCTGAATGCGTTTCGCAGCAACCTGGTGTTCTTCTTTACACCCAGCGAAGTGGCGCAGGGCAAGGCGCCCACGGGTCGGGTGTTTCGAATCGGTGGCCTGGTGGGCGACGGCAGCGTTCAACGCGAAGGCACCACCGTCCGGTTTACCGTTACCGACAATGTGCACACCATCGCCGTCACCTACACCGGTATCCTGCCCGACCTTTTCAAAGAGGGGCGAGGCGTGGTGGCACAGGGCCTGGTCCTGTCAGACGGCAGTTTCCAGGCTCGCGAAGTGCTCGCCAAGCACGACGAAAACTACATGCCCCCTGAGGCGGCGGAAGCGCTCAAGCGCGCCGGCCATCCAATCGGTGCGCCCGACCAGTTCAAACAGAAGCCAGCTAAACCATGATTGCTGAAGTGGGTCATTTTGCGCTCGCGCTATCGCTCGCGCTCTCGGTAATACTCGCAGTATTACCCATGGCGGGCACGTTTATGCGCCCCAGCGGCACCGCACGGGCCTTTACCGATACCGCACGCCCGATTGCCGCAGTGCTGTTTTCGCTGGTACTGCTTGCCTTCCTGTGCCTGAGCGCACTGTTTGTCGGCAATGACTTCACCGTATCGCTGGTTGCCACGCACTCCAATCTGTCTCTGCCCATTGCCTATCGGGTGGCCGCCACCTGGGGGTCGCACGAAGGCTCCATGCTGCTCTGGGTGCTCATGCTTACCGGCTGGACCGCAGCGGTCGCAGCCTTCTCCGCGTCGCTTCCTCACGTGCTTCGCACGCGCATCCTGTCGGTCATGGGCGGCATCACCATCGGCTTTCTGATGTTTCTGCTGTTCACGTCCAACCCATTCGAACGCCTGATTCCTCCCCCGGCCGACGGGCGCGACCTGAATCCGCTGCTGCAGGACCCGGGCATGGTCTTCCATCCGCCGCTGCTCTACATGGGCTATGTGGGATTGGCGGTTGCCTTCGCATTCGCGGTTGCCGGATTGATTGGCGGGCGGTTCGACGCAGTGTGGGCGCGTTGGGCCCGTCCCTGGACCACGGTGGCCTGGGCGTTCCTCACGCTGGGCATCGCGCTGGGTTCGTTCTGGGCGTACTACGAGTTGGGCTGGGGCGGCTGGTGGTTCTGGGACCCGGTTGAAAATGCCTCGTTCATGCCCTGGCTGGTGGCCACCGCGCTGATCCATTCGCTGGCGGTTACCGAGAAGCGGGGCGCCTTTCGAAGCTGGACCGTTCTGCTCGCCATCCTCGGATTCAGTCTGAGCCTGCTCGGCACGTTCCTGGTCCGCTCGGGCGTGCTTACCTCCGTCCACGCGTTTGCCACCGACCCGGCGCGAGGCGTGTTCATCCTCATTTTCCTGGCTGTGGTCATCGGTGGGTCGCTGCTGCTGTATGCATGGCGCGCGCCCGCGCTGGGTTCGGGCAGCGGCTTCGCGCTGATATCCCGCGAGTCCATGCTGCTCGCCAACAACGTCGTACTGGTGGTTGCCATGGCGGCAGTGCTGCTGGGCACGCTCTACCCACTCGCGCTGGATACGCTTGGCATGGGCAAAATCTCGGTCGGTCCGCCCTACTTTGAAGCCGTGTTCTATCCGCTCATGGCGCCCGCCATGTTCCTCATGGCGGTCGGACCGCTCACGCGCTGGAAGCAGGCGCCGCTGCCCGATATCGCAAGACGCCTGCGGTGGGCTCTGGCGGTCGCCATCGCTGCAGCGCTGCTGCAACCGCTGACCACCGACGCCGGTTTCCGCCCGCTCGCAGCAAGCGGCCTGGCATTTGGCCTCTGGATCGCTGCTGGCGTCGTGGTCGCAATGCTCGACATGCTGAAAGCACCGGACGGGCGAGTCCGGGCCTCACGCGCCCGGCTTCACCCCGCGTCGGTCTGGGGCATGCAGCTGGCGCATTTGGGGGTTGCGATCTTCGTCATTGGTGTCACGCTGGTCAAAAGCAGCGAAAGCGAGCGCGAGGTGCAGTTGGCCCCGGGCCAGTCGATCGAGGTGGGCGGCTGGCGGGTCGAGTTCAAAGACCTGCGCACGGTCACCGGCCCCAACTACGATGCGATGCGCGGCCGATTCGAGCTTCGCCGCCAATCCGATGCCGCCAACACGCCGCCGCGCGCTGTTCTGCTGCCCGAGAAGCGGGTGTATCGGGCGCAGCGCATGCCCATGACCGAGGCCGCGATCGACCGCAGCCTGTGGCGTGATGTGTATGTGTCGATGGGTGAACCGCTCACGGGCAATGATTGGGCGATCCGGGTCCATGTGAAGCCGTTCGTCAACTGGATCTGGCTCGGTTGCGTGCTGATGGCGCTTGGCGGATTTGTGGCCATCGCAGACCGCCGATATCGGCGTCGACTCGCCGCGCGCGACGCCGTCAGCGCCAACGCGCCTCAGGTCGCGGGCGGCCTTGCACCTCGTTGATACGCCTCGAGACCATGAAGTCACTGCGTCTGCTGATTCCGGTCGCAATCTTTGCGTTGATCGGCTGGTTTTTGCTGAAAGGTCTGGATCGCGACCCGAAACTGGTTCCATCCCCCCTGATCGGAAAACCCGCCCCCGCATTCTCGCTGCCGGTGCTCAATGGCGAGGGCAACTGGTCCCCGGCACAGATGAAGGGAAAGGTGTGGCTGCTCAACGTCTGGGCATCATGGTGCGCCGCCTGTCAGGTCGAGCATCCGCTGCTGAACGACATGGCCCGCAACCAGATCGTCCCAATCGTGGGGTTCGCGTGGAAAGACAAACGCGACGATTCGGTTGCCTGGCTCAAGCGGCACGGCAACCCGTATTCGGTGGTGATCAGCGATTTTGACGGGCGTGCCGCGATCGATTGGGGTGTCTACGGCGCCCCGGAAACTTTTCTGATCGACCGTGATGGCGTCATCCGCTACAAGCAGGTGGGCCCGTTCACGCCTGAAATCATTCGGGATGAGCTGCTGCCGCTGCTTAAACGGCTGGGGGCGCGATGATCCATCTGCCGGCAGCCCCCCGAACCTGAGGCGGTCTTCAGCAGGGGCTGTTTGCGGGCTCAGGCGCCACGACAGCGTAAACCCTGCAGATATTTTGCTGTGGCCAAAGCCTGCTCGGCCACATGCACCTGATCCCGTGCGGGCAGCCCATCCAGTTCCAGAGCAATTCCGCGAAGCAGGTCGGGAAGCGTGTCGGACACCTGGGTCAGAAGCGCTTCGAGCGAACAGCCGTAGATGTTGGCGAACTGCCTCAGTCGCACCAGCGTGGGAGCGATTACCCCATTTTCGATTCGGCTCACTGTTTCCGGCTCGACGCCCATTCTTTCAGCCACCTGCTGCTGCGACAGTCCGCACCTCTTTCTTTCGTCAAAGAGCGCGCGTCCGACGCCTTTCAGGAAAATCAGCGTATCGTCCTGCTGCGTTGCAGAATCGACTTCAGGCGAAACTTGGTCGTTGAATGGAGGCAGCCGGCGGAGCATCACAGCGACTTGATTCTTGGTTCCGAAGCGTAGGTTTGCTGCCATGCCCCATGAATGACGTTTCACGCAAAGTTTGATGTCATAAGAAACTTTTATGAACGCGCCCACAGGTTCGCGTTCTCTGATCCCATCCTTTTAGAGGTTGCCCTTTACCGAAGCTGGCTAATCGACCAGCACGGTCGCGATCTCGACCGTGCCGAAACTGAGCAGCTGTTACACGACACGCGCGCACCAGCACGACTGCGCTCAACAGTGGCCGATCTGCTCACCCTGCTCGAAGAAAGCATGAAGCCGGAGCACCGGGCCGCTCTGAAAATCCTGCGTGAAAAAACCGGGTTCGACGAGCAGGTGTCCAGCTGGCTTGCGCAAGCCACCGCCCCACGCCCAGCCTGACTGTGCGAGACTCGCGGTCCGTCAATCGCGAGTGCTGATTCGATGAGCCCGTCCGAGACCGAACGTCTGAAGCGCCTGTCCGAAGAGCTGCGCTGTCTGGTCTGTCAGAACCAGACCCTGGCCGACTCCAACGCCGAGTTGGCGGTAGACCTGAAAAAACAGCTTGAGCTGCTGCTCGCGCAGGGACAGACCGACGCGCAGATCCGCGACTACATGGTGGCGCGCTACGGCGATTTCGTGTTGTACCGTCCGCCCGTTCAGCGCAATACCTGGCTGCTGTGGTTCGGGCCCTTCGCCATGCTGATGGGCGGCGCGCTGATATGGTGGCTGGTGCAGCGACGTAACCGGCTTGCCGAGGCGGCATCTGCACCGCGGCAACCCGCGCCCACAAACGCCGGATCAGAACCTGCCCGTGCTGAAGTGGAGTCCGTTGCACGCGCCCGGGCGCTGCTCGATCGTTGAACCGCTGGCGCGCTTAGTGCGCTGACCGCGCATCAAAGCGCCGCATCGCGACACCCACCATCGCCACCACCAGCGCGCAGCCGGCAATCGCCACCCAGGTCAGCGACCAGTCCCCGTGCCATTGGGCAATGACAGCAATGGTCGGTAGTGACAAGGCCTGGCCGATGCCCGAGCCCTGCTGCATCCACCCTACGGTTGTCGACACTGCACGAGGGTCGGGCGCATACGCGACAACGCTTGCAAACAGCGCGCCCGGCACCAGGCCGCTGACGATTGATAACGTCAGCGCAGCCGAGTAGCGAAGCGCAAACGGTGCCGCGCTTCCATACACCACCCAGGCCATGATCGCGATCACCCCTGCTGCGCTGATCAACAGCGTTGAACGGGGGATGCCTCGCTGCAGCAGGTGCCCGGAGGCAAAGTTGCCCAGTGCGTTACCCAGCACTGCGATCGCCGTGAGGGCACCGCCCAACCGGGGATCGATTCCGGACTCTCGATACACCGTAGGCAGAAAACTGAATGCCCCGAGAAATTGCGCGGCATAAAACAGAAACCCCACTGCCAGCAGCCATGGGCCCGGCGAACGCAGCGTAAGAGCCATCAGATTGAGTAACGACACGCCAGGCCCCTGCGACCGGGCTGACTCGGCAGCATCAGACGGATGCGCGCGCAGGATCAGCAACACCCACAACAGCGCGCAGATCGAAGTGAGAACCCATGCGCTTCGCCAGCCGAACGACGCGATCAGCCAGGGCGTCACGATGAGCATCACACTCATGCCCAGCGGCATGTAGGCGCTCCATCCGCCCAGCCATCCGCGCAGCCGCTCCGGCGGCACGCAGCGACTGAGCAGCGCCGGGCCGGGTAATACGGTAAGCAGCATGCCCAGGCTTTCGACGATCCGGCTCGCGAACATCAACGCTGGCCGGTCGGCGAACGCGCCAATCAGACCTGCGCCACCCACCAGCGTCAGACCCACCAGCATGGTGCGGCGATGACCGAACCGATCAGCCAGCGAACCGCCGGCGATGCCAAGGGTGGCGCCTGCGAACATCAGCAGCGAGGTGAGCCAGCTGACCTCGACCAGCGTGAATCCGAACGCCGCCCGCAGTTCAGCCAGCGCGGGGGGCAGCTTGCCGAAATTCAGCGCGACGGTGACGCCCGCGCCAACAGTGATTGCTGCGCGAAGCTCAGCGCGCAAGGCGCGCTGCGGCGGCGTCGATCGCCGCCCGAAGTTCGTCGTAGGTATCTGTTACCGGAAATTGCGGAAACTGCTCAACGATGGCAGCCGGGGGATGGAAGAAAAACCCCGCATCGGCTGCCCCCAGCATTGCCGTGTCGTTGTACGAGTCGCCAGCGGCCATCACCTGAAAATTGAGCGCCTTCAGTGCATTGACCGCTGCGCGCTTCTGATCGGGCATGCGCAGTCGCCATCCGGTGACAACGCCCGCGTGATCGACCTCAAGGCGATGGCACAGAAGCGATGGCCAGCCGAGCTGTCGCATGAGCGGACTCGCGAACTCGTAAAAGGTGTCCGACAGAATGAACACCTGGTAACGCTCGCGCAGCGCATCCAGAAAAGCACGGGCGCCCTCCATCGGTCCCATCCCATCGATGACGCGCTGAATATCCGCGAGCTTCAACCCGTGCTGATCGAGCAGCCGCAGCCGGAAAGCCATCAGCTTGTCGTAGTCGGGCTCGTCGCGCGTGGTGCGGGAGAGCTCGGCAATACCGGTTCGCCGCGAAAATTCGATCCAGATTTCCGGGACCAGCACACCTTCAAGATCCAGACATACAACCTGCACGAGCGCTCTCCGTTGGCGGGTTGTCCGGACCGCTCCGGTTATCCCGCTGGGCATTTTATAGGGAACCGCCGGGACTCAGCCCGGCGGGTAGCGGCTAGCGCTGCTCGAAGATGCCGAGCTTGCGATGGACCGGCGATTCGTCAGCCATTGCGATGAACGCCGGAACCTTGGACGAGCGGTTCTGCAGCTTCAGCGTGGTCCAGCCCGGCGCGCAGGCGGTGTCAGACTGCGTGAGGTCCAGCGTGGTGTCGTCAATCAGCGCCTGTACATCACCTTCAACCATGTGCAGCATTCGCGCTGCCGACATTCGAGGCAGCATGGTTTCTTCGCCGGGCCTCAACATGAGCACTGAGAACGAAATGGTATTGAGGCAGTCAGCGCCAGTTTCCGGGTTGATGTAGGCAAGCAGCACCGGCTCACGCGAAGGCAGGCTAGTGGCAAGCGCGCCCAGTGCCGCGCGCGTACGTGCCCACGGGTAACGCAGCAGCGGATACTCGGCGGTGGACCGGACACCATCGCGCACCGGCGCGAGGCCACCCGAAGCATAGGTCCAGGCAGGCCTGGAAGGCTTCTGAGTCTTGCCGTCGATGTGATACGAGCAATCAATTGCCACCATGAGCGGCACATCCAGCACATCCAGCCAGATCATGGGGCCAGGACCCTTGTGGCGGTGCTCATGCCACAGCCAGGTGGGCGTCAGCACAAGATCGCCAGGCTCCATCGGGCAGCTTTCGCCTCCCACGATGGTGACGCCGCCGGTTCCCTCCACCACAAAGCGCGCCGCATTGGGTGTGTGCTTGTGATTGGGGGCGTTTTCGCCGGGCAGCACCAGTTGCATTCCCAGATAAATGCACGCCGAGGCCTGCAGGGCTTCCAGCCCACGGCCAGGATTGGCCAGCACCAGCACACGGCGCTCGGCTTTCTCCATCGGGGTAAGATCGCCTGCCCGCATCAGCAGCGGGCGAATATCGCTCCAGGCCCACCGGCACACCTGGGTGGCAGTGCGCGGCTGATCAGGCGGCAGCAGCGCGCGTAAACTGGGCCACAAAGGCACAAGGTTGCGGGCGCGCAGAGACTCCAGATATTCGGCTGGCAGCTCGTCCAGCGTTCCGAGCGACTTCATGTTTCCTCTTCCCCCCTGTTGATTTTGACCGCTATTTTCCAGAAAGCTCAGTTTTCATCAAATTTGAGTCGGGCCGCCCAGAATCATGCAACTCCTGACCAGCCTGCTGTTCCTCATCATCGTCGCCCGCCTGCTCGGACACTTGTTCGCGCGCTGCGGGCAGCCATCCATTGTCGGAGAAATGCTGGCGGGCGGTATCGAGATGGACTTCCAGCGCGTGATCGCCGCCATGCGGGGACGCGGTCTGGTCGTGGCTGTACTCGGTTTCATGCTGCCGTTCGGCGGCGGCGTGGTGGTGGCCTGGGCGTATGAGCTCGATCCCATGCGCATGGTGTTCCTGGGTCTGTGCATCGCGATTACGGCGCTGCCGGTTGCTGCGCGCATGATGTCCGACATGGGCATGATCGCTACGCCAATTGCCCGCTATGCGATTGCCACCGCGGCTTCATCGGACCCACCATGTACTCGGTGCTGGTGCTGATGGGTGTTCTGACCACGGTGCTGAGCCCGATTCTGCTCAGCGCCGCGCTGAACCGTCAGGCTCGCGCCGACTACGCGGTGCGCCACCGCAACGACCCGCCCCCCCGCACTTAAGCCAGGTAATCGGCCCGCAGGGCACCCCGCCAGTCGGATGGGCTGGCTGCAGGCAGCGCGCCGATTCGCTGCATGCCGCGGTGCATGGTCTCCATCCCCATCTGATCAAACGCGCCATCACTCCAGAAGCCTGGCCCCGCCAGCAGGCGCTCGACGATTGCCAACGCTGCAGCCGGTTCGATTCCGTAATGTCCCGCGACCACCAGCGCACCCTGGGCGGGTTCATCGCGAATGGCAAGGACCGCGCGACGGCGGGCTGCGATGATTCCCCGTACAACCTCGCCGTGACGCAACATCCAGTCGGAGCGAACAACACCCACCGTCTGCACGCACGGCCCGAGCACCTCATCGGCGCCCCAGACCGGTCGCAGCCAGTCCCGCTCGCGTGTGAACCGCGGTTCAGCCACCATCACAACATCGACCGTGCCATCGCGAAGCGCAGCGAGTTTCTGCTTGACGGGCCCCACCACCTTGCGCTCGACCCGGCCGGCAAGCCCCGCCGAATCGATCATCGCCTGACTGACCATGTCGCTCAACGTGGCCTGCGCGGTGTAGCCGACCTTGCGTCCGGCCAGATCACGCGGCGACTTGAGTGAGGTTTCCCCCCGACGGACGACCCAAATCTGATCGGAGACAGCCTGGACACCGCCATGGACGATTGAGAACTCGGCCCCTTGCCCAATCGCGGCGATGACCGCGGGAAGGCTGACTTCACCGTAGGGCAGCTCGGCAGCGAGCGCATTGCGCAGCGTCGCGCCGCCCTCTGACGAGCCGATGAAACCGCGCACCCCGATACCCGCCATGTCCTGCAACCAGCCGCGCTCACGGGCCAACAGAAATGGCACCGCATGCAGACGGTTTGCAACCTGCGCCACGGTGAGATCATGCTGTCGCGCAAATGCCAATCGCGGCAACGCCATCCATCCGATCAACGACGCGGTAGCGCCCACTCCAAAGGCTCGCCGCGCAGGCATGCGCCAGCTCATCGCCCGAACTCCTTCGATATCGGTCGTGGTCGGTCTGGATCAAGCCCGGTGCCAGGATCGGGCGAGCTCGCGTCGTGCGAGTCTTATCGTAGACACCCAGACAAACCTGAGGATCAGGAGTATAGCGGGCCTGCCCGCTCGCCAAACAGCCGCCATGTCGCCCCCAACGGGCTTCGGGCCGGACCGGGCATCAACTGGCGATACACTGCGCTCACCCGTCACCCACCAGGAAGCCCACATGATCAAGTTCTGGTACAACCTTGCGCCCAACCCGATGAAGGTTGCGCTGATGCTCGAGGAATTGGGCATCGCCTACGAACCGGTTCCTGTCGACACCCGCAAAGGCGAACAGCATGGCGCCGCGTTCAAAGCGCTCAATCCCAACGCCAAAGTGCCGGTGATCGATGACGCGGGCACCGTCATCTTCGACAGCAATGCCATTCTGTTGTGGCTTGCCGACAAGCACGGTCGGTTCGTTGCGCGCGACCTCGCATCCACCGAGCGCGCCGAGACGCTGGCCTGGTTGATGTTCATCGCCAGTGGCGTGGGGCCTTATTCGGGCCAGGCCGTGCATTTCCGTACCGCTGCGCCAGAGCCCAAGGAATACGCGCTCAACCGCTATGACTTCGAGGCCCACCGCCACTGGGGGATCCTGAACGAGCGTCTGGCCTCGCGCACCTGGCTGGTTGGCAACGAGTACAGCATCGTCGACATGGCGTTCTGGGGCTGGGCCCGAATGGTTCCGTTCGTGCTCGATGACAAAGAAGCCTGGACCCGCTACCCACACCTGAAGCGTCTGCTGGACGCCATCAACGCGCGGCCTGCGGCGGCCCGTGTTGAAGAGCTTCGCAAGCGGCACAGCTTCAAGGCCGACATGGACGATGAAGCGCGTCGGGCCATGTTCCCGCAGAATGAGCGTCTGAAGAAACAATAAAGCGTCGCGACACCCTCACGAGTGATCCGATCACTGGCGGCCTGCCGGGTCGCCAGATCGGTCATCTTTTGAAAGCACACTGTGGCCATGAATTCACGTCCGCTGATCGTTGGGCTGGGGGGAACCCTGCGCGAAGATTCCACCGCGGAGCGGGCGCTCCGAACGGCGCTTGCACGTGCCGAGCAGCTGGGCTGCGATACCGCGGTCTTCTCGGCCAGTGCGCTGCCCACCGAAATTTACGATCCCAACCGGACCGATCGCAGCGACCAGGCCCGGTTGATGGTTGATGCGCTTCGTCGCGCCGATGGCGTGATCATCGCCACGCCCTCGTACCACGGCAGTCTGTCCGGCCTCATCAAGAACGCGATCGACTTCATCGAAGATCTTCGCGCTGACGAGCGGGTGTACCTGCAAAACCGCGCGGTCGGCGCCATCGTCTGTGCAGACGGACCTCAGGCGATGGGGGCCACCGTGGCCGCGCTGCGCGCCATCGTGCATTCACTGCGCGGTTGGCCAACGCCCTATGCAGCCACCATCAACACCCGCAGCCGCCCCTTCGGCGCCGAAGGCCAGCCCGCCGACCCGACGGCCATCCAGGCCTGCGAAACTGTCGCTAACGAAGTGGTTCAGTTCGCCCGACGCGGCAGCTGAATCCGCTGGTGGCGGGTCAGCTCAGCGGCCGCCACCCAGCCCCGCAGGAAGCTTCGCCGCCGCAAGTTTCCATTCAATCAATCCGCGTCGCTCAAATACCAGCCCGAACTCCGTCGCCGGGGGCGCAGCCGTCTTCGATGACGATGACGGGTCGGCCCTTGAGACCCAGACAATCATCCGGTCTTTGGAGACGCGCTCGGGGCGCCACCGAAAGCGCGCCTGCGGGCCCGTTTCCGTTTGTGCAGGCGATGCGGACCCCGCTGCGGGGCCTGCCGACTTCGCGCCGCCCGCTGAGGCTCCGCCAGCAGCCGATGGCGAGGCTGACGGCCCGGCCGGCGCAGTGCCGGCAACGCCGCCGGACGAGGCGCCGCGATCCGCTGGCGCTCGCCCCGGAATAATGATCTGCCCGTCACGGATCGCCCGCACCACGAATTCAGGGCGCACCATCGTCTCAACGAGTTTATCGACCACCGCGGCGGCAAGGACAGCGCCCAGCGTTGCGCCCGCGCGCCCCATCTCACCCAGGCCGGCTGCGCCCTCGCGAATTCGTCCTGTCAGCGCGGCGTTCACCTCGGTTTTAAGGCTTTCGCGCAGACGCGGATAGTCAATCACGCTGCTGATGGCCTCGGCATCATTGCGCTCCGCCGCAGCCCGCACCTGATTCAGCACCCACCAGGGCGAGAACCACCACGCACCCGCCGTGAGCGCGCCTGCGATCACCAGCAGCAGCAACCAGATCCGCAGTTTCATAAGCCCACCCCTGGTGAAAAACCATCGATGACGCCATTCAGGCGACTCCCATTCGCTCGGCCATGCGCGCCCGCCAACTGGCGTGTGACTCGAAACCCGGCAGCGATCGCGCATGCGCTTCAAGCGTGCGCATGAGCGCCTCATCGCTGAGCGTGAGATCGACCTGCTCTCGCATGGGCTGCGTCACATACCAGGGCAGGTTGAAATAGACCTCGAGTCGATTGCCCTCAGGGTCGCGCCCATACACGGACACCGCATTGCCGTGAGTAATGGGAATCAGGTCGCGCGCGCTGGCCGCGACCAGACGTTGATGCGCAGCCTTCAGCGTGGTCAGGGTGTCGCAACGAAAAGAGATCTGGTTGATGGGATTGAATCCGGGTTCAGCGGGCCGGCCGGTGGCCAGCACCAGCTGATGATGCTCATCGGGGTCGCGGCTGAGAAACACCAGATCGAACGGACCATTCGGACCAGTGAGCTGACCGCGATCAGTCACGGTGAACTCAAGCACCTGCGTGTAAAACGCTTCCATGCGACCGATGTCGGTCACGAACATACCGAAATGCGCAAAGGTAAGACCGGGCCTGCTCATGCGGATCACCCCTCCAGACGGATCACTCGGCTGCCGCTGCCACGGGTTTGACAGCGAAGCCGGGATGCACTTTACTCCGCGGCTTGGTGCGATGGCAGCGCCACCCTCGGCAGCGTGAAACGAAGCGCGGCCAACTTTGCCAGGGAGACTGATTTGAAACTTGCCAGCTTCGTCCGCAATGGACAGAACAGTTACGGCGCCGTCGTCGCAGGCGGCATTGTCGATCTGGGTGCCCTGATCGGCAAGCGCTATCCCGATCTGAAGGCCCTGCTCGCCGCCGATGCGCTTGCCGAGGCCGCGGCTGCCGTGGCGGGCCGGACGGCCGACTGCGCGCTCGAAGCTGTGCAAATGCTGCCCGTCATTCCCCACCCCGGCAAGATCTGGTGCTGTGG
>VGHA01000040.1 GCA_016868375.1 Betaproteobacteria bacterium | reverse complement strand
GAGGCAGCGCAGCAGGCTCAGTGGGCGTCGCCGTTTGGGCTGTTGCAGCATTGGGCTTGAGCCACGCCGGAGCGAGGGCTCCTGCGGTCGCAATGACGCCACCTGTTCGAAGCAGCGCCCGGCGTGTTGGCATCAGACGATTCCAGGGTTGCCCTGTACGCCGATCAGTCTGGGCGTATTGAGCGTTCGGGGCGTCACCGTTCGCTTGGCTTTCAGCCAGCGCTCGACCACATCCCAGATCGGTTCGCCCTTCACGCCCTGCGCAACCGGTGCCCAGCCCGCAACACGGTAGGACTTACCGGCCTCGATGGGCTTGCCGTCGAGCCGCATGTCCGAGATGCGCGACCCCGCGCGCGCGCCTGGCTCACAGGCGTAGGTGAGCCCCCCCACCCGCACCATGTCGCCGCCCTGCTGGTAGTACGGATCAGGGTTGAAGAGGTTGTCGGCAACGTCTTCAAGCACAGTTTTGATGAACTCGCCTGTCATGTCGGTGACCGTGACCTGCGGATACGTGATTGCGGTCTGGTCCATGAGGTGCTCGCGGGTGATCACCTGACCCGACAGCACTGAGGTGCCCCAGCGAAACCCAGGCGAAAACGCGATCTGGGCATTTTTTTCCTCGATCAGCGCATCGAGGATCAACTGATCGAACGAACCGTTGAAATTGCCGCGGCGATAGAGAAGCCCTTCAGTGGTTGCAAGCGGCTCTTCGAGGCGGGCGCGGTAAGGCGCACGAACCCGGTCGATGTGCGAGTTCATTTCAGGGTCGGCAGGCAGCAGGCGCGAGAACACCGGCAGCAGCCGATAGCGAAAGTCGGCAAGTTTGCCGCCCTTCACGTCAAGGTCGAGCACCGCCAGAAACTTGCCGTTGGACCCCGCATTGGTCACCAGAGTGCGACCGCGTGAATTGGCCACTGCAATGGGTTGCGGCACGCCATCATGGGTGTGCCCTCCCAGAATCACATCGATGCCGGCGACGCGAGACGCCATCTTCAGGTCGACGTCCATGCCATTGTGCGAGAGCACCACCACGACCTGTGCGCCTTTGCCCCGCACCTCATCGACCATCTGCTGCATCCGGTCGTCCTGAATGCCGAAGCTCCATTCGGGAACAAAGTAGCGCGGGTTCGCAATGGGCGTGTAGGGAAACGCCTGACCGATAACGGCGACGGACACCCCATTGATGGAACGGATCGACCAGGGCTGAAACACCGGGTCTTCAAAGTCGGTGGTCTTGACGTTCTGTGCGAGAAACTCAATGTGACCCTTCAGATGCAGATCGAGAATTTCGCGTACCCGGTCGGCGCCATACGTGAATTCCCAATGCGGCGCCATCATGTTGACGCCCAGCAGTTTGGTGGCGTCCACCATGTCCTGCGCGCGCGTCCAGAGCGAAGTGGCCGACCCCTGCCAGGTGTCACCACCATCGAGCAGCAGCGCGCCCGGGCGCGAGGCACGCAGGCGCTTGACCAGCGTGGCCAGATGCGCGAACCCACCGACCTTGCCGAAGCTTTTCGCCGCAGCCTCGAAATCGAGGTACGTGAACGCGTGCGCCTCGGCCGAGCCGGCCTTGACGCCAAACGCCTTCAGCAGATGTTCCCCCACCAGATGTGGCGCCTTGCCCGCCATGGTGCCCACGCCCAGATTGACGCTGGGTTCACGGAAATAGATGGGCAGCAGCTGCGCATGGCAGTCGGTGAAGTGCAGCAGGCTGACGTTGCCAAAACGCGGCACCTCATAGAGCGCATCGCCTGCGGCGGCAGGGCCCGCCGTGGCAGCGGTTTGCGCCGCGGCCTGCAGATTGAGCCCTGCTGCCGCGCCCGCGGCAAGCACCTGGAGGAATTCGCGGCGATCCATGGCTGTTAGCGGTTCACGGGCGACGCGGGGTCGAGCAGCAGCGCCATCACGTGGCGGATCTGCTCTTCGCTCAGAATGCCCGCGGCGCCATATCGCGGCATGATGTTGCAGGCATTGAACGCATGCGCATTCCAGATTCGCGCCCAGGTGTAGCGCTGAATTTCCACCGTGTTGCCGCGCAGCTTGCCGTACTGATACAGCGTGGGGCCAATGTTGCCGTACGAGATTTCCTCTTTCGAGATTTGATGACAGGCGTAGCAATTACCGCCATTGACGGTTTTTTCATTGTCGGAAAACTGCAGCCCAACACCGCTTTGCGCAATCCGCTCGCCCACCTTCCAGTCACCCAGAAACCTGCCGTCGGCCGGATACTTCACATCGTCGAGCGCGGCTTTTTCAAGCGCGGCTTTCATAGGCGCGGGCATCGGCCTGGTGGAATACTCAGAGCACTGCTTCTGAAGCTCGTTCTGATCAAGGCGATCGAGCTTGGCGATGCCGCGCTCCTTGAATGACGACTTCATGATGGTGAGCACATCGGCTTGCGAGGTTTGCGCCTGAGCGGCCGGAACCATTACCGCCACCAGCGCAGCTGCAGCAACAAAAGACTTGAGTGTCATGATTCTGGCTCCTTAGCGCTTGATTGCCGGTGAGTCCATCTTGCCGCCCTGAGCGCGCACCCCCAGGAAAGTGATCAGATCGATCGACGCGGGCGAGATGTAGTCAAGTTCCGGGAAGCGCTGCTGCCGGAAGCAGTCGTAGATGCGCCACTGCATGGTTCGCATGGCGCCCTGCGACACCCGGTAGGCAGGCCAGGTGGCAAACGCACGGCGCGCGGGCTCGTCCTTGTTCAGGTTGGGAAGGTCCTGCAGACGGATGCGCTTATCGTCTTCGCCGTGGCATGAGGCGCAGGAGAAATCGTAGGGGCCGCCCCGGAAGTAAAAGATTTTTTCGCCACGTTGAGCCGCCGCGATCTCTTTCGGATGCTTCTGCGGCACGTTGATCGTGACACCGCGCGACTCTTCCACCACAAACGCCACCAGGGCTTCCATGTCGGTTTGTCGCTGTCCGGCGCCCGAATAGGGGTTTCGCACCGCGTCGGCACGCGGGATGCCCTGCAGCGTCACGATGCAGTGAACGATGCGGGCTTCGGCATCCATCACGCTGTCGGTATCGGCGAAATAGCGCGGCAACTCTGCATAGGTGCCGGGCACCACGCCAGGTCCTTTGCCCAGATCGCAGCCCTCAAGGCTTGCCTGCTTCGGTCCCCTTTTGGTTTTCCAGAGGCCTTCCCCGCGCATCACCAGAAGTTCAGCAGGATTACCGTCACCCAACATCTGACGGTATTTCTCGAGTTCAGCCTGCGTGTTGCTCTGTGCCTGCGACAGTGTGGGGGCCGCAGCAACAAGCAATGCCAGTGCGGCGCCTATCGCCACCGCCCCGCGACGAATGACTGACATGATGTCTCCTCCTTTATAGTGGAGCGCGCCAAGCGAACGCGCTCATTTCGGACAAGCCCCGATCAGCTTGCCGTGGCTTCGTCGGTGCGCTTCTCGCCTTTGTTGTCCACCCAGCTGACGGTGATTTTGTCGCCAGCCTTGGCACCCTTCACCTTGAACTGTAGATAGGGGTTCTTGGAAATCGCCGGGCCCCAGTACGCCTTCAACACCTGTTTTCCGTTGAGGGCTCCGGTGACCTCCGAGATGTACCAGGCGGGAACCAGCTTGCCTGACGAGTCTTTGCGCTGACCGGTTTCCATCTCGTGCGCCATCAGCACACGAACATCGGCCACGCCATTGCGCACCACTGCGCGAATCTTCATTGGATCTGCCATGTTTTTCTCCTTCGCTGTTTAACGGGTTGGGCAATCAGCCGCCGCAACCGCCGAGCGTGACCTTGATTTCTTTCTTCGCGACATAGAACTTGCCATCGGCCTTGACGACCGCAAACACGTCTGAGGTCTGACCCATCTTGATGCGCATGTTCACATCAGCTTCTGCGCCGTCGAGAATGTCGTACGCGCCTGCCAGCGCACTGGGATTTTTCTCAACCAGCAGCGCCATCATCTGGGTATTGGCAAGACCGCTTCGAATGCCTACCGGGACCACCGCGCCGTTCTCGGCAATATCAGGCGCGTTGATGACGATATCTTTGGATTCCGGTGCGCCAGCGGCGCCAAGCGCCTTCAGCGTTTCGGCGATGCCTGCGGTTTTGAAGGCCTGTTCAAGCGACTGCGCGCTGGCCTGGCCAGGCCGCAGCAGCCCGATCGCGAGCAGCGCGCCATACAGGCCGGCCGAACCCGCGACCTGCAGCGAAGTGCGACGGTTGCGATTCATCGAAACTCTCCTGGTGGAAACGTGACTGAAAGAAAGCGATTACGACACAAAGAACCAGTCATTATGACGCGCCGCCCAAAATCCAGCGGACCAGCGAGCGGGCATCGTCATCAGAAAGATTGGGATGCGGCGGCATTGGAATCGGGCCCCAGATACCCTGTGCACCGCCCTTGATGCGAGCGGCCAGCAGCGATTCGGCCTTGCCATCGCCTCGGTAGCGCTCCGCCACCTCACGAAAAGAGGGGCCGACCATGCGGCTAGCGGTGGCATGACAGGCCAGGCAATTGCTTTCGCGGGCCAACGCTGAGGGCCCCCGGCTTGCGTCCGCCACAACGGGCGCGGCACTGACCGTGCGGGCCGCCGCTGCGGCTGCCAGCGGCTCGCGCAGCGCGGGCTGCGTGGTGTCGGCACCGCGGGTCGGGCCCACGGGCCGGGTCTGCTCGGCGAGATTGCCATGAGCATTGCGCGCGTACTCCGGCAGTATCGATCGCACATCGAGTGCCAGCTGGCAATTGCTCAAGCACGCATCGCCTTGCACATCGGGCTTGCCCGCGACCGACCACATCCCCTGATGCATGACCTTGCCATGACGGTTGGGCAGTCGTTCCTGCACCTGCGCCATGTTCTTGTCGCTCAGCACAAAGTCGTTGGGAACCACTTCGGCGAGATTCAGGATGTACGCGGTCACGGCATAGACTTCATCGGGCTTGAGCGATTTGGGCTCGTTCCAGGGCATTGCCCGGTTGATGTAGTCCCACAGCGTGGAGATCTGTGAGAGTTTCATCATGGTGGTGCGCTGGGGAAAGTCGGGCCGCTTCAGGTTGGCAACCCGCCCGGTACGAATATCGTCAGCCGACGTGCCACCGACAATGGGCGTGAACACCTCGTTGGACTCACCAAAGGTTCCGTGGCAGGATTCGCACTTCGCTTCCCAGATCTTGAGGCCATCGTCGACCGACCCCTTGCCCGGAGGCAGGCCTTTCAAGTCGGCCCGTACGTCGATATCCCATGCCTGAATTTCGCTGCGGGTCGCCGGCCGGCCGATTCCCGACCACGGACGAGCGACCGCGTCGGTCTGCGCGCCTGCGGCGCGCGTGACTGGCGCCTGGCCCGCCTTGGCGGGCGTCGCGGTCTGTGCAGCCAGCGGGGCTGTCATCGCAAGCGCCGCCAACGCCACGCTGCTGGCACGCACAGCGCGCAGGATCGTCGATTGAATCGAGTGCATCGCCGATCTCCTCAATAGACCTGAACGTTGAACACTTCGCCGCTATCGGCCACGCGCCACGATTGAATCGCATTGTTGTGGTAGATCGACCGCGTACCGCGCACCTCACGCAACTGGTTGATACGGGGCTGCACATGTCCGGTTTCATCGATGGCCCGACTCTGCAGGATCGTGGGGGAACCGTCCCAGACCCAGTCGCAATTGAAGCGCGTCAGCGCCTTGGGCAGCACCGGGCCTTCAAGCCGGGCCTCACGCCAGTTGCGACCGCCGTCCACCGACACGTCGACTCGGCGAATCCGACCACGCCCCGACCACGCCAGGCCGCTGACGTTGTAATAGCCTTTGTCGAGCAGCACCTGCCCGCCCGAGGGTGTGGTGATCACCGACTTGACCTCCTGAATCGAGGTGAACTGGCGGTGCAACCCATCGGGCATCAGATCCACATAGTGGAGCACTTCGTCTTTCGTGTGCCAGGGCTTGTCGCCCACCTCGATACGCCGCAGATACTTGACCCAGGACACGCCCTGCACACCCGGCACCACCAGGCGAAGCGGATATCCGTTTTCAGGCCTCAGCATTTCGCCATTCATGGCCCAGGCCACCATCACGTCGTCGAGCGCCCGCTCCATTGGAATCGTGCGCGTCATCGAGGAACCATCGGCGCCCTCGGCGAGCACATACTGGCCATGCTTCAGATCAACGCCGCACATCTCGAGCAGCGTGGAAAGCAGCACCCCGGTGTACTCGCTGCAGGACAGCATACCGTGGGAGTACTGAACGGTAGGCACCGCAACATTGCCCCACTCCATGCCGGTGTTGGCACCGCACTCGATGAAGTGAATGCGCGATACCGAGGGCAGGCGCATCAGGTCATCCATGGTAAAGACGCGCGCCTCGCGAACCAGGCCATTGATCATCAGCCGGTGCTGGCTGGGATCGATGTCCCACCAACCCTGATGATGCCGCTCAAAGTGAAGACCGTTCGGTGTGATGATCCCGAACAGACCCTGCAGCGGCGTGAAGCTGACAGAAGCGGCCGCGACCCGCGTGAGACCTGGGCTTTCGCGCCGCTGCAAGCCCTTCTCCCACTTGGAAGGAAGACCATAGCCACGCGCGGCCACCGGCTGACCAAGACCGCGGGTGTGCTCGGGCAGTTTCAGAATGGCGGATTCGCCCGCGCCATCGACGCCCGCCGCCTCGACCGGACCGCGCGCCTGCGCGGCGGCCCTGCCCGCGGCAACGCTGCCCGCGCCTGCGGCGATTGCGCCCGCCAGAAAACGGCGCCGCGAGGGCGGACGCGGCGCTTCGGGTGCCGGCATGATGCGGCCGGCCATCCTGTTGTGGTCGGAAGTCATGAAGTTTTTCCCTGCATGGAAGGCATGGGGCCCGCCTGACTCGATTTCGACATGGCTGGGTCAAAGAAGTCTCGGGAGGCAAGATGCACGCACACCGTGCGGCACAGCTCGGTCAGCGTTGAGTCTGCGACGCCGTACCAGGTGAAATTTCGCTCGCGCCGACGGGTGAGCGCCCCAGCACGATGCATGGCGTTCAGATGCCGCGAGATGGTGGTCTGGGTGGCTCCCGTTGCAGCCACGATGTCGCTGACCGTGCGTTCGCGCTCGCAGATTGCGTGAAGGATCCGGAGCCGCATGGGCTCGGCCAGCATCGCAAAGTAGTTGGAGGCCGCCTCGAACATATCGTCGAGATCGCCAGCACTGACGGCGGACATTGTCTCCATTGATTACGATTGGTTATTTGTTGATTTCCAAAAAGAATATGCTTATACCCGAATATTGTCAACGCCTTGACCGAGTATCCTGTGATCGGTCCCGCTTCGAAGCCTGTGTCCCTCATGTCAGCTGACTCGAATCACGCTTCGCCGTTTCACCGCAGACTCACCAGAGTCGTGCGATGCGCGCTGCGCGCGGCCTTCACCTGGGGCGTTGCCGCGATAGTGCTGTCTGGCGCGTGGCAAGCGGGTGCGACACCACCCGGCGATCAGGCGAACCGCCCGAACGCGGTGGAGTCACCACGCACGCCAGCGCGGGCTGGAACGGTACCCAGTTCCCCACGCGCGCCAGAGGCAGGCACAACCCCCGCAGAGCCTGGCCATGCCGCGTATCCGCCAACCGGGTCGGCGAGCGAACTCAGGCTGCTGGCGGCGGAGTCGCTTGCCGCCGGAAGGCCGATGGTCGTGATGTTTTCGCTTCGAGGTTGCCCCTGGTGCGATGCGCTGCGGCGCGAACATTTCGCAGGGCTGATAGCCGCTCAGCAACAGCTGGGCATTCTGGCGGTCGAGGTTGACATGACCGACTCGCGCGCATTCGCCAGCCCACAGCAGGTCCCAACGCCGGCATCGCTGCGCGCTGACAGCCCGCGCGATCTCAGTCGGCACTACCGGGTCAGGCTGGCGCCCACCGTACTGTTTCTGGGCCCGCAGGGCGAGGTGGCGGACCGGCTGGTGGGATATGGCTCGCCCGACTTCTTCGGCGCTTACCTGGAGCAGCGAATCGCCCAGGCGCGCAGCGCGCTGCAGGCGTCGCAGCGCACACCCACTCAGTGAAAATGGCTGGCCTCGGGCTCGATATCGGCCGGCATTTCCGCATGAACCGCTTCCCCCTTGCAGTTGGGATAAAGCGGTACCCCGCAGTCTTCGCAGAAGTCGGGCTCCCGAAGATCTGGCCAGCTGCGAATATCGCTCACCCCCAAACTACGAAGCAGCTCGCGGATCTGTTCAAGGGGCGCGGGTTCATCGGTCTCTGATTCAGCACCCAGAAGCGGCCAGACAATACCGTAGGCCACCTCGTCATCGCTGCCCGTGGAGAGCCCGATTCGATATTCATCGGCCCGGTCTTTGCCATACACGGCGATGGATGCCTTAAGCGCTGCGGGCTCCATGTCGAGCGCGTGCGTCAGGTAGTGCACCGCGGCCTGAATGGAATACGGGCGAACGCGTCGATCAGATTCCCGCATGTTCAGGTGATAGGCATCGGGCAGCAGGCATTCAAAACCACAACCAGGCAACATCGGTTCAAGGTTCGGCCGCGCCTGCCCCACCCACTGCTCGAGACACTGCACGCGGCTTGCGTGATCGCCGGCATCAAGTTCCTGCCAGCGGAAAAGCGGCTGGCCAGCGGGCGCTGCAACCACGCCCAGAATGAACCGGGTATCCGCGAGCATCTCGGCGGTCTCAGGCAGCGATTTGAGATCGAGCCGCGGGGTTGCACCGTTGATCAGCGATGCCGCAAGCCGTCGGGTGAGGCGTCGCAACTCGACATGTTCGCGGGGCAGCTGGTCAACGCTGTAAAGCATGGGCACCAGCCGCAGCTTTGCTTCACGCGCGAGCGTATGCGCCTGCCAATGCGACGCGAGCGTTTGCGTGAGTTCGGTTGAAATGGGGCCCGACGGAATCCGGAATCGCGTCCAGACGATGAGCGGTGCGGCAACCAGGAGCGCTTCCCAGCGCTGCCCCTGATGCTCAAAGGAAACTGTCTCGGCACACTCTTCCACGGATTCGATGAGCGCACCGTAGGCTTCGCCATCGGTCTGGTGCAGTCTGTCGAGGGCTTCGTGAAGCGGCTGGGCATGCCCGCCGTCAAGAAGCCTCTCGATTCGAATGTTCAGTTGCGCTTCCCAAAACCGATCTTCGATGCGACTCCCCGCATTGGCCAGACCAAGCGCCGCCGTGACCAGTCGCTCGGCGTCGGGGGAGAGATGGGTTTTGCGATCACGGCCGCGGGCGCTGCGATGTTCTTTCATGGGCGTGACGGGCTCCTAACAGCCTGGGATTCTAGTCGAATCAGGCGCCAGCGGTGAGTGCAGCACCTTGAGCCGAATCGCTCCAGAGCGCTGGTTTCTTTGATTCACGGGCAATGGCAGCGAGGATTTCTTCATGAGCGGCGATTTCATCGACGTTCGCCGCCACCACCCTGAGGAACTTGGGCGGCCAATCGTCTGCCATGGCATCGCCACCGCCAGACTGCGCAGCAGGCGCAGTCAGCGCAATCTCGAGACTGTCCTGGCCACGTGTCATGGCCAGATAGACATCGGCCAGCAGTTGCGCGTCGAGCAATGCGCCATGCAGGGTACGGTGCGAGTTGGCAACGCCATAACGCTCGCAAAGCGCATCGAGCGAATTACGCCGTCCGGGATGCATCTGTCTGGCCAATGCCAGCGTATCCACCACCGACGCGGCCCACTCGCGAAAAGCACGCATGCCCAGCCGGCCAAGTTCGGCATCAAGAAAGCCGATATCGAAAGACGCGTTATGGATGAGGACCTCGGCGCCCGCGACAAAATCAACCAGGCGCTCCGCGACCTGCGCGAACACCGGCTCGTCGCGCAGTCGCTCGCGGCTCAGTCCGTGCACCGCCAGCGCCCCTTCATCAATGTCGCGTTCAGGATTGAGGTAAAGGTGCAGCGTCCTGCCGCTTGGCCGACGATCAATCAGTTCAACACAGCCGATTTCGATGACGCGGTGCCCGTCCTCAGCGCTGAGGCCGGTGGTCTCGGTATCAAGAACGATCTGTCGCGCGGTCATGTTCCGGGTGTGCTCAATGGGCACCAGAAGGACCGGGGGTGGCGGCCGTTACCGTAGCGGGCGTTCCGGCCAGCGTCGCGGGGGCGTCGGGAGCATCGACCGGATGCGGTGCCGCGATCGCCGTCCGGCGGCCGGCAAGCAGCGAATAGACCACCGGTACCACGAACAGCGTGAGCACCGTTCCAAAGGTAAGGCCGCCCACGATCACCAGTCCGATCTGCATGCGGCTCTCCGAGCCAGCGCCCGTTGCATACGCAAGCGGCACCGCACCGAGCACCATCGCACCGGTGGTCATCAGAATGGGACGGAGCCTGCGCGCTGATGCCTCGATGGTGGACTGGATGAGTTCACCGCCCGCATCACGAAGCTGATTAGCGAACTCCACAATCAGGATGCCGTGCTTGGTGATGAGCCCTACCAGCGTAATCAGCCCGATCTGGCTGTAGACGTTGATGGTGCCACCCCCTTCCTTCAGCAGCCACAAGGCGCCCGCCATCGACAGCGGCACCGTCAGAATGATGATGAGCGGATCGACAAAGCTTTCAAACTGCGCGGCCAGCACCAGATAAATGAAGGCGAGCGCCAGCAGGAAGGTTACGAACAGCGTGGACGAGGACTGCTTGAACTCGCGCGTCTGACCGTTGTAATCGACCGCATAGCCCGGCTTCAGGTGCCGCCGCGCCGCCTGCTCGAAATAGTCGAGCGCTTCGCCAAGCGACGTGCCCGGCGACAGACTGGCGGTGATCGTGACGGCACGGCGCTGTCCAAAGTGATTCAGTTCGCGCGCCGTGACGGTTTCGGTAATGGTGACCAGGCTGGAAAGCGGCACCATGGCATCGTTGCGGCCCCGCATGAACATGTTCGAGATGTCCTGCGGATTGTTGCGATTGGCCGCCTCAAGCTGAACGATGACATCGTACTGATCGCCGCCGCGTTTGAAGCGCGTGACCTGTCTCCCGCCCAGGAAGGTTTCGAGCGTTCTGCCGATGGCTTCAACCTGCACACCGGCATCGGCAGCGCGGTCGCGATCGATGGACACCTTGATTTCGGGCTTATTGAGCCGCAGATCAGAATCAACCCCGGTGACACCCGAAAACCGCTGCAGCTCGGCCATCAGAGGCTGAATCGTCGCCTGGATGTTTTCGTAGGTGTCAGAACTCAGAATGACAAAGTTGATCGGACGTTCGCGCGGGCTTTGACCGAGCGAGGCAGGCGCCACCGCAAAGGCCTGCACGCCCGGAATCGACTGCAGCCTGGGCTGCAGCACACGGATCATGTCCTGAACCTTGCGCTCACGCTCTGACCAGTCGACCATCCGGAAAACCACTGCGCCCTGCGTGGACGTGGGATTGCCTGCGACGACAAAGATCCTGTCAGCTTCTGGAAGCAGCGGTTTTCCGAGGGCCTCGATCGCCTGGCCGTAGCGCTGCGTGTAGGCGACCGACGCACCCTCGGGACCAGTGTAGATCGTAAAGATCATGCCGCGATCTTCGATCGGCGACAGTTCTTTCTTGCCGGTACGCCAAAAGTGCTCAACCGCCACGCCCACCGCGGCAAACAGGGCCAAGGCCAGCACCCAGCGCCACAGCGCATTGAGTCCCAACAGCCCGGTGAGCGTCCAACGATACCCGGCGGTCACCGCGTTCAGCCCACGTTCGACCGTACGGTTGAACCATCCCGGATTCGGATCATGGCGCAGCAGCTTCGCGCACATCATGGGAGACAGCGTGAGCGCCACAAAGCCCGACACCAGGACCGTGCCGGCAAGCGTGAGCGCAAACTCGATGAACAGGCGACCGGTACGGCCGGTGACGAACGCCATGGGTGCGTATACCGCAGCCAGCGTCAGCGTCATGGCCACCACTGCAAAGCCCACCTCGCGAATGCCCTGGAAGGCGGCCGCAAGGGGCGCCATGCCCTCTTCGATGTGCCGGTAGATGTTTTCAAGGACGACGATCGCATCGTCAACCACCAGACCGATCGCCAGCACCAGCGACAACAGCGTGAGCGTGTTGATCGAAAAGCCCGCCGCATACATCACCGCGAATGCGCCCAGCAGACACACCGGTATGGTGACCAGCGGAATGATGGAGGCCCGCACGGTGCGAAGGAAAAGGAAGATGACCAGCGCCACCAGCGCAGCTGCTTCAGCGATGGTTTTGTAGACCGCCTCGATTGAACGGTCAATGAACAGGGTTGAGTCGTAGCCGATGTTTAGTTGGAAACCGGGCGGGAGTTCTTCGCGAAGCCGGGGTAACTCAGCACGCAGCGCCTTGGCGAGCACCAGCGGATTGGCAGTGGCCTGCTTGATCAGGCCCACCGAAACTGCCGAGTTGCCGTTGAACCGAACGTTGATGCGCTCATCGAGCGGCGCGATTTCTGAGCGGCCCACATCGCGCAGCCGGACCGGATAACCATTGACCGTGCGAATCACGATGTCATCGAATTCGCCGGTCTGCCGCAGATCGGTCTGCGACATCACAGTAAATTCACGCTCGCGGCTCTCGATGCGCCCAGACGGTACGTCAACGTTTTGCCGGCGCAGCGCCTCTTCAACGTCTTGAACGGTGAGCCGGTAACCTGCCAGACGCTCGCGGTCCAACCAGATGCGCATTGAAAACTGACGTTCGCCCCAGATACGAACATCGGCCGCGCCCGGCAGCGTCTGCAACCTGGGTTTCAGGATGCGGTTGGCAACATCGGACACTTCCATCTGCGAGCGGCCCGGGCTCGACAGCACCACCTGGATGATCGGATTGGCATCGGCCTCGACCTTGGCGATGACCGGCTCGTCCACGCCCTGGGGCAGCTTCTGCCGCACGCGCGAGGTTCGGTCGCGCACATCCGCCGCCGCACCGTCGGGCTCACGATCGAGGCGGAACCGCACGGTGATCTGGCTGCGCTCGGCGCGCGAGATCGAGGTAATGACCTCAATACCGTCGATGCCCGCGATGGAGTCCTCAAGGGGCTTGGTGACGGCAGACTCGACAATTTCGCTGGAGGCACCGCGATACACCGTGGTTACCGTGACAACGGGTTCATCAATGCGCGGGTACTCGCGCACGGAGAGCCGATCGAAGCTCACCAGCCCGAGCAGCATCAGGATGAGCGACAGCACGGTTGCGAAAACCGGACGCCGGATGCAGACCTCGGAGATTTTCATCGCAATGGATTCCCGCTAGCCCGCCGGACGGGGTGGCGGGCCCTTGCCCTGGCCGCCCTGGCCACCGGCTGCTCCTCCCGGCGAACCTCCCGGCGAACCTCCCGCGCCACCCCGCTGACCGTCTGCAGCCGACTGATTCTGCACCCGTACCTCGGTGCCGTCCCGCGTGAGCTTGATCTGACCCGCCGTGACCACCAGATCGCCCACGGTCACGCCCTGAACGATCTCGACCCGACCTTCGCGTCGCAAGCCAGTGATGACCTTGCCTCGCATGGCTTTGCCGTCGATGATCCGGTAAACATAAATGTCGGCGCCCATCGGATAGACCGCCTCCTCGGGCACCATGACTGCGGACCCCCGTTCCTTCAGCACGATCTGCGCGCGAGCGAACATGCCTGTGCGAAGCAGCGACTCGGGGTTGGCGAGCAGGCCGCGCGCCACCAATGCCCTGCCGTCAGCAGACACCTGTACATCAAGCGCTGACAGAGCAGCCCGGAAAACACGCTGCGGGTAGGCATCGACCCGCATCTCGACAGCCTGCCCCGGCTTGAGCTCGCCCAGATAGCGCTCGGGCAGGCGCAGGTCGACCTTCATCTGCGACACGTCTTCCAGCACCACCAGATCGGCGGCCTCCCGGACATAATCGCCAACACTGAAATTCCGAAGTCCCACAACGCCACTGAAGGGCGCAAAGATCTGAGTCTTTGCAAGCTGTGCTTCGGCAAGCCGCAGCTTGGCCTGCTGAACGCTGAGATTCGCAGCCGCCTGATCTTTGGCGCTCGCGCTGACAAATTTTCGCTCGGCGAGATCGGCGGTTCGGTCGTAGTTAGCTTTGGAAAGATCGAGTTCGGCGCGCGCCTGCTCGACCTGCGCCAGCAGCACCGACCGGTCAAGCTCAACCAGCAGGTCGCCCTTCTTGGCCAGCGTGCCCTCAGTGAAACCGATGCGAACCACGCGGCCGGCGATTTCCGGTCGGATCACCACCGATTCGTTGGCGCGCAGATTGCCCACCGCGAAGACTTCTTCGGTGAGCGCCATCGCCTGTGCCCGCGCCGCCTCAACGCCCACTGGCCCGCGGGGCCCGCCGCTTCCACCACCGCCCCCTGCGGGCGCTGAACCTGCGGCGCCGGAACGCTGGCCGCCAGGCGCCACAGACTGAGACCCACCGCCGGATGGAGCGCTCGCTGCACTGGCACCACCCGATGATGCCGAAGGCGCCGCACCGGGTTTGGCACCCGACGCGGGATTGGCCGTGGCAATTTCAACGGCCGGCCGGGGCGGCGCATGCTGGGTGTGATACGCCCAGCCGCCGAGCGCAGCCAGCCCAACGACGACGACGACGTAGATTGCGTATCGTTTCATGGAGATTTTAGGGGAACCGCTCAATCTAGCATAAACACACCGGCTACCTGGAAATTGCGCGACCAGAACCGAGGGTCAGGTGCGGGCTCCATCAGCGATCTCGCTGACCCCGCGGTTTGCCAGCGCGTCAGCGCGCTCATTCTCCGGATGACCAGCATGCCCGCGCACCCATCGCCACTCGATTTGATGACGGCGCGCGAGCGCGTCGAGCTCTCGCCAGAGATCGGCATTGCGGACGGGCTTCCGGTCGCTGGTCATCCAGCCTCGGGCCTTCCAGCCGGGCAGCCATTCGCTGATCCCTTTCTGCACATATTGCGAATCGGTGTGCACCACCACCGTGCTTTCCCGCGTCAAGGCCTCGAGCGCGCGAATGACCGCAGTCAGCTCCATTCGGTTGTTGGTGGTGGCGGGGTCGCCGCCGAACAGCTCGCGCTCGTGACCGCGCCAGCGCAACAAGGCACCCCAGCCGCCAGGCCCGGGGTTTCCCTTGCAGGCGCCGTCGGTGTAGATCTCAACCAGTGCGGACATTGATTTAAGTTCAGGCTCGTGGTATGCGTTCGACCGCAGAATCGGATCGTCGAGGTCAAGGATTCTAACCGCGCAGCGTGCGGGCTCAGGGATCCGCCAACGCGCCAACACAGCAGCGCTCCCGACGCACAGGAGGGCTTCAGATGCTCGGACTTGAACAACGGGTGATCGGGCGGCTTCAGGCACTGCGCGCCAAAGCGCCATTACCGCTGAAGGTCCGTCTCTGGCAGGGCGACGAGATCGCGATGTCAGACAACCCGTCAGTCACGCTGCATCTGCGCAGTCCCGCTGCGGCACGCAGGCTGCTTGATCCGTCGCTGCATGCGCTGGGCGAGGCGTACGTCGAGGGGCTGCTGGATGTGGACGGGCCGGTGACCGAGGCTATCGATATCGCGTCGTACCTCGCGCGGACCACTCGCGTGCGGCCCCGGATCGGCCGACTGCCACGCTGGCTCCAAAAACACACGCGCCGCAGCGACCGGGCGGCAATTGCTTATCACTACGACGTCTCCAACGACTTTTACCGGTTGTTCCTTGACCCGCGCATGGTGTATTCCTGCGCCTACTATCGACATGGCAATGAGGCCCTTGCAACCGCACAGCTGCAGAAGCTCGATCATGTGTTGCGCAAGCTCAAACTCGAACCCGGGCAGCGGCTGCTCGATATTGGCTGCGGCTGGGGGGCGCTGGTGATTCGAGCCGCCGAGCGCTACGGCGTTCAGGCGGTCGGTATCACGCTGTCAGAAAATCAAATGCTGCTCGCGCGCGAACGCGTCGCGCAGGCCGGGCTCAGCGATCGGATCGATATCCGTCTGCAGGACTATCGGGATGTTCCATCCGACGGCGGGTTCGACCGGATCGTATCCATCGGCATGTTCGAACACGTGGGCCTCGCCAATCTTGGTACCTACTTTCGTCGAATCCACGAGCTTCTGAAGCCTGGCGGCATCGCGATGAATCACGGCATCACCGCGGCGAGCATCGACAGCCGTTGGGTGGGACATGGCGGCGGCGAATTCATCGACCGGTATGTGTTCCCGGATGGCGAGCTTCCACACGTTTCGCTCGCGATTCGCGAACTGTCGGCGGCAGGGCTCGAGCTTGCCGATGCCGAATCGCTTCGTCACCACTATGCGCTGACGCTTGCCGCCTGGTCATCGGCCTTCGAGCGCAATCAGGCGCAGCTCCAGCAAATCGCGGGCGAGCGCATCACGCGGATCTGGCGGGTGTACCTCGCGGGCTGCGCGCATGCTTTCGCGCACGGCTGGATCAATCTGTATCAGTTGCTTGCCTTCAGGCCCATGGGGGGCTCGAACGGTTTGCAGAGCCCGCTGCCGCTCACCCGCGATTACATGTACCGCGATGCGTCGCCACCGGAGCCGGCACACGCCCGCTGAAGCGTTTGCGCCACACCGGACCCTGCAGGGTCATGCCGGGCAGTCGTTTGATGGCTGACTGCAGGTACACCGCCCCCAGAATCGGCCACCAGCGATCCCCGGCCCGCTCCGTGAAGGCGAACCGATCGAGCCAGCGCTGGCTGCTGCAGGCGGGTCGGAAGCAGCCGTGCTGAGAGTCATCGGGCGTATAACTGAGCAGGCGCAGCCAGTCTCGCAAGCGCAGCAGCGAAATCAACCGTGACTGAGGCGGCAGAAATCCGCTTCCAAGTGGCAGCCCTAAGGTTTCGCGCAGCCCCCAAAGACTCACCGGGTTGAATCCGGTCACAATCAGCCGTCCCTCAGGCCGCAACACCCGATCCACTTCGCGCAAGACCTGATGGGGGTCGGACGTCATCTCAAGGACATGGGGAAGCACAACCAGATCGAGCGACTGACTGGCAAAAGGCAATTCTTCGAATTGATCGATGGATAGCAGCGAGTGGTTTGTGCCCGCCACCAGCCCAGGGTCGCTCCCGGCGTGCGCAACGATCCGATGCGGCATCCGATTGCTGCGCAGGAAATCCTGTCCCGGCGTTCCGCATTGAAGCGCGTGATAGCCAAACACATCCACCACTGCGTCATCCAGCGCTGCCTGCTCCCAGGCCAGCAGGTAACGCCCCGGCGGAGAATCCAGCCAGGCCCCCCACGCGGCGAACGTGTCTGGCGCGCGCGCGAGCGCAGCGTCCATCGCGCGGACGGCGTCGGTTTCTATAATGGGCGACTCTTCTTTCTGACGCTCGGACACTTAGATGACACCCTGGCGATTTGCGGCACCCCCTCATCCGTGGGTGCATCCGGTTCCCGCTTTCAGTGACAACTACCTGTGGCTGCTGCAGTCGCCTGAGGCCAGGCGTGCTGCGATCGTTGACCCCGGCGACGCGGCGCCAGTGCTTCAGGCGCTGGCAGCCCGGGGGCTCGAACTGATCTGCATTCTACTGACACATCACCACGCGGATCACGCGGGCGGCGTCGCCGAACTGACCGCCCGCACAGGCGCTCGGGTGATCGGGCCGCGTAGCGAAAAAATCCCAGGCGTTACTGAACCCGTGGGGGATGGCGATCACGTCGACCCGGGCTTGGGCGGCCCCGTCGGACGCGTGGTTGCGGTGCCCGGCCACACCCTGGATCACATTGCCTACCTGTTTCCGTCGCTGGGCGCTGATCCCCGGCCACTGCTTTTTTGCGGTGACACGCTCTTTGCAGCAGGCTGCGGGCGGGTGTTCGAGGGAACGCCCGGGCAGATGCTCGCTTCGCTGGATTCGCTCGCGTCGCTGGCGCCCGGCACGCTGGTGTACTGCGCCCATGAATACACCCTGTCGAATCTGCGGTTCGCTGCGGCGGCCGACCCCGACACCGCAGAGGTTGCCAACCGACTCGCCGAGGCGGACGCCATGCGAGCCGCCGGCATTGCCACCGTGCCCACCACGATCGGTATCGAACAGGCGACCAATCCTTTCCTGAGAGTCGATCAGGCGAGCATCGTGCAACAAGCCGCCGGGCGACTTGGGCATACGCCGTCCGGGCGCGTCGAAACCTTCGCAGCGATCAGGCAGTGGAAAAACGAGTTTCGATGAGCCCATCTCAGCGCCTGACTTGACCGTTTACGGCGGTTCTCCTAAATTCCAGGGGTTTAGCCCTTCAGCGGCTATTTGCAAAAAAACAACAGCGGCGGGCGCGCGCGAAAGCCGAGCCCCTCCTTGTTTCCGCCGGTCGCCGACACCGCACTACCTTCTGGAGCTTTTCGTTGCAGCACGCCGCGTTAAAGGGTTGCGCAGCACCACGGCACCCACTCGCACGCCTGACGGCTGTGGCGGCCGCTTTTGTGCTGGCTGGCCTCTTGCCCGGCTGCGCAGTGCTCAACGACCCGGCAGCCGCACCCCAACCAACCACCGCACCCGCGCCGATCGCAGAGGCGTTTGCGTTACCCCGCCCTGAATCTGAAGCCGCCCGCCAGATGAGTCTGCGCGAGCGCCAGCGTGCCGATGCAATCGCCCGGCTTGAACTTGTCATTGACGAAGACGACGCAATGCGTGGTGCCGATCAGGGGCTGCCGGGCCGCCGATTCGACAATATCTGGGATCGCATTCGAGCTGGCTTTGCCATGCCACCGCTCGATACGCCGCTGGTCGAGCGCATGGAGCGCTTCTATCTGAGCAAGCCCGACTACCTTCAACGGATGTTCTCGCGCGGCGGACGTTATCTCTTCCATATCATTGAAGAAATCGAAAAGCGCGGACTGCCCGCAGAGCTGGCGCTGCTGCCTTTTGTGGAAAGCGCAATGAACCCCACCGCGCTTTCAACTGCCCAGGCCTCAGGCCTCTGGCAATTCATTCCCTCCACGGGCCGCGCCTACAACCTGCAACAGGACTGGTGGGTCGACAATCGGCGCGACGTGGTCAAGTCAACGCAGGCGGCGCTCGATTATCTGCAGAAAATTTATCAAATGCAGGGAAACGACTGGTTCCTTGCACTTGCCTCGTATAACTGGGGCGAAGGCGCGGTGGCGCGCGCAATCAAGCTGAACAAGTCGCGGAACCGCCCGGCCGACTACCTGTCGCTCAACATGCCGAATGAAACCCGGCATTACGTCCCGAAACTGATCGCGCTCAAAAATATTCTGCTCCGCGCCGACGAACTGGGACTGGCGATGCCAGCGCTCGCCAATCGCCCCTATTTCGTCACAATCGAAAAGACCCGTCCGATCGATCTCAAGCTGGCAGCCGAGTTTGCAGGCATGACGGTGGAAGAGTTCCTTGAGCTCAACCCGGCCCACAATCGACCGGTGATCGCTGCCAGCCGAAACAGCGAAATCAAGCTGCCCGCAGACAGGCTCGACCCGTTTCTCGAGGCGATCGAGCGGCACATCGCATCAGGGCGTCCGTTTGTGACCTGGCAGCCCTACACCATGAAACCGGGCGAAACCCTCGAAGCAGTGGCTGGACGGGCTGGCATGACGGCAGCCGAGTTGCGACGCGCCAATGGCGTCCGGCCGGCCGCTCGCCCAATAGCAGGCACCCGCCTGTTGATTCCAGGGCAGGCAGTCGATGATGATCGCAAGATCGAAGACTTTGCAGGATTGCGCATTGTCGAAGCAGTAGAACAGCGGCCGATTCACCACGCGGTCGCGCGGGGCGACACGCTGGCCTCAATCGCCACGCGGCACCGAACCACGGTGGCCCAGTTACGCAAGTTGAACCCCGAACTGCAGGGCGAACCGGCCCCCGGTGCCCGACTGCTGGTCAGGGCTGGTTCGAGTCAGCTGGTGGTCACCGCCGAAAACGGCAGACGGATCGCGACGGCGGCAGCGCCCGCCCCGGCGCAAGCGCCAGCACCGGCTGCAGCGTCGACGGCACCCTCCGCTGCCTCGGGCGCGCCGGCCCAATCCGCGCGCCCCGCTGCGACTGCTCCCGCCTCAACAGCCGCCGCGGCCGCGGCGCCCGCCAAGAGTTCGGCCAAAGCCGCAGTTCCCGCGCAGCGAAAGCCGCAGGCCACCCCAGCACCCGCCAAAGCTCAGTCAGCCTCGTCAGCCTCTCAGGCTCCAGGGTCGGCCGCAGCGCCTGCGGCCAAATCCGCGCCAACCTCGCCGGCCGCGCCCACCACCGCGCAAGCCCAATCCACCGCGGCAAAGCCTGCAGCCGCCCCGGCTGCCGCTAAAGATCAGTCTGGTCAGGCCGCCAAACCTGCTGCATCGTCGACAACAACATCCCCTGCGGCGCCCCCAACTGCCAACAAACCCGCCAATCCACCCGCCTCGGGCCAAAAGCCCTCACCCCAGGCGGTATCGCCCGATTCGGCTCAGCCACGCCGGGCCTCCACCAGTACGCCGCTCCCCGATACTCAGTCGGGCACAACACGGCCCGTTGATCGAAGCATGTAGGTCAACTGAGCGCACTGCGCGTGCACGCGCAGTGCCGCTTCAGGACTGGCGATGCGACCAGACCGCCGCAAGAAGTTCCTGGGTGTACTCGTGCTGTGGCGCACCAAACACCGTGTCGACATCCCCTGACTCAACCACCTGCCCTGCACGCATCACGATCACGCGGTGCGCTAACGCGCGAATCACCGCCAGATCGTGCGTGATGAACAGATAACTCATCCGATAACGTCGCTGGAGTGCCGCCAGCAGCTCGAGCACCTGCTGCTGCACCGAAACGTCGAGCGCGGACGTTGGTTCATCGAGCAGCATCAGCGCCGGTCTCAACACGGTGGCGCGGGCAATCGCGATTCGCTGTCTTTGTCCGCCGGAGAACTCATGCGGGTAACGATCAACCATGTCGGCGGACAGCCCCACTTCCTGCAGGCACTCGGCCACCATGCGGTCGCGCTCCGCCGCGGACATCTCGGGATGATGAAGCGCAAGGCCCTCAGAGATGATGGCGCCAACAGTCATGCGCGGCGATAACGCGTTGTAGGGATCCTGGAAGACCACCTGCATCGCACGGCGGTGGGGCCGCAGCCCGCCGCGGGTAAGCGTATCGAGCCGCTGGTTGCGAAACCGGATGCTGCCTGCAATCTGGGCCTGCGACAGCCGCAACAGACTCATGCCAAGGGTGGTTTTTCCTGACCCTGATTCGCCGACGATTCCCAGCGTTTCCCCCTCGCGCAATTGCAGGTCGAGGGGCTGAACCGCAACCAGCCGATCGCGCTTGAACCAGCCCTTGCGAATCGTGAAATTGCAGGCAAGCCCTGCCGCATCGAGCACAACCGGCGCGTCAACGGCCAGCGAGCCCTCCACCAGCCTGCCGGGGCGGCTGTCGAGCAGCCGGCGGGTGTAGGGATGAGCGGGCCGTTCGAAGACCTCTGGCGTTGCGCCAAATTCAACCAGCCGCCCGCCCTGCATCACCGCCACGCGATCAGCAAACTGCTGCACCAGCGGCAGATCGTGGGTGATCAGCAGCACCGACATGCCGAACTCCTGCTGGAGCGAGTCGAGCAGCGCAATGATCTGACGTTGAATGGTGACATCGAGCGCAGTGGTGGGCTCATCGGCGATCAGCAGGCGCGGCCGGCAGGCGAGCGCCATCGCAATCAGCACCCGCTGACGCTGCCCCCCCGACAGCTCGTGCGGATACGCTGCCGCACAACGCTTCGGATCGCTGATCTGCGTACGTGCAAGCAACGCCTCGGCCTGCCGCAGCGCCTGGCCGCGGCTGAGACCTTCGTGGCGCTCGAGCAGTTCTGCGATCTGGTCGCCCGCGGTAAACAGCGGATTAAGCGCGCTCATGGGTTCCTGGAACACCACAGCGATCTCGCGTCCGCGAATTTTTCGCACGTCGGACAGATCCGCAGCAAGCAGGTCGCGGCCATCGAACACGATGCGGCCGCTGTAACGCGCATCGGGAATCAGACGCAGCACTGACAGCGCGGTGATCGTTTTGCCCGAGCCTGATTCACCGACCAGGGCCAGACGCTCGCCCTGGGCCAGACTGAACGACGCGTCATGCACCACCTGAACCGCGCCGCTCGTCGTGACAAATCCGATCGACAGCGACTCGACGCTTAACAGCGGCGCAGGCCTAGGACCCGCATCAGCGCTGGCTTGAGCGCGCTCTGTGGCCTCGGCATTGGGGGGTTTCACATCAGCCTTTGCGGGTATCCAGGGCATCACGCAGCGCCTCGCCGATGAAGATCAGCAGCATCAGCGTAAAGACGAGCACGCTGAAGGTGCCCAGCGAGATCCACCAGGCGTCGAGGTTGGTTTTGCCCTGCGCGAGCAACTCGCCCAGGCTGGGCGTGGAGGACGGCACGCCCAGCCCCAGAAAGTCGAGGCTGGTCAGCGCCACAATCGCCGCATTCATCCGGAAAGGCAGGAAAGCGATCACCGGTGTCAGCGAGTTGGGCAGCACATGACGCCAGATGATCTGCAGATCAGACAGGCCCAGCGCTCGCGCGGCTGTCACATATTCCAATGCGCGGTTGCGCAAAAACTCGGCGCGAACATAGTCGGACAATCCCATCCACCCAAACAGCGAAAGAATCACGAGCAAAATCCAGATGCTCGGTTGAAACAGCGAAGCGAGAATCAGCAACAGATAAAGCTCAGGCACTGCGCTCCAGACCTCAATGAAACGCTGAATCGCGAGATCGACTCGGCCCGCGAAGTAGCCTTGCACTGCACCCGCAGCCACGCCCACCAGCACGCCGATTGCCGTAAGCGCCAGACCGAACAGCACCGATACCCGAAAGCCATAGATAAGACGGGCCAGCACATCCCGGCCGCGATCATCGGTACCCAGCAGGTTTGCCGCCGACGGCGGTGCGGGATTCGGGCTCGGCGCAAAGTAGTTGAGCGTGTCGAACCGGTAAGGGTTAAGCGGCCAGAGCGCCCAGTTGCTGCCCGATGACAGGCGCTCGCGAATAAAGGGATCGAGATAATCGGTTTCGGTTCGAAAGTCGCCGCCGAAGGTGGTCTCGGGATAGACCCGCAACTGCGGCGCATACCACTGGCCCTCGTAGCGCACCAGAATCGGCGCATTGTTGGACAGCAACTCGGCGCCCAGGCTGAGCAGAAATGCAATGGAGAAAATCCACAGGCTCAGATAACCGCGACGATTGGCGCGAAACCGCAGCCACGCACGCCGACCCGGGCTCATGCGTCGGCCCCGAATTTCACTCGCGGATCGACCCAGGTGTAGAGCACATCGGTGATCAGCTTGGTGATAAGTCCAAGGAGTGAAAACACATACAGCGAACCGAGCACCACCGGGTAATCGCGCTTCACCACGGCTTCGTACGACAACAGGCCCAGACCGTCGAGCGAGAACAGCGTTTCGATCAGCAGTGATCCGGTAAAAAACGCCCCAATGAACGCTGCAGGAAAGGCCGTGACCAGCGGTATGAGCGCATTGCGAAACACATGACGGTAAAACACGCGGCGCTCGCTCAAGCCCTTCGCGCGAGCGGTCATCACATACTGCCTGCGAACCTCTTCCAAAAACGTGTTCTTGGTGAGCATGGTGGTGACTGCGAAGCTACCCACCACCAGACAGGTGAGCGGCATGGCCAGGTGCCAGAAATAGTCCGTGACCTTGCCTGCCAGCGACAACTCCGACCAATCATCTGACGTGAGTCCTCGCAGCGGAAACCATTGCAGAAAGGAACCGCCGCCGAAGAACACCAGCAGCGCCACGCCCAGCACAAACCCGGGAACCGCGTAGCCCACCAAGATGGCCGTGCTGGTCCAAAGATCAAACCGGGACCCATTGCGCACGGCCTTGGCGATTCCGAGGGGAATCGATACCGCATACACCAGCAGAAAGCTCCACAAGCCCAGGCTGATGGATACCGGCAGCTTATCGATGATCAGCTGCCAGACGCTCTTGTGATGGAAATAGCTGTAGCCCAGATCGAAGCGCGCATAGCGCTCGAGCATCTCGATGAAGCGCTGCGTGGCCGGTTTGTCGAATCCGTAAAGTTCGCGGATTTCCTTGAGGCGCTCTGTGTCCACGCCCTGGCCGCCTCGATACAGACCCGCTGATGAGGTGGACACCTCACCCGCGAGTGAGGCGCCGCGAAGTTCCTGAACCAGCTGTTCCACCGGGCCGCCAGGCACGAACTGGATGATGGCGAAACTGACCAGCAGGATTCCGATGAGGGTCGGAATCATCAGCAGCAAACGCTTGACGATATAGGCGAGCATCTCAGCGCTTCGCCTTGCTGGACGCGTCGGGCTGCACCCACCAGGTCTTCAGCAGCCAGGTGGGCGACCAGTAGTATTTCGGGATGGTCTCGGGATGCGCGAGCCTGCGATTAAATGCAACGCGATTGGCCGGCGCATGAAAGTGCGGCACCATGTAGTGGCCATGTCGGAGCACCCGATCGAGCGCGCGCGCACCTGCTGCCAGTTCGGGCCGCGAGCCACTTTCCAGGATGCGTGACACCAGCGCATCGATTGCCGGATCGCGAACACCGGGCATGTTCTGCGAGCCCTTCTCCGACGCAGCCGCCGACGTATAGCTTTCCACCAGTTCGTTGCCAGGCGTCTGGCTGGCTGCGAACACATGCACGATCGCATCGAAATCGTAGTCTTCGATTCGCTTGCGGTACAAGGCAGGATCGGTCGTGCGCATCGTGACTTCTATGCCGAGCTTGCCCAGATTGCGTACCCACGACTCGGCAACACGCTCAAATGCTTTCGAGTACGTGAGAAATTCGAAACTGAATTCGTGGCCGGCTGCATTGCGAAGTACACCCTCATCATCGACCTGCCAGCCGGCCTCTGACAGCAGCGACCGGGCGAGCCTGAGATTGGCTCGAAGCGAAGACGGCGCGGCAGTGCTGGGCGGCATCGGCACCTCGCCAAACACTGCAGGCGAGTGCTGCTTTCGCAGTGGCTCCAAGTACACCATTTCGTCTTCGCCCGGCTTGCCCAGTGCCACCATGTCGGTGTTGGTGAAGTAACTGGGTGTTCTCCGATACTGGTCGTAGAACACCTGGCGATTCATCCATTCAAAATCCATCGCCAGTGCAATGGCACGCCGTACCCGGACATCGGCAAACAAGGCGCGACGGGTATTTAACGCAAACCCCTGCATGCCCGATGCATTCGAATGCGGAAACTCGCGCTTCACCAGCTCACCGCTCGCATACCGCGGACCGGTGTGGCCGCGCGCCCAGTTGCGCGCGGAGTTTTCATAAATCCAGTCAAATTCTCCGGCTTTGAATCCTTCGAGCCGGGCCGTTTCGTCCTTGAAATATTTGTAGACGATGCGGTCGAAGTTGAACATGCCCCGGCGCACATTCAGGTCACGCGCCCAGTAATCGGGATTGCGACGGTAAATGATTGACCGCCCCCATTCGACACGCTCGATGCGATAGGGTCCGCTTGCGATCGGTTCATCCTGAACCAGATCAGAGAACGACTTGCCTTTGCCCCAGTTGCGCGAGAACACCGGCATCTGAATGCCAATGATCATGTGCAGCTCATGATTGCGCCGCTTGAAGTCGAAGCGAATTGAACGCGCATCGAGCACCCGGACACCGGCGACGTCAGCAAAGCTTTGCCGATAACGCGGATGGGCCTGACGGCTGGTCAGCGTGACGAACGAGTGCCGCACATCCTCGGCCGTGACCGGTGACCCATCTGAAAACCGTGCAGCAGGATTCAACCGAAACGTGATCGACAGGCCGTCTTCGGCGAACTCAATGTCGTTGGCAAGGAGGCCATACATGGAGAACGGCTCGTCCTTGCTGGGCTCGGCCAGTGTCTCGAACATCAGGACGCTCAGTCCTGCCGCTGCGATCCCCTTGAGCGTGAAGGGGTTCAGTTTGTCGAAACTGCCGTATCCGTCGAGGTTGACCGAGCCGCCTTTGGGTGCGTTCGGATTGACGTAGTCAAAATGAGAAAACCCAGGCGGGTACTTGAGCTGTTCGCCCCAGGCAATGCCGTGCGCCGACCGGGCGCTGGCCGGGGCGGGCCAGAGCGCAAGGGCTGCACAGAGCAGCGCGCAGGCAAGCGCACCCGACACGCGGCAGAGCCGTGGTCGAGAAATCGCTTGCAGGGCTCTGGCGACAACTGCCTTCAACATGACGCGTGAGACAATGGGGGACACCTGATTCTAGCGGAGACCTCGACGATGGGTTTTCTTGCCGGCAAGCGCATCCTGATTACTGGTTTGCTGTCCAATCGATCCATTGCTTACGGCATTGCCCGCAGCTGCCACGAGCAGGGCGCCGAGCTCGCCTTCACCTACCAGACCGACCGCTTCCGCGATCGTGTCGCAGACATGGCTGCCGGCTTCGGTTCTTCGCTGATTTTCCAGTGCGATGTGGCCGACGATGCTCAGATCGATACGCTGTTTACGTCGCTCGCTGAACACTGGGATGGCCTGGACGGCCTGGTTCACGCAGTGGCCTTTGCGCCACGCGAAGCCATCGCCGGCGATTTCCTCGAAGGCGCCAGCCGCGAGGCGTTCCGGGTTGCGCATGACATCTCCGCCTACAGTTTCATCGCGCTGGCGCGCGCAGCGCAACCGCTGATGGCCAATCGCCGAGCCGCACTTCTCACACTCAGCTATCTTGGCGCGGTACGCATGGTGCCCAACTACAACACCATGGGTCTTGCCAAGGCCAGTCTCGAGGCATCGGTTCGCTATCTGGCCGAAAGCCTGGGCCCGCGCGGCATCCGGGTCAACGGCATCTCGGCAGGGCCCATCAAGACGCTGGCAGCCAGCGGCATCAAGGGTTTCTCAAAAATTCTCGACTTCGTCGAAACCCATGCGCCGCTGCGGCGCAATGTCACGATCGATGATGTGGGCAATGTCGCCGCCTTCCTGCTGTCCGACCTGTCGGCAGGCGTCACCGCCGAGATCACCTATGTCGATGGCGGCTTCAGCCAGACCGTCGGCGGGATCGCCGAACCTCCGAATGGCTGAGCGGGCCGACGCGCCTGCGGTGTTGCTTCAGGGCGTGTGCAAGCGCTTTGGCGAGCGGGTCATCCTCAATGACCTGTCCCTGCGGGCCGAGCCGGGAGAACGCATCGCACTGGTTGGTGAGTCGGGCAGCGGCAAATCCACGCTGCTGAACATCATCGCAGGGCTGGAGCCCGCCGATTCAGGGCGGGTGGAGGTGGCGGGTCATCTGATCAGCGGCCAGTCAGACGACGACACCGCGGCGCTGCGGCGCAAGCTCATCGGGTTTGCATTCCAGGCATTTCACCTGTTGGGCCACCTCAACGTGGTGCGCAATGTTGCGGTGCCGCTTCTGCTCGATGGGGTTGCCGCGTCTGATGCGCTTGAGCGCGCCGCGTCAATGTTGTCGCGCTTGGGCCTGGCCAATCGACTCAGCGCAGCGATTCGCGAACTCTCCGGCGGCGAGCAGCAGCGGGTGGCACTTGCCCGAGCACTGGTCGCTCAGCCCAAACTGCTGCTTGCCGACGAACCCACCGGCAACCTCGACCCAGACAACGCACGTGCCGCGCTGGCGTTGATCGTTGAGCAGTCACGCGAAACCGGCGCAGCTTTGCTGCTGGTGACGCATTCTCATGACGCCGCGGCCATGGCGGACCGGCAGCTTGCGCTCCGCCACGGCAGGCTCGAGCCGGCGTGAACCGCACGACCCGCCCTGGCCGGGCGCTGCTGGGCTGGTTGATCGAAGCGCACTGGCGAGACGGGCGCGCGGCCATGCTGGCGGGCGCGCTGTCGATCGCGATCGGCGTGGCATTGGCGCTGGGCGTTCATCTGGTCAACCGCTCGGCGCTTACCGAATTCGCATCGGCACTGGCAATTGTCAACGGTGATGCGCAGGCGCAGATCATCGGCAGAACAGGCGAATTCGATGATCAGGTTTTTGTGCCGGTCGCCACCGCACCAGGCGTTGCCGCGGCAAGCCCGGTGCTGGAACTGAAGGCGCTCGCCTGGCGAGAATCCGATGCCACCCCGGCCGGCAGCGTGCAGACAGGCATGGCGCTAAAAGTGATCGGCATTGATCCGATGCGTGCCGCGCGGGTAACGCCTGCGCTGCTGCCCGCACTCGCAGAGTCCACGCAGGGCGATCCATCGGCCTTGTTCAGCGACGACGCAATCTTCCTGTCGCGTGCGGCGGCTCGCGAACTGGGCACCAGGCCTGGCGATTGGCTGATGTTGGTCGCGGGAGAACACCGACGAAGCATGCGGGTGCAAGGCAGCGTTGAGGGTGTGGGTGACGGCCAAAGCGTTGCGATCATCGACATCGGCAATGCGCAGGAGCAGTTTGGTCGAGTCGGCCGGTTGACGCGGATTGACCTCAGATTCCATGAGGGCGCCGACAGTGCAGCGGTACGTGCAACGATCGCGTCGCGGCTGCCTGCAAGCGCGCTCTGGAGCAGCCCGCAGGCGGCCGGGCAGCGCATGTCGAATCTGTCTCGCGCCTATCGAATCAATCTCAATGTCCTGGCGCTGGTGGCCTTGTTCACCGGCGCTTTCATCGTGCAGGCCACGTTGGCCCTTCGAGTGGCGCGCCAGCAGCAGGAAATCGCGCTGCTGGGCGTGCTGGGCGCGCCGCGCCGCTTCGCGGCAACCCGCGTGCTGATCGACGCACTCGTGATTGGCAGCGTTGGCGCACTGGTGGGCGTTGGGGCGGGCGTTGCGCTTGCATGGGTCCTGTTATCGCTGACTGGCGGCGATCTGGGCGGTGGCTATTTTGACCGAAGCGCCATCGGGTTCGCGCTCGACCCGGTGGCGATCGCTACGGCATTTGTCGGCGGTCTCGCGATTGCGCTCGCCGGTGCGCAGTCGCCCATGCGCGCTGCGCGCCAGATCGCGCCAGCACGTGCGCTACGCACCGGTGCAACCGAGGTCATTCTCGGATCCCGCCGACGCAGGCTGTGGGCCCTGGGGCTGGCCGCGCTCGCGCTACCGCTGCTCGCCGCACCGCCCATCCTCGATCTGCCGCTGGCTGCCTATGCTGCGATCGCGCTGCTGCTGGTCGCAGGGGTGATGCTCACCGGTTCGCTGATCGGGCCCAGCGCACGTGTGTTGGTCACTGCGCTCGAACGTTGGCGCCCCGGTGCAACGCTCTGGCTTGCGACCTGCCGAGTTGCCGGCGCACCGGGCAGTGCGGGCGCCGCCCTGGGCGGCGTCGTCGCCAGCTTTGCGCTGGCCAGTGCCATGACCATCATGGTCAGCAGCTTTCGCGTCTCGGTCTCCGATTGGCTTGACCAGGTGCTTCCGGCCGACCTCTACGCCAGGCTGCAGCCAGCATCGGCGGCGGGCGGTTTTGGCGAGTCGCTGCAGGCTTCAATCGCTACCCTCCCCGGCGTGCGCCAGGTTGAGTTTTCTCGCGTTGTTCCGCTGCTGATCGATGAGCGCCGTCCGCCGGTTGCGCTGGTTGCCCGTCCGCTCCGTGAGGCAGGGGCGGAGAACCGTCTGCCGCTGGTCGGCAAACCCGCATCGGTGGCGGCTGACGAGTTACCGGTGTGGGTCAGCGAGCCCTTCGCTGAAATCACCGGCGCTCGCCCCGGCCAGACAGTTCTGCTGCCAATCAGCGAATCCACCAGCCCGATTCGCGCAGTTGTCGCAGGCATCTGGCGAGACTATGCGCGACAGCAT
>VGHA01000039.1 GCA_016868375.1 Betaproteobacteria bacterium | reverse complement strand
TAGGCTGCAAGCTGCGCCGCACAGTGCGACACGATGGCCTCTGCAGTACAGGATCTGCCCCGCTTCAACACGACGACAGCTTTAACGACTTCGCCCATGACTGGGTGTGGCGCGCCGACAACCGCTACCTGCGCAACATCGTCGATCCTGGCGATGACACTTTCGACCTCGGTGGACGCAATTTTGTGTCCGCCAGAGATCACCTGATCACGGTCTCGCCCCACGATGAAAAAATGTCCCTGGGCGTCGCGCCAGGCGAGATCACGGGTTTTGAACCAGCCTGCATCGATGGATTCAGCGGTGCGCGCCGGATCGAGATAGTAGCCGGGGGTCAGGCGCTCGGATCGCACCAGCAGTTCACCGGTATCACCTGGCGCGACCTCATTGCCGACGGCGTCAACCAGCCGCACTTCAGCGCCAGAGACCAGTGAGCCCACAGAGCCTGGCGGCGGTGACGTTTGCTCGCGCAGATCGAATGAAAATATTGGCGTGCATTCGGACAACGCATAGTAATCGCGCAACTCGACGCCGAAAGCGGCTTCGAAATCTTCTTTCAGTCGCGGTGCCGCGGGGGCGCCTGAGGCAGCCATCATTCGAATTGATGACAGGTCGTAGCGCAATCCGGTGTGCTGAACATGCTCGAGCATCATGGCGTACATCGTCGGGACGCCGACCATATACGTGGCGCGATGCGTCTGGATGGCCTCGAGAACTCTGACCGGATGAAAATTGGGCAGCAGCAGCACCGTAGCGCCTGCACACAGCGCAACATACGAAGCGGAGAACATCCCGAACGTGTACGAGAGCGGCAGCGCACACACCGACATGTCGTGCGGCTGAACCTGCCACACCCGGTGCAGGGCCTGCGCCGAACGGATCTCCATGGCATCGGTAGCGACAACGCCCTTGGGACGAGCCGTGGTACCCGAGGTGTGAACGACGAGTGCGAGGTCATCCTGAGAGCGCTTGATGTCGCTCAAACCGGGTGGCGCGCCATCGTCTGCAGCGTGTGCGTCGATGAGCTGCTGAAGCAGCAGGCACGGCTTCGAATGTGCGCTGACTTTGCTGTGTCTGAGTTCGTCGCAAACGATCAGATCGGGATCTGACTTATCGACGATGTAACCGATTTCATCATCAGCAAGTTCAAAGTTGATGGGAAACAGCGCCGCCCCGCAGCGCAGCGTGGCAAGGTAGACGATGTAATGGCTGGGACAGTTGGCCGCAATGATGCACAGCCTGCCGCCAGGCCCCAACCCCAACGATTGAAGATGAACTGCAAGCCGTACCGACTGCGTATGCAGTTGCCCGTACGAGATAACGCTGCCTTCGAACAGGATGGCCGGATGGCTCGGGTGCAATGCGGCATGCGCATCGATGAGCGATAACGCGGTGAGCGGATCGGGGGAGCGCATGGGCTGCGTCAGAGCCCGACGGCCTGACCATCGCCCGATAGCAGGCGCCGCGCAATGATGGTTTTCTGGATCTCGTTACTGCCCTCGACCAGGACAAAATAGGGCGCCTCGCGGTAATAACGCTCTGCTGGAAAATCCGACACATAGCCCGATCCGCCATGGATTCGCACGCAGTTAAGCGCGACCTCAGCGCACACCTCGCCTGCGAAGAGCTTGGCCATTCCGGCCACCATATCTGCGCGACCACCGCGCGCTTTGACCTGCGCAGCCTCCTGAACCAGTGCCCGTGCGGCCAGCGTTTTCGATCCCATGTCCGCGAGCAATCCCTGGATCGCCTGGTGTTGACCGATGGGTTGGCCAAATGTTTCGCGTTGCGCCGCATAGTCGAGCGCGGATTTGAGCGCCGAGCGCGCCAGACCGACCGCAGTGGCTCCCATCGCGATGCGGCCGGTTTCGATGGCATCGAGCATCTGCTGGAGGCCATCACCCGCTACCCCGCCAAGCAGCTCGTTGTCGCTGAGTTGAACCGAGTCGAAAATCAGTTCTGTGACATCGACCTGTCGGTGTGCAATGGTCTTGGCACGGCCGCCCACTGAAAACCCTGGCAGGCCTTTCTCCACCATGAACAGGCTGAATCCTTTTTTGCCTTCGCCCGTGCGGGTCAGAACTACGACAGCGCCCGAACTGCCGCCGTTGGTGATGTAGATCTTGTTGCCTTTCAGGTGCCACTGACCGTCGTCACTGCGTGTGGCGCGTGTTCGGATTGCCTGCAGATCGCTGCCGCCGGCAGGCTCGGTGAGCGCGATGGCGACCCGAAGTTCACCTTTAGCCATGCGCGGCAGGTAGCGTGCCTTCTGCGCGTCGGTGCCGTAGCGGGCGATGATGGATGACGCCGAGAAATGACTGTTGAGATAGCAGTTGAGCGCGGTCCAACCGTAAGCCAGTTCTTCCATCACCCGCGCATAGGTGGGCACATTGATTGCAAGCCCGCCGTACTCGGCGGGTACCGCAGCGCCAAATAATCCCATCTCTGCAAGTGCCGCGATGAGATGCGAGGGATAGGTTTCAGATGACTCAAGCGCCTGAACCTTGCCCAGTATCTCGCGCTCAACAAACCTGCGTACGCCTTCAACAAGCGCTTCGTCAGCCTGCGCGGAGTCGGTCATTGCGTGTGCGCCTTTTGGATCAGTAGTAGTCGGTGAGTGACACCGATCGAATGAGGACGGCCAGATCATCGAAGTCGTAGTCGCTGCCCACCAGATCCTCGCAGGCAAAGCCGCTCTGGTTCAACTTCGCGATGTGACTGATCCCGTCAGGACTGCTACTGGCCGAGCTGAAATAAAGCGACTTTGTGCCCGCTGCGTTGACCTTCAAATAGGGCAGCAGCGCGAGATTGTCGGGGTCAAGATCCTTGTCGATCAGAAAATCGGCAGTCCTTTGAACTGGACCTGAGCGAGGCGCGGTGGCGCTGAAAACCGAATAGCGATCGATGTTTTCAAGGCCGAGCAGCAGATTTTCAGTGAGGGTGCCGTCGCGAGGGTCAACAACATCGCCCGTGCGAAGATTGAACGCATTGGCGTTCAGCATGGGAAGCTGGTTCTGCATCCAGGAAATATGCAGATCGGTCTTGAATCCCTGTACCTCGACGGTCTGTCCGCTATCCGGCAGCGTGATCAAACCCTGATGAGACTCAGGTTCGTGCACGGCTGCCGAGAGCATCAGCGAATGGTCCTGGCCCAGCAGTGCGTACAGGAAATCGACAACATCCAGCTCGCCCGCCCGGGCGCTGAAAAACTCACTGACGATGAAGTGACCCAGTTCATGCGTGAGCGCCTCACGTACGCTTGGGGCGTGCTCAGCCACCTGACTGTTCAGGTAAATGGTTCGGGTGTCTGCGGAATAGGCGCCCACCATGCCCGGCATTGCCCCGGAATCAAGCGAGACGATTTCAGGCAGGGCAGAGGCATCACCCTGCGCAATCGCCTGAACGATCTGATTCAGGGCGGTTTGATCTTCGGTCTGACCGAATGAATGTTGGATCGCTACGGCGAGCCCACCCGACTGGGCCAGGCCTTGCAACTCGGCATACCAAAGATCAACTGCGGGTTTTGTAGAGGTCTTTATCGCAGAGCCTTCGGTAAGGTACTTGGTTGGAGTGCCGTGGGGTGGTTCATGCGGCGCTGGCGGAGAGATCGCTTAACAGGTGCTGAAATGCTTTGATCGTAAGGTCGATATCATGGCTGTTGGTGGACTCGAGCGGGTTATGGCTGATGCCCGCGTTTTCGCCTCGTGTGAACAGCATGGCCTGCGGCATCACATCATGCAGCTTCATGGCATCGTGGCCTGCGCCGCTTGGCATTCGGAATACCGGGAGGCCCAACGAGCCGACTGCACGCTCCCAGCGTTGCTGCCAGGCCGGATGGCTGGGCGCCGCCGCGGCACGCATGGTTTCCTCTATGCGAAAGCTCAGGCCGCGGCGATCGCAGATAGCCTGAAGTGCCGACAGGATGTCCGAGGCACAGGCATCACGAACCGGGTCGGTGGTTGACCGCACGTCCAGACTGAATCGGCAGCGACCCGGTACAACGTTGATCGAGCCGCCGGGAACCTCAAGGAGGCCCACCGTGGCCACCAGGTCGGGCGCTGCCTGGGCGCGCTGCTCAACCAATACCATCCACTCGGCAACGGCTGCCGCCGCGTCCCGGCGTCGACCCATGGGTGTGGTGCCCGCGTGGCTGGCCATGCCGATGACCTCACCCAGGTATCGGACGCTGCCGTTGATCGAGGTGACGACGCCAAGCGGCAGATCGAGCTCATTGAGGACAGGACCCTGTTCGATATGGACTTCCACGAATCCCAGATATCGGGCGGGATTGCGTTTGAGCGAGGCGATGTCGGTCGGTCGCAAGCCCGCCCGCTCCATGGCCTGACGCATCGTGATGCCGTTTGCATCCTGCTGATCGAGCCAGGCGGGATCAAACTGCCCGGTGAGCGCGCCCGAGCTGAGAAACACCGCCTTGTAACGTTGCCCTTCCTCTTCAGAGAAGCCAACCACCTCGATTCCAAACGGAAGACGTCTGCCAGTTCGAGAGAGCTCACGCACACAGGCCATCGGCACCAGAATTCCGAGTCGTCCGTCGTACTTGCCGCCGTTACGAACCGTGTCGAAGTGGCTGCCCGTCATCAGCCGGTGGGCGTTTGGATCGGTGCCGTGATAAACGCCGACGACGTTGCCCACCGCGTCAATGCTCACCTCATCAAAACCACACTCTGATTTCATCCAGTCCACCAGCGTGCGGGTCACGGCCAGATGAGCATCGGTAAGGTAAGTGACGGTGAGCTGCCCCTGCTCTGCGAAACCTGGGTCGCTGTGTTGGGCGAGAGCCTCGGCCCAGTCCCAGACCTGGTGACCCAGCGTGGGCTCGGTGCCGAATTTATCGTCAAGGCGAATTTCGGCGATTCGGTGAATGTTGCGCAGTGCCTCGGCGAACTCAAAATCGGGATGGTTGTTCACCCGGCGCTGGAACGCTTCGATGATGGCGCGCTTCCCCAGCCCGGCCCCGCGCGGGCCGCGCACCGCCAGAATGAAAGGGAAACCGAATTTTTCGTTGTAGCGCGCGTTGAGCGACTGGATCAGGTCAAACTCGGCAGGCGTGCATTGGGTAAGACCAGCCTTGCCCTGTTCGTTGGTGGATTCAGCGGTCAGCGTTTTCGCAACCATGGCTTTGCCAGCCAGCTCGGGGTGCGAACGAATCAGCTGAAGCTGCTCCTCACGGCTGCTGTCGCGAACGGTCGCAACAAGGGCCTGCTTCAAGGCCGCAAGGGTGGAAAACGGTCGCCTCTCCCAGGCGCGCATGGCGATCCAGGGGGAGTGTTCATAAGTGCCGTCCAAGAGATGGGCGAATTCCTCGCGCGAGGCGCCGTTGAGCTGGGCAAGCGTGATGACAGAAGCCATGGGCGAGTCCTTCCAGGGGAGACGAGATTGTAACCATCGGGTGCGAGCTCGCCGGCGTGTTGCCGTGTGCTGTTGGTTTGGCACGGGAACAGGGGCTTGAGCTTCGACTTCGCAGGCAACATTCGCGCTCGCCGAGCGGCAAAACCTGTCGCCGGGCGATGCGCATTAACGATGGATGCTCATATCCATGTCACGGTATCGCTTTAGGCCACTTGGGGCGCATGCCAGATGGCAAACTCCAACTCTCGAGCAAAGTAGACCGCATATCAAGGAGACTCACTGATGTTTCGTCGTATCGGATCGGTCGTTGCCGCGTGCTGGCTCGGATTGGCAGCGCCCATCGTTGCCGCTCAAGACTTTCCCAACAAAACGGTTCGCATTCTGGTGCCTCAGACACCGGGGGGTGCGTCGGATGCGCTCGCGCGCGTGGTCGCGCAAAAGCTCAGCGAAAAGTGGGGGCAGCCTGTTGTGGTCGAGAACCGCGCGGGTGCAGGCGGAAACGTGGGCATGGAGGTGGTTGCGCAGGCCGCGCCCGACGGTTACCTGCTGCTGATGAGCTATGCGGGCTCGCATGCCATCAATCCGGCACTCTACAAGCGCCTGCCGTTTGATCCCGTCAAAGACTTTGCGCCCGTTGCAACGCTTGCCACCCTGCCGTTCGTGCTGGTTGCCCGGCCCGATGCCGCGTTCAAAAACGTCTCCGAGTTGATCGCGCAGGCAGGCAGGTCTTCGCTCACATTTGGTTCGGCTGGCAATGGTTCGGTCAACCATCTTCTGGGCGTGATGTTTGCCATGAACACGGGCACCAAGCTCACGCATGTTCCCTACAAAGGCGCTGCGCCTGCCATGCAGGATCTGATGGGCGGCCAGATCAATATCGTGTTCACCAGTTTGCCCTCGGTGGCGGGCCTGCTGCGCGGCGGCCAGCTTCGCGCGCTTGCCGTCACTAGCGCGAAGCGCTCGGCCACATTCCCGGATATCCCCACGCTTGCCGAGTCGGGTTTGCGTCAATTCGACGTGGCGCCCTGGTTCGGCCTGTTTGCGCCAGGCGCAACGCCAGCCGCGGTCATCCGTCGGATCAATCAGGACGTCAACGAATTGCTTGGGCAGAAGGAGGTGGTCGAGCGATTCAACTCGCAGGGGGCTGATCCGCTTGCGCGCACGCCTGCCGAATTCGCGAGCATGCTGCGTGCCGATCTGGCGACGTGGGCCGACGTGGTCAAGACTTCGGGCGCCCAGATCGACTGAACCATGCTGGACACCCTGATCCGAGGTGCAAGCGTCTTTGACGGGCTGGGCCGTCCGCCGGCACGCGCCGATGTCGGGGTGCGTGACGGTCGTGTCGTGGAAATCGGGCGCATCTCTGAACGCGCGGCGAAACTCGTGGAGGCTGACGGCCTCACGCTGATGCCTGGCATCGTTGATCTGCATACCCACTTTGATGCGCAGGTAACCTGGGACCCCACGCTGTCGCCTTCTGGTGCGTTGGGTGTGACCACCGCAGTCATGGGTAATTGCGGTTTCGGTATTGCGCCTTGCCCGGCGGCGCTTCGGGAAACCATGCTCAAGAACCTCTCAGTGGTGGAGGGCATGGATCTTGAGGCGCTGATGGAAGGGGTGCAGTGGGAATTTGAAGCCTTCCCCGAGTACATGGATCAGCTGCGCCGTATTCGTCCTTACCTGAACGTTGCGGTGTTCGCGGGGCATTCGGTGATCCGCACTGCGGTCATGGGCGAGCAGGCCAGTGAGCGGGTCGAGCCGAGTGCCGCGCAGCTTGAGGCAATGCGCGAGCAGGTGCGCGGTGCGCTGCGCGCCGGGGCGATCGGATTTGCTTCGTCTTTTTCGCCCAATCACAGCGGATTTGGCGGGCGCCCGATGCCCTCCACGATTGCTTCAGAGCATGAGTTGCGCGCACTCACCGCTGTGCTGGGTGAAGAGCGAACCGGTGTGTTCATGATGGCAACCGGCTCGCGGGCCACGCCTGACATCATGGAGTCGATTGCAGCCGATACCGGCCGCCCGACTTTCATCTCCACCGTGCTCACCATGTTCAATGCGGCGCGCCCCGAGCTGTGTCTCAGTTACTACGACAGGGCAGCTCAGGCGATTGCTCGCGGCAACGAGCTGTACATCCTCACTTCCTGTCAGCCCCTGTCATTTGATTTCACGCTGCTTGATCCCTATGTGCTGCTGAGTCACTCGGCCTTTGATGGGGTCAAGACCGCTACGCCTGATCGGCTTTCCGAGATTTATGGCGATCCCGCGTTTCGCGCCCGGTTTCGTCAGGACCTCACCGCGCCGCGCGCCGGCACGCTGTTTCTGGGCAACTGGCATCACGTTGAGGTGGGTGAAACTTTCACGCCTGCGCATCGCGCGCTGGAGGGAATGAGCATCGCTGATCTGGCTGCACAGCGTGGTCAGGATCCGGTTGATGTGTTCTTCGACCTGGCGCTTTCTGAAGGCCTTCAAACCCATTTTGTCGGCAAGTTTTTTCAAAACGTTGATTCGGGTGTGGCACCCCTTGTAAAGCATCCTGCAGGGGTGATTACGCTGTCGGATGCCGGTGCGCATCTGGCCTATATGTGCGATGCCGGATTTGGTCTTCACTTTCTGTCGCATTGGGTGCGAGACCGTGGTGTGTTCGACTGGGCAGATGGCATCAGACGTCTGACCAGCGAACCGGCGGATCGATTCAGAATTCCTGGCCGAGGCCGGCTTCAGGAGGGCGCTCCGGCCGACATGCTGCTGATGGATCCGGAGCGCGTTGGAATTACCCCGACAATCGTGCGCCGCGACCTGCCGGCCGGTGCTCAGCGACGCGTGCGCGAGCCCCTCGGGGTGCATGGCGTCTGGGTCAATGGCACCATGGTGCATGATGGCCGGCAACACCTCGCGCTCGACCGCGGACCTGGTCAGGTGCTCGATCGTTTCAACCGCTAAGCAAGAGATTCGTATGAATTCTGTATCGTCCCCCATGCGTCGATCCATGCTGGCTGCCTTGGCCGCGCTCAGTGCCGGCGGAGCCCAGGCACAGACTGGGCCTTGGCCCAACCGCACTGTCCGGATGGTGATCGCCTTTCCTCCGGGTGGACCAACGGACATCGTCTCTCGGGTGATCGCTCAGCAACTGAGCACACAGCTCGGCCAAAGCGTGGTCGTTGACAACAAGCCCGGCGCGGGCGGCAACATTGCTGCAGAACTGGTGGCGAAGGCGCCTGCGGATGGGTACACGGTGTTCTACAACACCTCGGCCATCGTGATCGGCCCGGCGCTTTACGGGAAGGTCAACTACGACACGCTGAAGGATTTCATCCCGGTCGTGCGCACCGCAAGCGTCCCGCTGGTGCTGGTGGTGAATCCACAGCTGCCGGCGCGGTCTGTCAGCGAGTTCGTCAGCCATGCTCGGGCCAATCCCGGCAAGCTCAACTACAGCTCGTCCGGCACCGGAACCATCACACATCTCGCCAGTGCCATGCTGTCGGCGCAGTTGCAACTCCAGACTCAGCACGTGCCCTACAAGGGCAGCGCACCTGGCCTGATCGATCTCGCCTCGGGCCAGACACAGTTCATGATCGACACGATGAATACTGTGCTGCCGTACGTGCGTGATGGCCGCCTTCGTGCGCTGGGTGTGGCAAGCGCGGTCCGGTCGCCGCTGCTGCCAGACGTGCCCACGCTTGGTGAATCGTTGCCAGGATTCGAGGCTGCGGCCTGGCAAGGCGTGGTGGTGCCCGCCGGCACACCTGCTGACATCGTGGCGCGCCTGAATCAGGAGATCAACAAGGCGCTGCAAAATCCAGAGGTTCGCGCCAAACTCGCGGCGCAGGGCACCGACATTCACGGTGGGTCTGCGGCGGAGTATGCCGAGTACATCCGCAGCGAGATGCCGCGCTGGGCGAACGCGGTCAAGGTGTCAGGGGCGAAAGCCGATTAAGCGCAGTAATGAGCCGTGCAGCGGCGCTGCGCCGCGCTGAGCATACCTTCGATTCCGGAGCATTCAGGACGCTGCTCGAACGGCGTGTTGCCATGCCAACCGAAAGCCAGAACCCGGAGCGCGCGCCGGTTCTGGCTGAGTATCTGCAGGTCGAATTGCAGCCCGCATTCGAGGCGATGGGTTATCGCTGCCGCCTGCTGTCCCATCCCAAGTCGGCCGCGCCATTTCTGTTTGCCGAGCGCCACGAGCGCGAGGGTTTGCCGACGGTGCTCGGTTATGGGCATGGCGATGTCATCCGCGGTCTGGCCACCGAATGGCATTCGGGATTGTCCCCCTGGACACTGACCGAGCGCGACGGGCGCTGGTACGGTCGGGGTATCGCCGACAACAAGGGACAGCATTCAGTCAACCTGCAGGCGCTTGCGTTGGTGCTCGCCGAGCGCGGCAGCCTCGGCTTCAACTCAAAGTATCTGATCGAGATGGGCGAGGAAACCGGCTCGCCGGGGTTGCGTGAACTGTGTGAGGCCAATCGGGATGCGCTGCAGGCTGATCTGCTCATCGCTTCCGATGGCCCACGATTGCGGGCGGATCGGCCTACGGTGTTTCTCGGTTCGCGTGGCAGTCTCAACTTTGATCTGGTGATCGAGGCGCGTGCAGGTGGCCATCATTCGGGCAACTGGGGTGGACTGATTTCCAACCCGGGTCTGCAGCTCGCGCACGCGATTGCAAGTATTGCAGGGCCCACTGGCCAGATTCGAATTGCCGAGTGGGTGCCGACAGCGCTTCCCCCAGCGGTCAGGCAGGTATTGGCCGACTGCGAAGTTGATGGTGGCTCGGACGGGCCGTCCATAGAGCCTGGTTGGGGCGAGCCGGGCCTTACCCCGGCTGAACGGGTATTCGGATGGTGTTCATTTGAGGTGCTGGCGTATCGCACCGGCAATCCCGACGCGCCCGTCAACGCCATACCGCCACGCGCCTGGGCGCGCTGCCAGTTGCGCTTTGTCGTTGGGATCGATCCGAACCAGATTCTTCCTGCACTCAGACGGCATCTTGATCGTCATGGTTTCGGCATGGTGCAGGTCCAGCCTACGCGCGAGGAGATCTTCCGGGCGACCCGACTTGATCCGGATGATCCCTGGGTGCATTGGGCGGCAGCGTCGCTTCAACAGACCACCGGGAAGAAGCCTGCGATTCTTCCAAACCTGGGCGGTTCACTTCCGAACGACATCTTCGCCGAGGTCTTGGGGCTACGCACGATCTGGGTGCCGCACTCCTATCCGGGCTGTTCACAGCATGCGCCCAATGAGCACCTGCCAGCCGACCTGCTGCGGGAAGCGCTTCAGGTCATGACCGGGCTCTACTGGGACTTGGGCGAGCGCTCGCCTTCGCCCCTGCGTGCCCAACCCTTGAACGGCGCGTAATACGCCCGAATGTCGCTCATGTCGGATTCAAGATTGCCGGTTGGATGAAATAGCTGGCTCACGCCGCAGGTTCGGGTCGCGTGATCCATGTAGGCCATGACAACCGGAACCTCTGCGCCAAGCGCGATGAAATAAAAGCCTGTTTTCCAACGCTCGACTTCTTTGCGGGTTCCCTCGGGCGGCACCAGCAGCAACAGAGGTGCTCGCTGATCGGCAAAACAGCGCACAGCGGCATCGACCCGATTATTGGATCGGCTGCGGTCCACGGGAATGCCGCCCATCCACCGCATCAGGCCCGCGAACGGAAACCGAAAGATCTGGGCCTTTCCCAGCCAATGAAGCTCGCGGTCCAGCACAAAGGCGGCCATCAGCGCATAGGGCAGGTCCCAGTTGCTGGTGTGGGGGGCACCGATGACCACCGCCTGACGAAGATCGGATGGAATCAACCCATCGAGTCGCCAACCCAGTGCTCTGAATGTCGCCCGCGACAAGGCTCGTAATGCCGGCGACAGCAGCGGCGTATTGAAGATGGTTCGCGATGCCGGTCGAAAACCTGCGTCGGCCGGCGTCAATTAAAAATTCCCTGCATGGGCGGTTCGCCTTACGAAGTAAACCGCGTGGCAGATGGCGCGGTGCCGGGATGCTAACCGATACACTGGTGCCTCGCTTACTGACGGTTCGATCCGCGAATGCCCAGCCCGTTTCTGTCGATCACGCTTGCCGCTCTGGTTATCGCGACGGTGACCTTGTGGGTCACCACAACGGTTCTGACACGGCGGGCGGAAGCGCGTGTGCCGCCGGCAGGACGCTGGATCGACCTGCCCTCTGCCCACCTGCACCTGATTGATCGCGGTCAGGCGGCGTCGGCTCAGGCGCCGGTGCTGATCCTGATTCATGGGTTGGCCGGTCAGACGCAACACTTCAGCTATCGCCTCATTGACGAACTGGCGCAGTCGTATCGCGTGATTGCGATTGATCGCCCCGGCTCGGGTTATTCGCGCTGGAGAGCCGGTGTCCGACACACGCTGGAGGCGCAGGTGGCCCTCATCGACGAAATCGCGCGGCATCTCGATTTGCAGCGTGTCGTGTTGGTGGGGCATTCGCTGGGCGGCGCGATCGCGCTGGGCGCTGCCATCCGCTATCCAGACCGTGTCGCGGGCGTCGCGCTGCTGGCACCGCTCACGCGCCTGCCGATCGAGGTGTCGCCCCGGCTCGCGCGGTGGCTGGCGAGCACGGACTGGCTGTGGCGGTTTGTTTCGCAAACGATTGCGACGCCCATGCTGCGTGTTCGGCGCCAGCGATTGCGCGCTGACCTTTTTGCGCCCGACGCTGTGCCGGCGGACTATGGCGTGCAGGGCGGCGGCGATTTGACGCTTAGGTCCGGGCAACTGCTTGCCGCGTGTCGAGACCTGGTGGCGCTGCCCGCGTGGCTGGAGCACGTCGTGTCGCGCTACGACGACCTCAGGTCGCCGGGCTTTCCGACAGTGGGCATGCTTTATGGCCTTCAGGATGCTGTGCTGTCCCCGAGCCTTCAGGGCGCATGGTTTGCGGAGCGGGTGCAGGTGTCACCCTATCGGACACTGGATGCAGGCCACATGCTGCCGCTCACCCGCCCCGAAGCGTGCGTGCAACTGATTCGTCAGGTGGCTGATGGCGCTAGCCGATAAGCGGGCGCTGCCGCCGCTTGCCGCCGTTGCGCTGGTCTGCGTGGGCGCGATGGTGGCGCCGCTTGATACCGCGGTCAATGTCGCGTTCCCTACCATCGTCGAGTCGTTTGGTGTGGCCCCTCGCGAGATCCTCTGGGTGGTGCTCGCCTTTGTGTTCACGCAATCAGTCGCGTCGCTCTTCTTTGGCCGGCTGGGTGATCTGTACGGACATCGCCGGATGTTCATGCTGGGCATGCTGGCCAGTGCGATTGCCAATGCGGCCCTCGCGCTGGCGCCAAGCTATGGATGGCTGATCGGATTGCGCGCGCTGCAAGGTGCCGCGGCGGGGATGGCGATGGCGTGCGCGCCAGCGCTGGTCAGCGCGGCGAGTGCCCCGGAGCAGCGCGGACGGTTTCTGGCGCTCTACGCCAGTGCGATCAGCGCCGCGCTCGCAATCGGCCCTGTTGTCGGTGGCTTGCTGATAGCGAGTCTTGGTTGGCCCGGCGTGTTTCTGTTTCGGGCACCGATTGCGCTGGTCGTGCTCATGCTGGTGCCCAGCATCCTCGCGCCGCCTGTTCAGCGGTACGGGACCCATGCGCCGTCCAGCAGGCCGAAAATTGCCTGGCAATCGTTTTTAACGCGTCGCTTCGTCCTGCTGCAGTGTTCGTCTGTTGCGATTCAGGGCGCGGTGTTCGCAATCATGCTGTGGGTACCCTTCGCGCTGGCACGCTGGTCAGAGTTTCCTGTCACTGCGGCGGGGCTCGTGATCGCAATATTCCCTGCCGGGTCGCTGGCAGCCAGCCTTTGGCTTGCACGGGGTGCAGCGCGGTCCGCCACATGGGTGTTGCCCGGCCAATGGTTCGCTGTCGCGGGGCTGGCAGGCAGCGCATGGAGCGTACCGTTCGAAAGCCCGGTTTTACTTGCCTTGACACTCAGCGTAGCTGGCGCAGGTCTGGGCGTGTTTCAGGTCGGCTATCAGCAGCAAACGCTGGAGTCGGTTCCCGCCGATAATCGCGGTCTTGCGGGTTCACTGATCAACGTGACCCGGCTTCTGGGTATCGTCGTGGGCGTCATCGGGTTGAGCGCCGTGGGTGACAGGCTGGGTGTAGCCGGCGCGCTGGCGTTCAGTGCCGGGATGTTGGCGATCTGGGCGCTGTTCTTCAAGGTTGCACTCCGGTCATGAAGTTCCAATCTCGAGCGCTACGTCACTTTGATGCGATTCGCCGCGCGGGCTCAATTCGCCAGGCAGCGCGTCAACTGCATATCTCGCCCTCGGCACTCAATCGGCAGTTGCTGGCGTTTGAAGCGCAGATCGGGTCGCCGCTTTTTGAAAGATTGCCCAGCGGATTGCGACTGAAACCGGCCGGCGAGGTGGTGGCCCGTCATGCCATTCAGGTCATGCAGGACGAAGACCGGATGAGCGTTGAACTGCAGGCGCTCGAGGGCCTGCAGGCGGGGCATGTCGATCTGGTCACGGTTGAAGCGCTGACGCATGCGTTTGTTCCGGCGGTCCTCGGACGCATGGCCGTTCGATATCCGCGGGTGAATTTTTCGGTACGCATCGGCGGCTCCAAACGGGCGGTTGAACAGGTGGTAGATGTGCAGGCCGATATCGCGATTGGCTTTGTGAATCAGCGGAATCCCGAATCACGGCAGTTGGCGGTGGCTGAGTTCGACCTGGGGGTGGTGGTCCGCCCGACCCATCCGATCGCCAAGCTGAAAACCGTGCGGTTCAGCCAGTGCGTGCGCTATCCCATGGTGTTGCCCGCGCGGGAGCTGACGCTTCGAGAGGCGCTTGACCCGCTGCTTGCTGCCCAGATCGAAGCGCCGGAGGTCATCCTGGAAACAGGGTCTTTCGAGCTCATGAAGCGGGTTGCACTGCAGGGGCGGGGGATCGCGTTTGTCAACCAATTTGGCATTGAAGATGAATTGCTTCGGCGCAGGCTGGTGCATGTGCCTTTGAAGGAGGCCGCGCCTTCGCTGCTGGGGATCTATGTTCGGGCGCGCCGCAGCCTGCCGCCTGCGGTGGAGGCGTTTTGCCAGTTGGCGATCGAGCATATGCAGCGCATCAAGAATTGATGATTTAAAGCAGCTGGATGGCAGCGCCTCTGCGCGTGCGGTTTGCAATCAGCTGATGCGGGCAGGTATCTTCGGCTTTCCAACAAAGCCCTCGTGGTGAGCATGTCCATTCACGATGCAGTGATTCGTCGCGTGCCTGTGTCGACCTACGGCAGCGTCAGCCTGAATGTTCGCCTGGGTCCGGTGTCAGGCCCGCCGCTGCTGCTGCTGCACGGTCATCCGCAGACGCAGCTGATGTGGCGAAAAGTGTGGCCCGAACTGTCGTCACGTTTCACGCTGGTTGCCCCCGATCTGCGTGGCTATGGCGATAGCGACAAGCCCGTCGGTGCGCCAGATCACGCCAACTACAGTAAGCGCGTGATGGCCGCAGATTGCGTGGAGTTGATGCGCAGTCTCGGCCACGACACTTTCCTGGTGGCAGCGCACGACCGTGGCGCGCGCGTGGCGCACCGCTTGGCTGCCGATCATCCACAACGCGTCTCGGCGCTGGCGCTTCTTGATATTGCGCCCACGCTGGCGATGTATGAGCAGACGTCCGAGGCCTTTGCGCGTGCTTACTGGCATTGGTTTTTTCTGATTCAACCGCATCCGCTGCCTGAGACCCTGCTTGCATCCAAGGGTCCCGACTATGTCCGCTGCATGCTGGGTGGCCGTCATGCCGGATTGGCCCCGTTTGAGCCTGAGGTGCTCGCTGAATATCAGCGCTGTGCGTCTGATCCCGCGACGCTTCATGGATTCTGCGAAGACTATCGCGCGTCCGCCGGTATTGATCTCGAGCATGATCGCGCCGATCGCGATGCGGGCCTGACGTTGCAAACGCCGCTGCTGGTGCTGTGGGGGCGACACGGCGTGGTCCACCGATGCTTTGATGTGCTCGGCGAGTGGCGCCGGGTTGCCGCTGACGTTCGCGGTGAACCTTTGGATTGCGGCCATTATCTGGCCGAGGAGCAACCCGAGCAGGTGGCGAGTCGCCTGCTCGGGTTCTTCGAGCCTGTGTCAGGTTATGGGCGCTGAGGGATCGGCCCGCCAACTGCCGTCAATGTCGCCCAACATCACACCGATCCAGTTCTCAGGCGCGCTGGCGTCCGCAGATTGCTCAGGCGCCTGCCACTGGACCGCGTTGCGGGAAACACCCGAGAGTTCGGCGCGCTCAGGCACGAACAGCCAGCGCTGCTTGTGGGCCATCTGACCTGACTCGGTGAGGTCGCGAAGCAGCGCTTCGGCATCCTGACGGTCTACCACGCCATTTCCATCGATATCGGCTGCAATCAGCTGGAAGGGTTTGGCGCAGGTCGCGCGTTGCGAGTCCGCAGCGTCAGGGTTGGCGTTGAGGCTGCGGCCATGCGACAGCTTGAGCGCAGCCAGGACGTCGGCCGCGCTGATCGCTCCGTCATCTTCCGGAGCGGGCGCTGCGGACGCGCGTACCGCGAAGCGGATGGTGTCAACCGCCTCAATGTCCCAGCGATCGGGTGTGGAGAACGCGTCGCGCAGGTCTGCAGGCGCTGTCGGTCGAGCGGCATCAGCTCCGTCAGCTGGGTCTTTGGCCGGCGCCTGGTCGGTCATCCTTGCCCAGTGCATCAGCTTGCCCGCGGCCTCGCGGACCGCTTGCGGGGCCGCGTCCAGACTGGCGATGACCGATTCGCGAATGCCGGCTGCGTCGGATACCGAGATCTTGACCGAGACGTCTTTGCCCGCGAGCAGGGGCATCATTGGCAGTTTGAGGCTGGTGGCGCCTTCGATGACTTTATCGCCCAGACGCCACTGATAGTCGATTCGGGTCTCGCCATCTAGCGCGTCATCGAGTTTGCCAACCTGCACAAATGCCTCGACGGGGTCCGCCGCCTTCAAGACATGTCCGATCATGCGGATTTTGTCGACGGGGGGCGGAGGGGGCTCAAGCGGGCTGGGGCGCGCTTCGGGCGGATCGATGGCGATTTCGGGCGGATCGATGGCGATTTCGGGCTTTGGCGGTGGCAGCAAGCCCTCAGCCGGAATTTTTGCGACGACTTGCCAGCCGGTGCCGGGAGGTGTCCACCCGGTGCTGGGGGCCACGAAAATTTCTCCGGTGGCAGCGTTGCTCCAGCCGATCAGCACAGGGGCTGTCACCACATCGTTCGCGGGCGGCGTGAAGCCGAGCTGTTCGGCGCGCTCAGGCAGGAGAGCCGGGTTCTCCCGCAGAAGCATCACACCCTTTCGAATGTCTAGGGATTCCTGCTCGGACAACTTCCGCGCAGTCGACCAGTCATTGACGGGTTTCTCGGTCGGTATCTCCGGGGGCGTGTCGGGTACGACGGGTTTCACCGGCAGATCCTCAGCCGGAATTTTTGCGACGACTTGCCAGCCGGTGCCGGGAGGTGTCCACCCGGTGCTGGGGGCCACGAAAATTTCTCCGGTGGCAGCGTTGCTCCAGCCGATCAGCACGGGGGCTGTCACCACATCGTTCGCGGGCGGCGTGAAGCCGAGCTGTTCGGCGCGCTCGGGCAGGAGAGCAGGGTTCTCCTGCAGAAGCATCACACCCTTTCGAATGTCTAGGGATTCCTGCTCGGACAACTTCCGCGCAGTCGACCAGTCATTGAGGGGTTTCTCGGTCGGTACCTCCGGGGGCGTGTCGGGTACGACGGGTTTCACCGGCAGATCAGGCTTGACCGGCGCGGGCTTGGGCGGGATGAAGCGCGCCAGCAAGTCTGCGCCCACGCCAACCAGCGGGTACCAGGACGACGACGAGGGCTGCCAGCCTGCGGTGGGGGCGATGAACACTGCGCCGTCTGCTGCGTTAACCCATCCCGTGACCACCTGCGCGGCGACCATGTCCGCAGCGGGCGCCTTGAACCCAAACCGCTTCGCCAGCGCGTCAATGGCGTCTGGCCCCTGCATGAAAGCCTTGCCTGCCGCCTCGAGACTCAGACGGTCGGGTAAGCGGAATCCGGGCGCTCGCAGGACGGCGGCGGCAGCGCCGTTAATCGTTGGGGCACTCAACGAATTCGAGAGAGGCAGTTGGGTCATGCGACCTCCGTCCACGCAGGTGGATCAGGCAAAACGGGAGCTTTTCACATTTCAGTTGCCGACACAAGCCAGTGGACGTATCCAATGGGTGCCGTTTAGTCCGCGCTCAGCAGCGCCTGCCAATCGCTGGCACTGATCGACATCGCGGTGTCCTGGCCTTGCAGAATGCTGTCGGCCAGGTGCCGCTTTTTTTGATGCAGATCGATGATCCTCTCTTCGATCGATCCCGCGGTGACCAGGCGGTAAACGGTGACCGGCCGCTGCTGCCCGATCCGATGCGCGCGGCCGCTCGCCTGATCTTCGGCAGCAGGATTCCACCAGGGGTCCACGATGATCACGTAGTCGGCAGCGGTCAGATTCAATCCAAAGCCGCCCGCCTTCAGACTGATCAGAAACAGATCGCTTTCGCCATCCTGAAACGCTGCGATTCGACGCGAGCGCTCAGCCGCAGGCGTGCTTCCGGTGAGCGTCTGAAACGCAAGACCGGCCTGGTCGAGCTGCTGACCCAGAAGATCGAGGAAGTCGGTGAACTGGCTGAACACCAACGCCCGGTGGCCACCTGCTCGAAGCTCGTTAGCCAGCCGCTCGAACTCCTGAACCTTTTCGCCGATCAGCCCGAGTTCCGGCGCGACCAGCCTCGGGTCGCAGGCTGCCCGCCGAAGGCGCGTCAACTCGGCGAGCACGTGAAAGGACTGTTGCGGGTCGCTGTCGTCCAGATCGGCAATCCGCTCGACGGCAGTCCGCCGCATGGCTTCGAGGAACTCGCGCTCGCGCGGCTCAGGCTCGATCCGATGAACGATTTCAGTACGTTCTGGCAGGTCTGCCAGAACCTGCGCCTTGGTTCGGCGAAGCAGAAACGGGCTGATTACCCGGCGCAGCCGCTCTTGAACGCGCTCGTCCTGTCGACGCTCGATCGGCACTGCGAATTGCTCGCTGAACTGCGCGCTGCTACCCAGTAATCCCGGATTGAGCAGGTTCATGATCGACCAAAGGTCGGAGAGCCGGTTTTCAACCGGTGTCCCGGTGAGTGCCAGCCGAAAGTCGGCGCCGATTGCTGCAATCGTCCGTCCGCGCTGGGTGGCCGAATTTTTCAGCAGCTGCGCTTCATCCAGCACCAGCGTTGCCCAGGTTCGTCTGGTAAGCGCCTTGCGTTCGAGCATCGCCAGCGCATAGCTGACCACCACGACATCGCCAGCGCCCGGCGCAGAGGGCATCGTTGGTCGCCCAGCGGAACTGGCGCCCAACAGCGCGCTGACGCGTAACGACGGGGCGAAACGACCCAGCTCGGATACCCAGTTGCCACACACCGATGTGGGCGCGACGATCAGAGCAGGGCCCTGCGTTGCGCGCATCAGCAGCAGCGCAAGGGTTTGAATGGTCTTTCCTAGACCCATGTCGTCGGCCAGGATGGCGCCCAGCCCCGCATGCGCCATGCGATGCAACCAGGCAACGCCCTCGCGCTGATAATCGCGCAGGTCAGCCTTCAGTCCGGCAGGAAGTGTTGCCGGTTGAAGATCGGTTGCACGCTGCAGGCGCTGCAGCCTGGCAAGCCACACTGCATCGGCTTCGACCGCCATCCCGTCAAGCATCTGCTCTGCGAGTGCAGCGGCTGCATGCGGGATACGCGCCTCAGGCTGGGACAGATCAGCCAGTGCCGCAAGATCGGCGAGCTGAGCGCGAAGCTGGTCGGTCAGCGCGAGGTACTCACCCTCTCCCAGGGTAATGAACCGCTGCGCGCCGTTCTCCCTGAGCCGTCGCAACAGATCCTGCAGGGTCGCGACGCGTGAATTATTCACGGCGATTTCGCCTTCCAGCGCGAACCAGTTGGTTGCTGAGCGCACGCGCAGCCGGACGGCGTCTGGCGGCACGCGTGTGACCCGCAGTGAGCGGCCGCGCGGCCAGTCTATTCCCGCGATACAGGCGAGCGTAGGCAGGCATTCGACGACGCGTAGCACCCGTTCCGGGTCGTCGATGAGCCAGATCGGCTCGTCCTGGTCGGGCTCGTCAAGTTCGGGCAGGGCGGCGATCACCTGCGCGACATGCAGGCGCTCTGTGCGCAGATCACGCCGGGTCGAGACCGTCAGCCCCTCATGAATGGTCAGCGTTCGCTCGCGACCCGCGCCGGGCGTCAGATCCGGCCCGAATTCGCCGAAGGGGCGAACCACCAGACGAAGCAGCATGGCGCTACCGCGCGGGATGAGCTGCGCGCGCAGACGGCTGTCACTGTCGCTGCTACCGCTGGTGTCGGCGTCGCTATGAACCTGGAAGTGGCCCGCCAGGGTCCGGAGCGCGGCATCCAGCTCCTGGGTTGCAGTGACGGGCACCCGCCACCTGCCTGACACCAGTTCGGCCACCTGTCTCTGTTCAGGCGTGATGCGAATCAGCCGCGCTCGCCCATCCAGACCTGGTAGCACCCGGACACTGTTCCGACGTTCAATTTCGGTGTCGAAATTGGCTGAGGTCCAGCGATCACCGAGGCGGGGCAGGTCCGCTTCCTGAAAAGGATCAAGCAGCTGAAATTCGAAATAGTCAGACCCGGTATCGTCGGTCAGGCGGCGCACGTCGAGCTCAGGCAGCGATTCGCGCAATTCAATGGATTGATCGGGTGCGTTGCGCAGGGCGACGGCGGGATGGCCAACCAGCGCCACGATCGCCGCTGCCACGTCGATGCCAAAGCTGCTTCGGCCCCTGCGCAGCGGCTCAATGCAGCGCGCAACCAATGCATCGTCGGGCGCGATGGTCTCTGCGCGTGCGATTTTCGAAAGCGGCAGTTCGCGAAGCGTGCTGCGACCCCGTGCACTCTCCAATCGCTGATGCGGCGCAATGTCGATGACGCGGCCGATGTCATCCAGTTCGATCAGCCAGACGAGCGATAGCGGTTGCTGCGCGCGCGGGGTCGGCGGTGTTCCGGGCGCAAGCCGCGTGATCGCCTCCAGCGCCTCGCGCCAGGCCTCGCGTGGCGAGCCAAAAAATGGCGGTGCGCTATCGCGGCGTTTGCCTGAGGTCACCGTCGCCTGCAGCCCCAGCCGTGAAATTGCCTGGCGAACCAGGTCAGCCCGACACGGCTGGCGCAGCCATTCGAGGTGCTCAAGAACGGCATCGCAGTCATGCGGCTGCCAGGCCTCGGGCTCGATACCCAGCCATGCCGCCAGCAGCAGCCGGTCGGGGTCGTCATCTGACCATTGGCCGCGCCGTGCGCCGGGGCCAGCGAATGCCCGCGGCGAGGGCCGCTCAAGGCCGAGCCTGCAGCCAATCGCATGCGCCCACAGGCCCCATCCCTCGGGTCGCGGAGCGCGTGACCCCGATTCGGTGATGCAGAGTTTGCGTGCCGCTTGCCACGACTCGGGTGTGCGCTGTGCGAGCAGCGCGATCAGCAACCAGCGAAGCGACTCACTCGCGAGCAACACCTGGCGAACGCCGCGTTCACGGGCAAGGTGTTTCTGCGTACGCTGAAATGTGTCGATCGCTTCAGCCCAGTCGCCCCGGACAGCCGAAATCGTGGCAAGCACCTCGCCCACTTTGGGATGATCGACACCGTGAAGCGCGGCAACCGCCTCCTGGTCATGACCCGCCTGAGCCCTGCGCCGAGCCACAGCAATACGGGTCGATGCCGTGATGTCCGCCGTGGTGGGCGAATCGGTGGTTCGCGGCGTTCGCGCGTCCAGCCAGTCGATCAGATCGCGCCACATCGGTATGCCGGTATCGAACGTAGCGGTCCAATGGTCGAGCAGAGCGCGGCGCAATTTTGGATCGATCTTCGCGAACGCGCTCGGCAGAAAGGGATTCAACAGGCCCAGTACCAGGGCCCGCTCACTGTCGAAGCCCAGGTGATAACGCTGCGCTTCAAACTGGGTACGGTCGAGGGTTGAATAGACCAGCAGTCGGCCCAATGCCACCCGTTCATCATCGTTAAGCAGTGCGGGGGTTGGCGTGAAAACATGAACCGGCGCTTCTGGCGACTCTGCGCGCAACCAGGCGCGCCAGGCCTTCGCCATCAGGGCCTGATCAAGATGTTCGAAGAGCCACTCGTCGCGCTGCGGATCATCAACGTCAAATCCGATACGTGGCAGGTGACGAACCCATCCGTCCAGGACGAGGCGGGACAGTGCGGTGTCGACGTCACTCCCGGTAAATGGGATGCCGCGGGCATTCACCCATCCGAGTTCGCGCAGAAAACTGACCAGCCAGCCTCGGCTGCGCGGACAACCCGCGATGCAAAGCCCCGCGTAGCTCGCGCCCACGGCCGTGGATCGGTCGTGCGCAAAGGCGGTATCGGTAAGCGGTGCGTTGAGTTGGGGCGAGCTGGCGTCGGCCACAGAAGTCCATCAGCTTCCAAAGGCCGAATGCTAGTCCCGCCCCGATGCTGTCGCAAACAGACTGCGGCGCGGCTAGGGGGCCTGAATCGCGTTATTGAGTGTTGTCCAGAGCGGTTGCGTCCAGGGCACCATGTCTTCGCGGTAGTACCACCAGAAGTAGCCGCCGATGTAGTTGGCCTGATTGATCTTCATCGTGTAATAACGCGTCAGGTATTCGGCTTTGCGGGCAGGGTCGGTGGTCCCGATTTCGCCAAACCCAATCCGAGAGTTCGGAAACATGGCCGCGAGCTTGGCAAATACAGTGGGCCAGTCCGGGCGCAGGTCGTTGCAATCTTCTTCGTAATAGCTCACCAGCACGTAGTCCAGACCCTGCTTCATTCGCTCAGGAATATTGTTCTGAGCCCAGGTGAACATCTCATTTGACCCGCGAGACCAGCAGTCTTCGTTGTAGTAAAGGGTGAGCGCAGTAGTTTTACCGCGCGCTTTGGCCAGGTCGTAAGCGCCGGTGATTTTTGCAACCACACTCGCGGTGGGCTTCCTGGCCAGGCGTTGCAGCGATTCGATCACCGCGGGCAACTCGCTGATGTCGTCGATCGTCACGCCGTACAAGGGGGCAGGTACGGGCGTGGTTGCCGCCGCAGCAGTCATTGTCTGCGCGGCAAGTGTCGGTTCCGTTGCGCCGGCAGGCGCGCTTCGGGTGGCGTTTCCGGCCGAACCGGTGGCGTTGTTGTTTCGACCGCCGCAGTCGCTCACCACCAACGTGGCGCCCAGCGCTGCCGCAAGGGCGAGGGCGCTGAACCACATGGCGCGGCGACGCGTGTTCGCCCCGGTGTTGATGCCAGTGCTCATTTCAATCTCCCTGATGCTGTGTCACTGATGGACCCAGCATCACGCCGGAGATTGATTGCGGGTTTGATCCGAAGGGGTAACGCCCGCGACTTGCTGCGATAGCCGGCGGATCGGGGTTGGCCTTACTGATAGGCGGGGTTTTCAGGCGGCCCGGCGGCGCGGGCGCAGCTGGCCCCGGCGGGGCCGATCAGTCGTACTCGGGACGGTGCGGCGTGAACACATCAAGATTCAGCACCGGCTCATCGCCAATCACTTCTCCCCAGTGCATCGTGTTGGGCGGCACCACCAGCAGGCCGCCGGCGCCAAGTTCAGTCACGTCATCGCCCACATGAAAGCGGATGCGTCCGGCGAGGATATACACCACCTGTTCGTGCGGATGCTGATGGGGCTTGGGTTCATGCCCCGGCATCAAGCGGTGAAGGGCCAGCGTGCAGCCCGACCCGGAGAAAGATTTTCTTGCGACCCCCTCGCGTACGGGTTTCCAGTCGAGGGTGCTCCAGTCAACCTGATGCAGCGACATGTCGTTTCCTTTCTTGAAGTCAGTGCGCTTTTCCAAACAGACCCTGCGGCCTGGCAAGCAGGAACACCAGCAGGATGGAAAGCGCGGCCACGTTCTTGAAACCCGCGCCGAAAAACACAATAGCGAGGGCCTGCGCCACGCCAAGCATGATGCCGCCGGCAAAGGCACCTGCTGCGTTACCAAAGCCACCCAGGATGGCTGCGATGAAGCCTGAGATCGCAAACGGCACGCCCACATTGAAGGCGGTGTATTGCGTAGGCGTGATCAGGATGCCGGCGATCGCGCCCAGCGCGGCCGACAGTGCGAAAGACAGCGCAAGCATCTGCGCCACGGGAATGCCCTGGAGCGCTGCCGCCTCACGGTTGATGGCGCAGGCGCGCATGGCTCGGCCGGTGCGGGTTCGCTTGAAGAACAGCGCAAGCGCTCCGACCAGAAACAGCGATGCGCCAGCGATCCACAGAAGCTGAGGGCTGATCGCCACACCCCCCACTTTCCAGGGCGCTGCGCTTGTGAAGCCTGAGAACGTGCGGGGCTGGTCGCCCGCGATCATGAGCGTGGCCCGCTCGACGACAATTTGCGCGGCGAGGGTGGCAAGAATCATGACAAACATGGTGGCGTTGCGCCGCCAAAGCGGTTGAACGACCAGCCGGTCAACCGCGATACCGAGCGCGGCAGCCAACAGAATTGTTATTGGGATTGCCAGCGCGAGCGGCAGTCCGGCCCGTGTAAGAAGCGCATGCGTGACCATGCCCCCCAGCATGACGAACATCCCCTGGGCGAAATTGACGATACCCGAGGCGTTGTAGATCACACAGAAGCCGATGCCGATCAGCCCGTAAATGATGCCGGTGCCGATGCCCGAAATGACCGTCTGAATAATGAGCGTGAGGTCCATATTCAGACGCTCTTTTCAACGGATGGCTCAGAGACGGTGTCGGTGCCGCCGAGATAAGCCTCGAGAACGGCGGCGTCACGCTGAATCTGGTCGGGCGTGCCTTCTGCGATCTTTCGCCCGAAATCGAGCACGACGATTCGCGCCGCAACCCGCATGACCAGGTTCATGTCGTGTTCGATGAGAAGTACGGTTATGCCGCGGTCGATGATTCGCCTGATGGTGTGGGCCAGCGCATCGGTTTCGATGGCATTCAGACCTGCCGCGGGCTCATCAAGCAGCAGCAGACGCGGTCCGGCAGCCAAAGCTCTTGCAACCTCGAGCAGGCGCTGCTGACCGTACGTCAGTGCCGCTGCCTCGATGTCGGCTCGCGACTGAAGTCCGACAAACTCAAGAAGCTCTGCAGCAATGTTCGCCGATTGGGCGAGTTCTTCGCGAGCCCGGCGGTGCCTGCTGAGCGCGGCCCAGATGCCGCCGCTGCCGCGAAGATGGCAGCCCGCTTCAACATTCTGTCGTGCGGTCAGTTCGGCAAAGAGCTGCACCAGCTGGAAGGTGCGGACCAGGCCCGATGCGGCGATCTGGTGGGGTGCCAGACCGGTGATATTGCGGCCTTCGAAATGAATGCTTCCTGACACCGGCCGCTGAAAACCGGACACCAGATTGAAGAGCGTGGTCTTGCCTGCGCCATTGGGGCCGATGACGGCGCTGACTTCACCCGCACGGATGTTGAAGCTGACCTGGTCGACAGCGGTCAGGCCGCCGAAGCGCTGGGTGAGGTCGCGAACCTCGAGGATTGCGGTCATGCTGCCCTCCGCTTGTCTGAGCGCATGCGAAGGCGTCGTACCAGCGAGGCGAGACCTTTCGGGGCATAAATCAGAATTAGGATCAGCGCTGCGCCATAGGCAAGGTCCTGAAACTCTTTGAACCCGCGAAAGGTTTCGGGCAGCAGGCTGATGATGAGCGCGCCCACCAATGGCCCGGCCACCGTTCCGATGCCACCCACATACAGCATGGTGAAGCCGAGCACCACCATATGCAGGCCAAACACCTCAGGGCTGACAAAGCCAACAAAGTGCGCGAACAATGAGCCCGCGAAGGCTGCATAGATGGCTGCGATGACAAAGGCGATCAACTTGTATCGCGCAACATCGATACCCAGCGCGCGTGCAGCATCTTCGGACCCTGCAATGGCGGCGAGTGCCTGGCCGAGCCGCGAGTGCTTGAGCCGCGAAGCCACCCACAGGCAAAGCGCGAGCGCGAGCAGCAATGCAACCAGCTGTGCCCGATCACTGGGGAGTTCATAGCCGAAGGCGCCCAGCGCAGGAATGGCCGCGATGCCGGTGTAGCCCATCGTGACGCTATCCCACTGCACGGCGATTTCCTGCACGATCATGCCCAGCGCGAGCGTTGCCATGGCCAGGTAGTGGCCGCGAAGGCGGAGCGTGGGAAATCCGATTAATAGCGCAAGCAGCGCCGCTGCCGCGATGCCTGAGGCCATGGCCGGGAACACGCCCCATCCAAACGCCGTGGTGAGCACCGCTGATGTATAGCCGCCGATCGCAGCAAATGCATTCTGTCCGAATGAAACCTGGCCGGTATAACCCATGAAGAAGTTGAGACCGGACACAAAGATTGCGTAGATGGCCGCGAAACCCAGGACGGTGACCAGATAGCCGCCGTCAAAGAGTGCATAGCCGACCAATGCGGCCCCGGCCAGCCAGCCGGCAAGCGTCAGGGCACTGAAAGGGGAGTCAGGCGGCTTCATGGGCAAAGTAATAGCGGGCCAGATCGTGTGGCGAGGTGATCTGATCGGGTGTGACCTCGGCGACGATTCGCCCGACGGCCATCAAATAGGCGCGCCGTGCAATACGCAGCGCCATGGGTGCGCGCTGCTCGACCAGCAGCACGGGCAGACCCTCACGGTTGAGGGTGGCAAGCGTCTCGAGGATCTCGGCGGCCAGTCGGGGCGCGAGCCCGAGCGAGGGCTCGTCCAGCAGCAGCAGCCGCGGACCCGCCATCATGGCGCGGCCAATCGCGAGCATCTGCTGTTCGCCGCCAGAAAGGGAACCCGCCAGCTGCGATTGTCGGTCGCGCAGCCGGGGGAAGAGCGCAAACACGCGGTCGAGTCGCGCGTTGAATTCGCCCGGTCGACCCTTCAGCAGATAGGCACCGAGTTCAAGATTGTCGCGAACGCTCATGGGGCCAAACACGCCACGGCCTTCCGGCACCAGCACCACCCCGCGCTGAGTGACCGCACGTGGATCGTTTCTTGGCAGCGCCGCGCCTTCAAAATCGACCTGGCCCGAGCCCGGCGTGAGGCCCATGAGTGCGCGAAGCAGCGTGGACTTGCCCGCGCCATTGGGCCCGAGCACCGCCACCAGTTCGCCCTTGCCCAAATGCAGATTGACCGGGCGAAGCGCTTCCACGTTGCCATAGCGCGCTGAAAGATCGCGCACCGACAACACTGGTGCTGCCTCGCCCGAGGCCTGCTGACGGATCGTTGTGCTCAACCGAGCATCACTTGACGATTTCAACCTTGCCTGCGCGGATCGTGGCAAGTTTAAAGGGGTTTTCGGTGATGCCCTGATGCAACGTTGGCGAAAAGTTGTACACGCCCGTGGTGCCCTGGAAACCGGTGATGGTTTCATAGGCATCGCGTACTTTCGCGCCTTCAAACGAATTGGCCTTTCGGATTGCCGCCACGGTTAACATGACGGCGTCCCAGCCGCGACCCGCCCAGTTCGGATCGCGATCGCCGTGCTTGGCTTTCCAGGGCTTCATGAAGGCGTCGATGGCGTTTTTGAGGGGGCCCGCGGGCAGGGCATCAGCGATCTGTGAGGGCGCCGCCACAAAGAAAAATTGCGGCCCCAGAACCTCGGCCACCGGTCGAAATACCGCAAGGTCTTCAATGGACGTGAGCATCAGCATGGGAAGACCCAGCTGCTTGATGTTTTTGGCGGCGGTCAATGTGGTGCCGCCCAGACCGATCTTGAGCACGGCACCAGCGCCATTGGCGTGCATCTTGCCGATCTGCACTGAAAGATCGGCGTCGTCCTGCTTGTACTGATCGACGCCGGCCAGCGTCAGATTGAAGTTGGCGGCATTTTTTTCCGCGAAGCCCTTCTGCAGATTGGCATAGGGCGTTGGATCATGAAGCACGCCCACGCGTTTGATCTGGGTGTTTTCTTTCAGAAACTCCATACGCTTTGCCACCTCAAAGCCCGCTGGTGGCAGGGTTGAAAACGCCCATTTCACATGGTCGGCGTTCTGCGGCAGGATCGAGCAAAGCATCATCGGGATCTGAGCCTTGGCGACCATGCCCGCGGCGGCCAGATTGCCCGCTGACACGCATCCGGACAGGAAGGCATCGACCTTGTCCGAAGAAATCATTTTCTTGTAGACGGTGACCGCTTCCTGAGGCTCGCTCCGGTTATCTTCGACGATTACCTCGATCTTGCGGCCATTGACGCCGCCCGCTGCATTGACGACCTCAACCGCCACCCGAACGCCGTCGGTCCAGGCGCGGTCAACGGTGGCGGCGTAGCCCGTGAGGCCGGCTGCGATACCGATCTTGTAGACGCCCTGCGCATGGGCGGTGGTGACGAGGGCCGCGGCTGCGGCGATCAGACTGAACTTCGCCAGGCTTTTCATTTCAGGTCTCCTCCTGCTGGCCGGGTTACTCCGGTCGGGTTGGTTACGGGGTTGTGGTGGTGGGCGCGCCGTAGCCTGCGCCGCCCGGGGTTTCAAGGAGAACAACGTCTTCGGGTTGCAGGGTGATCTTTCCCGCTGTGCTGATGGGTGTGCCATTGACCGTGAAGTGCCCCCCCGCACCGGGGCCGCCGCCGCCAAGACCCTCTGGCCCATCGCCCAAACGGCTGGGTACCGCGTTCAGCACCCACGGGGCATCGGTGTGCATTCGGAATTGAATTGACTGACCGTCGCCACCGGGGCTGCGCCCAACGCCACCGCTGCCGGGCCGCAGTTCCTTGCGCTCAAACACGATGGGCATGGCAGCCTCGAGAATCTCCACGGGCACCGCTGCGACGCCGGTTGGATAGCAGGTTGCAGCAGGACCGGGTTTGGTAAGTCGAGCCCCCATGCCGCCCGAGTAGTTGAACATCGACGAGGTGAATGGCGTGCCATCCGCGTGCTTGCCATGAATCTGGATGGTCCAGACCGCGCCGGAGCCTTCGGCGACGACGCGTTCAGGCATCACGTGATAGAGCGCTTTCAGGATGGGCATGGGCGTGTACATGCCCACCACATGCCTGGCATTGACGGGCGACGGATACTCGCAATTGACGATTGAGCCTTTTGGGGCCTTGACGATGATGGGCGCGAGCGATCCGTGGTTGTTGGGCAGATCGGGATTGAGGCAGCTACGAATCGCAAACGTGGAGTAGGCGTGGGTGTAGTTCATGACCACGTTGATGCCGGTGCGGCTCGCGGGTGAGCTGCCTTCAAAGTCAATCACGATGTCGCCGCGTTCGGTGTCGATCGTGACAGCGGTTTTCAGCGTGACAATTTCGCCGCCGGGCACATCGAACGCGCTTTCACCGTGATAGGTGCCTGGGCGCAGCTTTCGAATGGCGTCGCGCGTCGCGGTCTCCGAGCGACGGATGATTTCATCCGATAACTGCTCGATGTCGTCGAGGCCATACCGCTCGCACATGGCAATCAGACGGTCGCCGCCTGACTTGCCAGAGGAAACCTGTGCCGCCAGATCTCCGAAGACATGATCGGGTGTTCGCACGTTTCGGCGGATCATGGTGTGCAGGGTGTCGTTCGGTTTGCCTGCATCGAAGAACTTGAGCGGCGGAATCCACAGCCCCTCTTCATGAACATCGCGCGCGCCGGCGCCGATGCCGTAGCCGCTGATATCGGTATGGTGGATCGTTGAGCCCAGGTAGCCGATCAGGCGCGCGTTGCGAAACACCGGGGTAAGCAGCGTGATGTCAAAGAAATGCCCAGCGGATATCCAGGGGTCGTTGGTAATCAGCACGTCGCCCGGCGCGAGTTGGCCGTTGAACATGCGATGAAGCGTTCCGCCAGCCGCGGCGAGCGAGTTGATATGCCCGGGTGTTCCGGTGTTGGCCTGGGCAACCATTCGGCCGCGCGCATCGAACAGGGCGCTGGCGAGATCCCCCGCCTCGCGCACGATGGGTGAGAAGGCAATCCGCTGCAGCGCTTTGGCCTGCTCGCTGACAATTCCGATCAGGTTCGACCAGAGAATTTCAAGTTCGATGCCATCAAGCTTGGGCGCCATGTCAGGCCTCCACGGGCGTTGCGATGATGCAGGCGGTGCGATCAATGACTGCCCGCCAACGGGGTGGAATCACAATCGTGGTTTCGCGCTCTTCGATCAGCGCGGGTCCATCGAGGGTCTGCCCGGTGGCGAGCGTTGCACGGTCGTAAACCGACACGGACCTGGCGTGCTCCCAGAGCGTGACCTGCCGGGTGCCGCGTGCGGCGGACGGGTTGGCGGCCGCGTTGGACGCTGCGGTTTTTTCAACATCGGGTCCGTGCGCGGTGAGCCGCCAGTTGACGACTTCAACGGCGACGTGATTCGGATTGAATCCGTATTGGGCGAAATAGGCACGCTCGAACTGCATGCGAATTGGCGCCGGGTTTCGGTTGATACGCGGATCTGCATCAAGCTCGACGCTGACTTCGTTCTGTTGCCCGAAATAGCGTAGATCGGCGCCAAAGCTGATTCGCACATCCACCGCCGCAACGCCGGCGGCTTCCAGTGCCTCGCGCCCCTCGCGTTCCATATCGTCAATCAGGCGGCTCGCGCGCTCCCAGTCGACCTGATCGAGCAGACCCAGTGCACTGCGCACCAGATCAAGTCGGACGGGGGTAACCAGCGTTCCGAACGCAGACAACACGCTTGCCTGGGGCGGGAAGATCACTGCGCGGCTCATCAGAAGCGACCCCACCTCGCAGGCGTGTACCGGGCCCGCACCGCCGAAGGCCAGCAGCGGGAGACCACGGTAATCAACACCGCGGTCGGTGGCATGCGCGCGGGTGGCCGATGCCATGGCCTCAGCCACGATTCGATAGATGCCGCGCGCGGTATCGT
>VGHA01000038.1 GCA_016868375.1 Betaproteobacteria bacterium | reverse complement strand
CATGGGTCCAACCTGTGGGCTGGTGCTGGCCGATCTGGGTGCCGAGGTCATCAAGGTTGAGCCCATCGAGGGCGATCGTACCCGAACGCTGCTGGGGTCTGGCGCGGGGTTTTTCCCGCTGTTCAACCGCAACAAGCAAAGCATCCGCATCAATCTGCAGGACCCGGAGGGCGCTGCGGTGGCGCGTGCACTGTGCGTCCGCGCCGATGCCGTGATCGAGAACTTCAAACCAGGCTCGATGAGCCGCTATGGCCTTGATTACCCGAGTCTGTCCGAAAGCAACCCTCGCCTGATTCACGTCAGCCTCAAGGGTTTCCTGCCTGGCCCCTATGAGCACCGCACGGCGCTCGACGAAGTGGTGCAGATGATGGGCGGGCTTGCCTACATGACCGGTCGACCAGGGGATCCGCTTCGCGCAGGCACCAGCGTCAACGACATCATGGGTGGCATGTTCGGCGCGATCGGCGTGATGGCGGCATTGATTCAGCGCGGCATCACCGGGCGCGGCCAGTCCGTGCAGGCATCGCTTTTCGAAAACAATGTGTTCCTGGTTGCCCAGCATATGCTGCAGTATGCGATCACGGGTGTGCCGGCCGAACCGATGCCCAATCGTATTTCCGCATGGGCGGTGTATGACGTCTTCACGGTTAGCGCAGGCGAGCAGATTTTTCTCGCGGCCGTCAGCGATCCGCAGTGGAAAACCTTTTGTACCGCGTTCGGCTTTCACGATCTGCTTGCGGACCCCGCACTTGCGAGCAACAACCTTCGAGTCGGGCAGCGCGCAACGCTGATACCGGAACTGAAGCGCCGCCTGGCTGAATATAAAGCGGCAGACCTCGCCGCGATTTTCGAGCGCGAGGGACTCCCCTATGCACCCATCATTCGACCTGAGCAGCTGTTTGATGATCCGCACCTGAGCGCGACAGGCGGACTGGCTGAGGTAAAGCTGACCGAAGGACCGCGTGCCGGCGACACAGCGCGTGCGGCGCTGCTGCCGCTTTCGCTCAACGGCGAGCGCCTCGGCGTCAGGATCCACCCGCCAACGCCGGGCGAGCACACCGATACGCTGCTCCGGGAACTTGGCCTGTCACCCGAAAAAATCAAGGCACTGAAAGCGGCCGGGGCGGTCCGCTGAAGACTCGTTTCGCTGGACGCGCACCGCGTTCAGTGCTGCGATGACTTTGACTTGGCCAACCCACGGAGCCCGCCGCGATGACCTCTCCCAACGCACGCCGTCGCCTGATCTCGCTCGCCGCCAGCCTTCCCGTCGCCGCAATCGCTCGTTCGCCGGTGATTGCATCCGGCGCAGCCCTGCCCCTGCTCACCAGCCCGTTGGCCGCCAACGCGCAGAGCGGCGTCTGGCCCACCCGGCCGGTGCGACTTCTGGTCGGAAGCCCTGCTGGGTCAGGCACCGGCCTGGTGGCACGGGCGGTGGCCGCGCGGGTCAGCGACGTGCTCGGGCAGACCATCATCACCGAGAACCGCATGGGCGCAGGTGGTCAGATCGCCACCGAGGTCATCTCCAAGGCTCCGCCTGATGGCACCACGTTTCTGGCCCTGTCGAGCGCTCATGCAAGCCAGGCAGCCACCCTCAAGTCGCTGCCGTATGATCCCCTGGATGGTTTGCGCTGAGTCTCAAAGGTCGGCGTGTATCCGCTCATCATCGCCACTGCAGCCGACTCGCCCATTCGCGACCTCGATGATCTGATCCGCCGCGCACGCCAGGCCCCAGGGAGCATCAGCTATTCAACATCGGGCATCGGTAGCGCGCTGCATCTGATCGGCGAATGGCTGGGGGCGGCCACCGGCACGCAGTTGACGCATGTTCCTTATCCGGCGGGCGGTGGCTTCGGATACACCGATCTGATTGCCGGTCGAATCCAGCTGATGATCAACATCCCAGGCCTGATCGTTCCGAACATTCGCGCCGGCAAGCTACGGGCGCTTGCAGTCAGTTCGCCCACCCGCTATGACGTTTTGCCCGATGTCCCGACTCTGTCGGAGATTGCGCCAGGCCTTGAGATTATTTCCTGGCTTGGCATCGTGGCGCCGCCCGCCACGCCGCCCGATATTGTTGCCAGGCTGAATGCCGCGATCCGCTCGGCAATCGCCCAACCTGAACTGCAGGAACAGCTTCGCATGGCGGGCGTTCAGCCGCAGGCCAACAGCCCCGACGAGTTCCGGTCGCTGGTTGCCGAGAGCATTGAGCTTTACAGGAAGATCGCGCGCTCGCGAGGCATCGAGCTGCAGTAGCCACCCGCCGTCAAGACCGCAGGCGGATCATCCAGCCGCCTGCAGGCTTGCCTCCAGCCTGGCATCGGCCTCTGCGAGTCTGGTCTTCAGTTCTGCCATCCACTCGCTCTTGACCCGAAACCCCGGTTGCGCGCGGGCATGGCGCTCGACCTCGATCAGGATCTGCTCGTCGGGCGCATGAACATCCCAGGCGAGACGAATTGGCTGCGGGATGTGCCACGGAGTATCAATAAACAGCTCGAGACGGTTGTTATCAGGGTCGCCGAAGTACACCGAGATCGAGTCACCATGCGAGAGCGGGCCGAGCGTGGGCCCTTCAAGCGTCACCAGATCACCCGCCTGCCGAATCCGCGCATACAGTCGCTTGAGCGTTGCCAGATCGTCGACGCGAAAGGAAATCTGCTGGACCGTGCCAGGCAGGTTCGACGCACGACCGGAACCAATCGCGAGCTGATGATGCTCATCGGCGCTTCGCGTCAGAAACGCGAATTCGCCGTTGGCGATCGGCCCTCGGTCTGTCACGACAAAGCCCAGGTAGGTCGTGTAGAAATGCACCGACCGCTCGACATCGCGCACAAAGATGCCGCAGTGGCTGAACTGAAGTTTCATGGCTGCTTTGCTCCACTCAATCGAGTTGGATGCCGGTTGAGCGGATGAGCTTATCCCACCGCTGGAGTTCGCGGTCCATGAAAGGCTGCTGATCGGTGGCGACGACATTCATCGGAACACCGCCGATCCCCTGGATGCGTGCGATGTACTCCGGGGAGCGAACCAGCGTACCAATCGCCTCACGCAGCCGCTCAACCACCTGCGGTGGCGTGGCGGAAGGCGCAAAAACCGCCATCCAGCTACCCGCTTCGAAGTCGAGCAGGCCGGTTTCAATAAGGGTTGGCGTGTCTGGCAGCTGCGCCGATCGCTGGGTGCTGCTGACGCCCAATGCCTTTAATCGCCCGGACTGTATGAAGCCGCGCGCCGCCGAAATGTTTTCCATCGTGAAGTGCACACGACCCGCGATCATGTCCTGATGCGCTGGCGCAGCGCCCTTGTAGTGTACGGTTTCCATCTTGAGGCCCAACTGCTTCAGAACAATCTCACCCCAGATGTGCTGCGCGGTACCGACTCCGGCCGTCGCGAAGTTGTACTTGCCCGGGTTGTCGCGCACCAGATCAACGAACTCACGCAAGGTGTTGACGGGCAGCGATGCTGCCACCAGAAACACCGTTGGGTACGTGGCCAGGAATCCAACCGGCACGAAATCCTTGCGTGCGTCGTAGGGCAGCTTCCGGAACAGGGCAGGGTTCAACGCAATATTGCTCACGCCACCCAGCATCAGGGTGTAGCCATCCGGGGTGGAGCGCGCCACATGTTCAGTTCCGGTGATCGTTCCCGCGCCAGGCCGGTTTTCAACCACCACATTGATTTTTTGATCCTCGGTCAGTCGCTGGGCAACTTGCCTTCCCAGGATGTCAAAGCCGCCCCCCGCGGCGGTCGGAATCACCAGCCGGATGGGCCGGGAGGGAAAATCGGAGACTTGGGCTGATGCGTTTGCAGCGCCCGCCACAGCGAGCGCTACCGCGGCGCTTCTGGCCACGAATGCGATCTTCTTAAAGGCCAACATGGGACTCCTCCCGTCATCGTGATGGTGGTTGAATCGGCAGCCACCGGAATTCTGTGGGAAGCGCAGGCAATCCGACAAGCGCGCGATCCAGGATCTGATGAGGCGCAGCAGCGCGCAGAGCCGATAAGCGCGCATTCGGGTGCCGGATGCCGCCAACTCCATGCATAATCAGGCTCGCCAGCCCAAATCAGATGCTTGTTCGGGTGCAACGCACGATCGATGCGGCAAGACGCACAAGCAGTGGCCCGCCACTTACAGAAGAAGACTTATTGTGAAGCTCAAAATCGCCGCGTCTGCTGCGCTCGCGGCCTGCCTCGCCCTGACCACCGCTGCCCACGCGCAAGACTGGGCCCCTAACAAACCCATTCGGTTCGTTGTTCCTCAGGTGACAGGCGGCGGCGCCGATGCGATCGGCCGCGCCATTGCCAAAGGCATCTCAGATCAGATCGGACAGCCGCTGGTGGTGGAAAACCGGCCTGGCGCCAACGGCGGTGTGGGGGTCGAATCGCTGATGCGGGCACCAGCCGATGGCTACAGCCTGCTGCTGGTGTTCACGTCGCTGATGGCGCTCAATCCCGCCGTGTACGCGAAGCTGCCCTACGATCCGCTTAAAGACTTCACCCCGCTCGCCGGCATGTGCGAAGTGCCCCTCGTGATGATGGCCAGCAACGCGGTAAACGCACGTGACGCCGCCGAACTTGTGCGACTCGAGCGTTCGCAGCCCGGAAAAATCGACGCTGCCTCCAGCGGCAATGGCGCGTTTTCGCATCTTCTGATCGAGATGATGAATGCGAAAACCGGGACCCGCTTCACCCACATCCCTTTCAAGGGCGAGGCGCCCGCGGTCCAGCACCTGATGGGTGACCACGGCCCGATCATCTACATCGGTACGCCCGCGCTCGCCATTGCGCATCAGAACTCGGGTCGACTGAAACTTCTTGCTGTGACCACCCAGAAGCGAATGCCACAGCTGCCCGACATTCGGACGCTTGCTGAACAGGGCTTCCCCGATTTCAATGAAAGCTTCTGGTACGGGGTGGTCGTGTCGTCGGCGACTCTGCCCAATATCGCGGCGGCGCTGCAACGCCACGCGCAACAGGCAGCCAATCAGCCGGCAGTGCAGGAGCAACTCGGTCGGCACGGCTGCGGCCCGCTGCCACTCAGCGCAACTGACTTTGACCGTCGGATTCGCTCAGATCACGCCAAATACACCGGCATCGCCCGCGCTGTCGGCATGAAAGTGGACTAAGCCCATGAGACCTCAGCTCAAGCATGTAGGCATTTACGTGCACGACATCGACCGGATGGAAAAGTTCTACACCCGGGTATTTGATCTTGTTGTGACCGATCGCGGTCAGGTACCTCGCCTGGACAACCGCAAGATCGTGTTCATGAGCGCAGCCGCCGATGCACACCACCAGTTTGTGCTGCTGGCGGGCAAAGACCCGGCCAGCGGGCCCAGCGTTGTCTTTCAGTTCTCGTTTTATCTGGAAAACCTGTCGGAGCTGAGAACCATACGCGACCGCCTGCAGGCCGAAGGCGCATCTGACATCAAGGCAATCTGCCACGGCAATGCCTGGTCCTTGTACGCGCAGGACCCCGAGGGCAATGGCCTCGAGGCCTACCTTGATACGCCCTGGCATGTCCCGCAGCCGCACGGCATTCCATTTGATCTGTCTCAGAGTGACGAGGCCATCATGGCGCAGACGCTTGCACATGTGAAAGCCACACCCGGCTTCCGCCATCGCGATGAATGGATGCGCGAGCAGCAGCAGTTGCTGAACGTTTAGATGTCTGTCCAACCGTAGCCTGTTATTCACCTAATGGAGCCATACCTGTCATGAAACTGGTCTGCTATCGCCACGGCGGCGCCACGCATTACGGCGCAGTCAAAGAAAACGGCAAGGTCGTTGACCTGGGCACCCGCCTGGGCGCGCTCTATCCCGATATCGTTTCCTTCATTGCCGGCGACGGGCAGGCGATCGCGCGGCAGGTGGTTGCCACCGAACCTGGCGACTTCGACTACGACGCGCTCGATCTGCTGCCGGTGGTGCCGAACCCGCAAAAGATTCTGTGCGTCGGGCTGAACTATCACGACCATGTGGATGAGGCCAACCGCGTGGTGGGTAATCGCAAGGTTCCCGATCGTCCAATGATTTTTGGCCGGTGGCCCGAGTCCCTCGCTTCGCATCGCAAGCCGATCACGCGACCCCGTATTTCTCATATGTTCGACTGGGAGGCCGAAATGCTGGTGGTGATCGGGCGCGAGACCGGTCGCTATGTCAAGGCCGACGACGCGCTGCAATACGTCTTTGGCTACTCATGCTTCAACGAGTCGTGCATTCGCGATTACCAGCGCCACAGCAGCCAGATCACCCCGGGGAAAAACTTCGAGAACACGGGTTCAAGTGGCCCCTGGCTCGTGACCGCAGACGAGATTCCCGACCCGATGAATCTCGAGATCAAAATGCGTCTGAATGGCGAAGTCATGCAACACGCCAACACCAGTCAGATGATCTTCTCAGTGCAAAAAATCATCGAGTACATCACCGAGTGGACGCCGTTGAAGCCGGGCGACTTGATTGTCAGCGGCACGATGGGCGGCGTAGGGTTCGCGCGTACCCCTCCGATCTTCATGAAGCCGGGTGATATCGCCGAAGTTGAAATCGAGAAAATCGGCGTGCTGCGCAACACCATCGAGGACGAGGATCCGAGCCTGGGTCCTCGCTAAGTGACGCAGTTCATGGCGTCCCTCGGCTGGCGGTTTGACCACAGCTATGCGCGCTTACCCGAGGCGATGTTCGCCCGGGTAGCGCCCGCGCGGGCCCGTGACCCCAGGGTGGTGGTGTTCAACCACACCCTGGCAAGTACGCTGGGGCTTGACGCGAGCGCGGTCGACTTGCAGTCGCTCGCAGCGTCGCTGTCGGGCAATGCGCTGCCCGAGGGAGCCCTGCCGCTTGCACAGGCCTATGCCGGACACCAGTTCGGGCACTTCGCCATGCTGGGCGACGGTCGCGCACTGTTAGTGGGTGAACATCTGTGCCCGGACGGAAGCCGCGTCGATATCCATTTCAAAGGATCTGGCCCCACCCCTTTCTCCAGACGGGGCGACGGTCGCGCAGCACTCGGACCCATGCTGCGTGAATACCTGATCAGCGAGGCCATGCATGGGCTCGGAATCCCGACCACGCGAAGCCTCGCTGTCGTTGCCACCGGCGAAGCGGTGTTTCGGGAAAGCCTGCTCGATGGCGCTGTGCTGACCCGGGTTGCGCGCAGCCACCTTCGGGTCGGCACGTTCGAATATGCATCGGCCCGCAATGAGCCGGAACTTCTTGACGCGCTCGTTCGCTATGCCATTGATCGGCACTACCCTGATTGCGCAGCGGCTGAGCGCCCGGCGCTGGCCTTGCTCAACCAGGTTATCGATCGTCAGGCGTCTTTGGTTGTTCACTGGCTTCGTGTCGGATTTATTCACGGCGTGATGAATACCGACAACATGAGCATCTGCGGCGAAACCATCGACTACGGACCGTGTGCGTTTCTTGAACGCTACGATCCAGCGGTTGCGTTCAGCTCCATTGATCAGGGCAAGCGCTACGCCTTCGGAAACCAGCCTTCGATCGCTCAGTGGAACCTCGCCCGGCTTGCGGAAGCGCTGCTGCCTGCAATCGATGCCGATGCCGATCAGGCGCTTGCGCTGGCCGAAGAGGCGGTGAATCGCTTTGCCGAGCTTTATCGGTCGCGGCAGGTCGACATGATGCGTGCAAAGCTGGGGCTGGCAGGTGACAGCAGCGACGACGAGGCGCTGATCACAGACTTCCTCGGCTGGATGCGCGAGCGAGATGCCGATTACACCAACAGTTTTTCAATGCTGTCAGCAGGCAGGATTGCAGCGGGCAAGCTTGAGTCCGACTCAAGCCTGGCGGCGTGGCACCAGCGCTGGCAGGCACGGCTTCAGGCGGGGGGCGAACCACTCGATGCGGTCACATCACGAATGCGCGCAACCAACCCGGTTTACATTCCTCGCAATCACCAGGTTGAGGCAGCGCTGGCTGCAGCCACCGGGCCAGCCGGGGATCTGCAACCGCTCGAGCGCCTGCTCGACGTGTTGAAGCGCCCCTATCTTGAGCGCCCAGGGTTGGAGGCTTACACGCAGCCCGCCCAAGACGCCGGTCGCGGGTATCAGACCTTCTGCGGAACGTAAGGCACGCCCGCCAGGCTTTAGCGAGCAGCCGCCTGTTTGAGCGCCTGCGCGATCACGCCGCTGATCACCTGCGCGAAATAGCGGGTCCCAAAGCCAGCCAGCCGCTCTTCTTCAGACTTTGACGCAGCAAGCGTTCCCGGGCACTTGCCTGCCCGTGCGACCTCTCTCAGGGTATGTTCAATCGCCTGCATCACCTCGGGCTCCTGCCAGCGGTGCTCGTGACCCATGCTGTGCGCGAGATCGGTTGGACCGACGAACACCGCGTCAATGCCCGGTACCGAAGCGATGTTGTAGGCATTGGCCACGCCTTCAGGCGTTTCGATCATCGCAATGACACCAATGCCGTCGTTTGAGCGGCGAATATGTTCTGCACCGCCGAAGGCGCCATAGCCCGCTGCGCGGTTGCTGAACGCAACACCGCGCTGCCCGCCCTGCCCACCCGGAAGCGGGTAACGAACCCGCCTGACCAGATCTTCCGCTTCAGCAGCGTTATTGATCATGGGCACCTGCACGCCGCTCGTGCCAAGATCGAGCACACGGGCGATATCGTGTCGCAGGCATCTGACAATTGGCACAACGCCACTGGCACGTGCCGCACGCAGCATGTGCTCGGTGGTTTGCAGGTCGGCGCTGCCATGTTCGTTATCGATTACAACAAAATCGAATCCGGCAAAGGCGCACATCTCAACCAGCGCCGGCGCAGGCAAACCGATGAACATGCCATGCAGGGGAGCACCGCTCGCGAACATGCCGCGAAGACGGTCATCAAACGGCATTCTGATCTGAGAGTTCATCGAACGGCTCCGAAAATTAGAGGTTAAACACCCGACGGGCATTCCCGAAAGATATCGCATGTCGCTCGGCTTCCGGCAGTGCCTCAAGCCGCCTGGCCGCCACATCGGCCTCATGAACCCGATGGGGCCAATCGGTGCCCAGCATGACCTGGCTCGCACCGGCCACATCAATCAGGTAGCGAAGCGGCGCGAGGTCATAGGTAATGCTGTCGTAGTAAATGTGACGCAGGTAGTCGGTGGGCTTTCTGCGCATCTCGCGCAGGTGGTCGAACTCGGCCCGATCACCCATCTCAAAGCGCCCAACCAGATACGGCAACATGCCGCCGCCGTGCGATGCAATCAGTTTCAGGTTGGGGTAGCGATCGAAAAACCCGTGAAAAATCATCTTCGCCACAGCCAGCGTGGTGTCATAGGTAAAGCCCACCGACCAGAACAGATTGTGCGGAATGATGCCCATCTTTTCAGCGCCAAGCGGGTCGGTGGGATGCACCAGCACAGGCAATGCAAGGGCGTCGATCTCTGCCCACACCGGCTCAAAGCACGCGTCGGTCAGGCTCTTTCCCGCAATGTTGCCAAGCACCATGACCCCCACCGCGCCCTGAGCCACCGTTCGGCGAAGTTCGGCGATCGCAGCGTCCGGATACTCCCAGGGAAGCGAGGTGAACCAGCGGATCCGGTCGGGCCAGCGCGACTGCGCCGCCTGCATCGCGTCATTCGATTCCCGCGCCGCCAGCGTGCTGGTTGCCTCATCACCCCAATAAACGTTCGGGCAGGTCAGCGACACAATCGACAGGTCGATCCCGTAGCGATCCATCTCGCGAATCCTGAGCTCGTAATCAAAATGACCCACCTGCGGAATCACCACAGGCGTGGTGCCGCGAAAGATCTCCTGCTTGCCATCGGGCGGCGCTGCAAATTGAACTCGCCGCCTCGGGTCTTCAAAAGCTCCAGCCACTTCTCGGTGAACATATGGGTATGGATATCGATCACGGTCATGGCGAACTCTCAATCATGAAGCGAGCTTATGGGCTCAGGTTTCCGTTGGGGGGGCCGCTGGCGGGTGCAGACAGGTCTGCTACGATCGCGCAGCGCAAAAATTACGGGCCTGATTGTCGCCGGATGCAGCGCCTTCGCAAACCCCCAGTCCATCGCCCACGCAACACGATGCACTCAGCACCGCCGGGCTATCCGCTCTGGTCATTACCCCAAACTATTTGAAACGCCCCCCACCATGTCTGACGGAACCGTTCATCTGACCCTTGATTCCGGGATCGCCTGGATTGTGTTTGACCGCCCCCAGGCCCGCAATGCCATGACCTGGACCATGTACAACCAGCTCGCTGAAATCTGCGAGCGGTTGAAGTCTGATCCATCGGTTCGGGTGGCAGTGTTCCGCGGTGCGGGCGGCCAGGCGTTTGTCGCAGGCACCGACATCGCGCAATTCCTGGAATTTGGCCGCTCGGGCGATGCCGGGGCGGACGGCATCGACTATGAGCAGCGTATCGACCAGTGTCTGCGCGGTTTCGCCACGCTTCCCATGCCGACGATCGCCGTGGTCGAGGGCTGGGCGGTCGGTGGGGGGCTGGCGCTCGCCACGGGGTGTGACTTCCGGATCGCCACGCCAGCCTCGCGATTTGGTGTCCCGATCGCACGTACCCTCGGCAACTGTCTGTCGATCGCCAACCTTGCCCGGCTTCAGAATGCATTTGGCGCGCAGCGGGTCAAACGCATGCTGCTGCTGTCCGAGATGATCGATGCCAACGAGGCACTCGCGTGCGGCTACCTGCAGCAGGTCGCGCCGGCAGAGTCGATCGAGCAGGCGGCGCGCGAGCTGGCAGCAAGGCTCGCTGCGCTCGCGCCCATCACGCAGCGCGTGTCCAAGGAAGGCTTGCGTCGTCTCGCAAGCGCCAACCTGCCCGACGATCATGATCTGGTCCGGCTCACCTATGGCAGCGCGGATTTTCGCGAGGGCGTTGCGGCGTTTGTCGCCAAGCGCTCACCCGTCTGGCGCGGCGAGTAGCCGGCGGGTCTGTCGCAGCAACTCCAGCACTCCGGGTCTGCAAGCGTGTTCGGTCTGACCGACATCGGGGCTTACGTGCTTGCGGTCATCGTGTTCCTGGCGATTCCCGGGCCGGGTAATCTCGCGCTCCTTACCTCAACCGCCCAGGGAGGCCTGCGCGGTGGGCTTCTCGCAACGTTGGGAGTCATGGTCGGCGACCAGATGCTGATCTGGGCGGCGGTGGCCGGCCTGGCGACGCTCCTGTTGGCAATGCCGCTTCTGTTCGGACTGCTGCAATGGGCTGGCGCGCTCTACCTGATCTGGCTGGGGGTGCGACTTGTTCGATCGGCTGCAAAGACCGGGCCGGTCATTCAGATACCTGCGGGGCGCTACTTCAGCCAGTCGCTACTGATCACGATGCTTAACCCGAAGGCCATCGTTTTCTACCTGGCTTTTTTTCCGCTCTTCATCGACCCGCAGCAGCACCGTGGGTTGATCACCTTTGCCGTGATGGCGACGATCGCAGCCGTACTCACTTTTCTGTATGGATTGATCCTCTGCAGCGTCGCCATTCGGGTGGCTGCCCGTTGGGGAGACCGCCCGCTGCTGGCGGTCTGGTTGAACCGGACCGCGGGCGTAGTCATGATCGGTTTTGGTCTTCGAATGATTGTGCTGCGTTGATTGGCAACGGTTTGCGCGCCCCATCGACTTTGGCTTAGCCTTGTTCCTATGACACCCTCCAAACTCCCCATTCTGGTGGCCGGTGGCGGCATCGGCGGACTCGCTGCGGCGCTTGCGCTGACCCGCCGCGGCTTCAGCGTTCGTGTGCTGGAGCAATCGCCTGAAATCGGCGAGATCGGCGCCGGCATTCAGCTGGGTCCCAACGCCTTTCATGCGCTGGATGCACTGGGCGTTGGCCCCAAGGCGCGCAGCCGTGCGGTCTACACCGATGAAATGGTGATGCATGACGCGATCGACGAATATTGCGTCGGACGCATTCCAACGGGCGATGCGTTTCGCAAGCGCTTTGGCAATCCGTACGCCGTCATTCATCGGGTCGACGTACACACCTCGCTGTTGGAAGGCGCACTCGAAACGGGGCGGATCGATTTCCTCACGTCCACCCGCGCCACCCGTATCGAACAGGACGATGAAGGCGTGACCGTGATCGGCCAGAACGGCATCCGCCATCGTGGCGCTGCCCTGGTCGCTGCCGATGGCGTCAAGTCGGTTGCGCGCGAGCAGTATGTGGGCGACCCGCCCCGCGTTACCGGGCATGTGGTCTACCGCGCGGTCGTCGACCGACACGATTTCCCCGCCGACCTGCAATGGAACGCGGCCAGCATCTGGGTGGGTCCGAACTGTCATCTGGTCCACTATCCGCTTCGCGGCGGGGAGCAGTACAACGTCGTTGTCACCTTCCACAGCCGCCAGCAGGAGCAATGGAGTGTCACCGACGGCAGCCGCGAGGAAGTGCAGAGCTACTTTCAAGACGTCTGCCCACGCGCCAGACAGTTGATTGAGCTTCCCAAATCCTGGCGTCGCTGGGCCACCGCAGACCGGGACCCGATCGGTCAATGGTCATTCGGACGCACAACCCTGCTGGGCGACGCGGCGCACCCCATGACACAGTATCTCGCGCAGGGCGCAGGCATGGCCATGGAAGACGCCGTGACCCTGGGCGAAGCACTGCGGGTCGCCAACGACGATTTCGTTCGCGGCTTCGATCTTTATCAGCGCGCCCGGGTTGCGCGCACCGCACGGGTCGTCCTGGGTGCGCGCGATATGGGCCGCATCTATCATGCGAAAGGCGTTGAACGGCTGGTACGAAACGACCTTTGGCGCGGCCGATCAACCGAACGTTTCTACGATGCAATGGAATGGCTCTATGGGTGGAACGCAGGCAACTGCCTGTCCGCACTTGAGCACTCGCGCGACAGGGAGACAGTCTGATGATGAAGCTCTATGGCTTTTTTCGAAGCGGCACTTCGCATCGCCTTCGAATCGCGTTGGCGTTGAAGGGTCTGCCTTTTGAGAACATACCCGTTGACCTCCGCAAGGATGAGCACCTGGGCGACACGTTCCGTCAGATCAACCCGCAGGCTCTGGTGCCCGCGCTGGTAGATGACTCGCTGGTTCTTACCCAGTCGCCAGCGCTGCTGGAGTGGCTGGAGGAAACCCATCCGACGCCGGCGCTGTTACCCGCTGATCCCACCTCGCGAGCCAGGGTACGCGCACTGGCTGCCATCGTGGGTTGCGATATTCATCCGGTCAATAATCGGCGCATTCTGAATCGGCTGCGCTCTGCCTTTGGCGCAGACGACGCTGCGGTAAATGCCTGGTGCGGACAGTGGATCGCCGATGGCTTTGACGCCTATGTGGCGCTGCTTGCAGACGCCCCCGCCAACAGCCTCTACAGCTGGGGCAATCAGCCCACGCTCGCCGATGTGTATCTGATTCCTCAGATCGAGAGCGCACGCCGCTTCGCGGTAGATCTGAACCGCTGGCCGCGACTGCTGGACATTGAACGCACCTGCATGGCGCTGCCTGCATTCAGCAGCGCTGCACCGGCCAAGCAACCGGACGCGGGTTAAGCTTGTCCGGCCTCCGGCCGTGCCTCAGTCAATACGGGCGCCGGAGGTTTTCACCACAGCGGCCATCCGCTGCGCGTCAGCGGCCAGCAGTTTGGCAAACTCTGCGTTGGTCATGGCGCGAGGCTCAACGCCCTGCCGATCCAGCCTTTCAAGAATCACCGGGTCACGCAGCAGTTGACCGATCGCTGCGTTGATTCGGTCGGCTTCGGCGACGGGCACTCCGGCTGGGCCCAGCAGACCGAACCAGGAATCAAACTGATACCCGGGAAGCCCGCTTTCAGCGATGGTGGGCAGCGCAGGCAAAAATTTGCTTCGCTCGAGCGAAGTGGAACCCAGCAGGCGCAGCCGGCTATCGTTGACAAAGCCCAGCGCGCCGATGCTTGCCGCGATCACCGCATGCGCCCGCCCTGAAATGACTTCATTGATGGCCTCTCCGGTAGCCTTCAGCGGCACATGAACCACATCGATGCCTGCCATCCCGTTGAAGTAGGCCATGGACAGATGCGTGGCGCTGCCATTGCCCGCCGTTGCGTAATTGAGCTTGCCCGGATTGGCTTTGGCATACGCGATGTACTCGCCGACCGTCTTGGCAGGAATACTGGGGTGCACCATCAGCACGTAGCTGGCGGTTCCAATGTGCGCAAGCGGCGTGAAGTCTTTTAGCGGATCGTACGCAAGCTTCGGATAAAGCGAGGCTGCAATGTTATGGCTGGCTGCTGCCATCACCATCACGGTGCCGTCCGGCTCACCCTTGGCAACCGCCCCCGTCCCCACCGTTCCGCCGGCGCCCGGACGGTTTTCGACCACCACCGTTTGATTAAGCGCCACGCGCAGCTCATTCGACAGGGAGCGCGCAAGAATGTCCTGTACGCCTCCGGCTGCAAACGGCACCACGATGCGCACCGTTCGGTCCTGGGCACGAACCATCGGGATTGCGAACAACCCGGTAAGCGAGGCGAGACACGATGCGAAGTTGCGGCGGCTGATCGTCATGATGAGGGAATCCTTGGTGAGGGGGCTTAACGCGGGGGTACGGCTAACGCGGCTTCACACACAGCCGGTCGGCCAATTTGCGCATGAAGCGTTCGCACCAGGCAAGCTGCTCTACCGCGATCCATTCATTCGGCTGATGCGCCTGTGCGATGTGCCCAGGGCCGCAGACGATGGTTGGGATGCCCGCCTGGTGAAACAGCGACGCTTCGGTTCCGAACGACACCTTGCCAACCCCGCTTGAACGATCCAACTCGGCGCAATCAAAACAGAGACGGGCGATTTCACTGTCAGGCTCGGTGGCAAAACCCGGCAGGACCGAACGAAGCTCATGGTCGATTCCAGCATCCGGACTCACCATCCGCATCGCTGGCAGGAGCGTCTGAGCAAAGTGGCTCGCCTCCTCGAACAAGGCCTCAGGGCGATCCATATGGTGATGTCTGATTTCCCAGATCACCTCGCAGTGCCTGGGAATGATGTTGAGTGCCGTTCCACCCTGGATGACACCGGTGTGGATCGTGGTGTGAGGAACATCGTAGAGCGCATCAAAGGGCCCGTGTGCAGCGAGTCTTCGATGCATCGATTTCAGGTGTGCGACAAATTCGCAGGCAACCTCCACAGCATTGACCCCCAGCGGGGTCAGTGAGGAGTGCGCTTCGAAGCCGCGAACCAGCGTGCGATACGCGTGCTTGCCCTTATGCGCAATGACAACCTGCATGCCAGTGGGCTCGCCCACAATGCAGCCCGACGGACGAAAGCCTTCGGCAACAATATCGGCGATAAGCCTGCGTACGCCGATGCAGCCAACTTCTTCGTCGTAGCTGAAGGCGAGATGTACAGGGCGATCGAGTCCGCGTCGAAGGAGTTCAGGCACCAGCGCAAGCACCGTGGCGCCAAAACCCTTCATGTCAGTCACCCCCCGACCGATCAGCCGGTCGTGACTGGCGACCACCTTGAATGGATCGGTCTGCCAGGGCTGACCATCGACGGGAACCACATCCGTGTGGCCCGACAGCACCAGGCCGCCAACCCGGGCTTCGCCGTTGTTCGCAGGCAGCGTGACCCACAAATTGCATTTGCGTCCGGAATCGTCATAGGTCCGACGGAAGTCGGTGAGCCCAAGGGATCGCAAATGCGCTTCGGTCCAGTCGATCAGTTCCAGATTGCTGTCGCGCGAGACCGTTGCGAACTGCACCCACCGCTCAAGCAAGGGCAAGGCTGCCAGGTCGATCGCATTGACTTCACGCAGCACCGAAGACGGAACCGAAGCATTCATGCCATTCCCCTGGGATCAGTCAGCCTTGATGTTGTTCGTTCGAATGACGGTGCTGAATGTCTCCCGAATCTCGCGCAGATACCGCGCATAGCCGTCGGCTGGACGGTAGTCAGGCTCTACGGCAATGCCCATGAAGGCCTGCCTGACTTCAGGTGCGGTCATGATCTTTTCGATGGCACCTGCCAGCCGATCGACTGCGGCCTTGGGCGTGCCTGCGGGCACCATGACCCCGAGCCATGCCCCCATATCAAAGCCCTTCAGCCCCGGCACGTTAGTGAGGCTGGCAAACGGCACAATACCGGGTGTCACCTCGCTGCCGTTCTTGAGCGACACGCCGTAGGCGCGAAGCCGCCCGCTTTTAACGTGCGGCATCGTGGCTGCGGCGGTCTCGATGCAGTAGTCGACCCTGCCGCTGATCACGTCCGTGAGCGCAGGCGATGAACCTTTATAGGGAACATGAATTGCCTTGACGCCCACTGCGGCATTGAACGACTCAGCGATCAGGTGCGCCGTGGCGCCTGCACCTGATGAGGCAAACGTATATTTGTTGGGCTCACCCCGGACGCGAGCAAGGAACTCGCCGATATCACGTGCCTGGAAGGACTGTCCCGTTACCAGGACGTAGGGCGACATGCCCACCATGGCCACCGGGATCAGATCACGCTCAGGATCGTAAGGCGTGCGAGTCATGAGCGGGCTCACCGTAACAGGTCCGGAAGAGGCAGCAAGCAGCGTGTAGCCGTCAGCCTCGGATTTGGCTACCGCGTCGGTACCGATGGTGCCGCCTGCGCCAGCCCTGTTGTCGATCACAATGGGGTGCCCGAACACCTTCGACAGTTCCTGCGCCACCACGCGGCCTGCCAGATCGGTTGCCTGCCCCGGGGGCCAGGGAACGACCATGCGCATGGGTCGGCTCGGATACACGGCTTGGGCCTGTGCACCGGCCGGCAGCCAGGCCGCCGCGATGGCGCCCGCCGTGCCCGCGATAACCCGCCGCCGCCCCCGCTCGGGCCCAGCTCCCATTGCATCGACTGCGTTGTCCCGATTTTTGCCCAACTTGCGATTGATGCCCATTGGCTGTCTCCTTTGTTGATGGTGTCTGGCGATGCCGCTCAGGCCGGCTCTTTCAACTGCGTCTGCAGCGCACGCGAGGCCGCAAGCAGATAATCATCGATGATGGCAACCGCGCGCGTCCAGCCCGCTGAAGCGCCTCGAATCTTGAACGGAAAGCACGAAATTATGAAGCCGTGAGCGGGCAGCGATTCGAGGTTGTGAAGCTTCTCGAGGTGACTATAGCCGATGTGACGGCCCGCTTTGTGCCCTTCCCAGATCAGCGCGGCGTTACCGGTTTGCCTGTACTTTTCGGCGGTGTAGACAAACGGTGCATCCCAGCTCCAGGCGTCAGTTCCCGTGAGGCGAACGCCCCGCTCGAGCAGATACATCGTGGCTTCATACCCCATGCCGCAGCCGGCGGTAACGTAGTCGTCATTGCCATAGCGCGACCCAGCACGGGTGTTCACCACCACGATATCGAGCGGCTGTAGCGTGTATTGAATTCGCTTGAGCTCGGCTTCAACATCGGCGGCCGTCACCACATAGCCGTCTTCAAAGTGTCGAAAGTCAAGCTTCACGCCCGGCTGAAAGCACCACTCAAGCGGTACCTCATCGATCGTGGCCGCGCGCTCGCCATGGTTCATGGTCGGGTGAAAGTGCCACGGCGCATCGAGGTGGGTGCCGTTATGCGTGATCAGCTCAACCTTCTCAACCGCCCAGCCCTGGCCATCAGGCAGATCCTCGCGGCGCAGCCCCGGGAAAAACGGTTCGATCTGCGCGTAGCTTTGTTCGTGGTTGATGTACTGAATTTTGGGATTGAACGGCTTCGGGTCTGACAGCGGCTCATTCTCGAGGTAGATCGACAGGTCAATGAAGCGACGGCTCATCCGGGTCTCCTGACTGTTTCTTCAAAGCTGCGCGGGGCGCCAACGGGGCTTTCCTGCAGTCTAACGTGAGAGCCTCGTTATTCGCGATAACGCCGACGCGATTCTGACGGTACACTGAACGTAGCGTGGACACACACGCCTGTTGCGAAAAAATTCCTGCGGAGACATCAACATGAATCGATCTGTACTTGCTGTGTGGCGCCAAGTCCTGGCCGTCAAAGCATTCACCGTCGTACTTGGCGCCGGTGCGGCAATCACCGCGATGCTGCCAAACGCCGCAGTTGCGCAGGCCTCTGCACCGCCAATACGGTTGATAGTCGGTTACCCGGCAGGGGGGCCCGTCGACGGCGCGGCGCGTCTGATCGCGCCGGCCCTGTCGCGAGAGCTGGGAGCGCCCGTCGTTGTCGAGAACAGGCCCGGTGCCAACGCGACCCTGGCGGGTGATCTGGTTGCCAAGGCGGGCTCTGACGCCACCGTGCTGTGGTTTGCGGCCAGCCCCACGGTTACCATCAGCCCGAACGTGATGCGCAAGATGAGCTTCGATCCGATGCGCGACCTGCGTCCGCTGGCCCCGGTGGTCAGCTACTACAACGTGCTGGTCATCAACCGCGACCTGCCTTTCAAGGGTTTCAACGACCTTATCGCCTATGCGCGCGCCAATCCTGGCAAGGTTACGTTTGGGTCGGCTGGTATCGGCGGGTCGAACCATCTGGCCGCTGAATTACTGGCGGTCAAAACCAACACAAAGATGGTCCATGTGCCCTATAAAGGCAACGCACCTGCCATGACCGATGTGATCGGTGGGCAGCTCACCATGATGTTCGACATCATCAGCACGGCCCTGCCGCAGATCACCTCGGGTCGGGTCCGAGCGATCGCGGTCAGTTCGCCCTCGCGTAACCGCTCGCTGCCCGAGGTGCCCACGCTGATCGAAGCCGGCGTGCCAGGTTTCGACGTAGGCGGCTGGATGGCCATCTACGGACCGCCGGCAATGGCCGACGCCGCTGCGCAGCGAGTCACTGACGCCACCCAGCGCGTCCTGGCGCAAGCCGAGATCCGCAATCGGCTCGAGGAGCTTGGCTTCACATTGTGGACGGGAGACGGCGTCACGCTGACGAAACGGGCGGTGGCTGAGCGTGCCATGTGGGCCACCGTCACCCAGGGCATCGTCATCGACTGAGCGATCGGCTGCGGGCCCCGCTCACGCGCCCATAAACGCGGCAACTTCCGCGATCAGCCGGTCGGGCTGATCGCGGTGCGGTGAGTGACCGCAGTGATCAATTTCAACCACCCGGGTGCCTGGCACTCGCCGGGCAATGCCAAACACCTGCTCAAGCGATCCGTAGGGATCCTGGATGCCCTGCACCGCGAGTAAGGGACAGCGAATCGCAGTGATTTCTTCTTCAATTGACCAGCTGCGAAATGCTGCGCTAAGCCAGGTGCGATTCCAGCGCATGAAGGTGGCCTGGGCATCCAGGTGATGACGCGCGAGGCTTGCAGCAAGCGAGCCCTGCTCGAACGCCTCGCGGGCCTGCTCGATGCTGCGAATGGTGAGATCTTCCACCATGATGTGCGGCGCCAGCAGAATCGCGCCCGCCAGCCCATGGGATGCGTGGGCCGCATGAATGAGCGCAATCGATCCGCCATCACTATGGCCCAGTAGCCATACTGCCTCACGCTCCGGGTGCACACCGACCGCGCGCAGCACCGCAGGCAGACCCTGCAGCGCGGCTTCGTGCATGTAGTCTGGCGTCCAGACCTGATCGCGGCCACAGGGTGTTGAGCGGCCATAGCCTGGCCGCGAGTACACGAGGCCGCGACATCCCAGGCGCTGGCACAGGGTTGTCGGGAAGTCGCGCCACATTGACACGGACCCCAGACCTTCGTGCAAAAACACGATCAGAGGACTGGAAGAGGCGCCTGCTGGCTCAATTCTGGCAACCTCGATCTGTACCGGTCCTGTGCCGATGTCGACCGTCACGAACGTATGTTCGGCCGCGCCTGCCGCTGTGCTCATCGACGCGCTGATTCCGCTTCGCGAAGCCGGAAGCGCTGAATTTTTCCTGTAGCGGTCTTGGGCAGATCGGACACGAACTCAATGAATCGCGGGTACTTGTAAGGCGCCAGGCGATCCTTGACGAAGGCTTTCAGGTCAGCCTCATCGGCCTTGGCACCCGGCTTCAGCACGACGAAGGCTTTGGTTTTGATCAGTCCTTCAGCGTCCTGCACGCCGATGACCGCCGCCTCAAGCACTGCAGCATGCTGGATGAGCGTGGCTTCGACCTCGAAGGGGCTCACATAAATGCCACTGACCTTGAGCATGTCATCGCTGCGCCCCGCATAGGTATAACTGCCATCGTCATTGCGGACATATTTGTCGCCGCTTCGGGTCCAGCCGCCCTGAAAGGTTTCTCGCGACTTGCTGCGATTGGCCCAGTACATCAGCGCGGCCGACGGGCCTTGAATGTAGAGGTCACCGGTTTCGCCGTCGGCCACTGCGCCGCCATCATCCCCCCGCAGTTCCACCTGATAGCCCGGCACCGGCCAGCCGGTGGTTCCATACCGGACACGATCGGGCCGGTTCGACAGGAAGATGTGGAGCATTTCGGTTGACCCAATGCCGTCGACGATATCAACGCCAAAGTGACGCCTGAACCGCTCGCCCAGCTCGGCGGGTAGCGCCTCTCCCGCAGAAGACACCAGCCGCAGTGACACCGACTCGCGTGCGGGTAATGACGAATGCGCAAGCATGCCTGCAAAGCCCGTAGGCGCTCCAAAAAACACGGTGGGACGAACACCGCCCACCTCGCCCAGCCATCGGCGAAACACCGCTTCGGGCGTGGCGCGATCAGCCATCAGCAACGTGGTGGCGCCCACACTCATGGGAAAGCTGAGCGCATTACCAAGGCCGTACGCGAAGAACAGCTTCGCAGCCGAAAAGCACACATCGCTTTCCTGAATATCCAGCACCCGCTTGCCGTACAGCTCGGTAGTCCAGTACGGGTTGGCATGCGAATGCACAGTGCCTTTGGGACGACCGGTAGAGCCCGATGAGTACAGCCAGAACGCCGGGTCATCGGCATGCGTGGCTGCCGCGCGCACGGCAGGCTGATGGGACTTCACAAATGCGGCGAGATCGACCTCGGACGGATGCAGTGGCGCAGCGGGATGCGACACCAGCACGCGGCTCACCTCATGGTCGGCGCGGGTAAGGGCGGCATTGAGCGTGGGCAGCAGAGCCCCCGACACCATGACCAGCTGCGCCCGTGAGTGTTCGAGCATGTAGGCGTAGTCATCGGCAGTGAGCAGCGTGTTGACCGCCACCGGAACCAGACCCGCATAGATCGCCCCGAGGAAGCACACCGGCCAGTCGGTGCAATCGTGCATCAGTAACAACACACGCTCTTCGCGGCGCAGGCCCAGCGCCCGCAATCCGGCAGCCAGACTGCGGGTTTGCGACGCAAGCTCGCGGTAGCTGAGTGCGCCGTGATCGTCGACGAAAGCGGTCTTGTCGGGACGGCTGGCGTTGGCGTCCAGCAGGTGTGCTGCGAAGTTGAAGCGTTCGCCTGGCGCGGCCGGCTCGGGGTGCGGTGCTGTCATGTTGTCTCCCTTGGCGTTTCAGGCTTGCCCCAGCCCAAAACATGCAGTATTGTGCATATAAACTGTATGACCAAGGCTTCCATCATGTCAAGCAACCGCGGCCCGCGCCCCGATCCCGCCGCTGCCAAGGCCGTCGCCAACACCGCACTCGACACCCCAGACTCCACCGAAGCCAAGAACCCATTTTTGGTTGCACTGGGAACCCGGGTCAAGGCGCTGCGGTCGCGGCGCGGCATGACCCGACGAGCCACCGCGCACTCGGCAGGCGTATCAGAGCGACACCTGGCCAATCTCGAATACGGAATCGGTAACGCCTCCATTCTGGTGCTGCAGCAGATCGCGGATGCGCTGCACTGCCCCATTGCAGAGCTGATCGGGGATGAAACCACCTCGAGCCCGGAATGGCTGCTGCTGCGCTCGCTGCTTGAGGGCCGCGACGACACCACGGTTCGCGAGGTAAGGCTTGCCGCGGCCCGGCTTCTGGGCGACCCCTCGGCTGATGCACCCGGCCACCGGCGTATCGCGCTGATAGGCCTGCGCGGCGCGGGCAAAACCACGCTGGGACAGGCGCTGGCGCAATCGCTGGGCTTTCCCTTTATCGAACTCAGCAGAGAAATCGAACGGCTGGCCGGATGCGTGACAGGCGAGATTCAAGCCCTCTACGGACAGAATGCTTACCGGCGCTATGAGCGGCGGGCGCTCGAGGAAACACTCGCCGCCCACGAGCAGTCGGTCATCGCCACCCCTGGCGGCCTGGTGACCGACGCGGGAAGCTTCAACCTGCTGCTCGGCCGCTGCACCACCGTGTGGCTGAAAGCGGATCCTGAAGATCACATGCGCAGAGTCGTGGCGCAGGGCGACATGCGCCCGATGGCGGCCAGCCGTGAGGCCATGCAAGACCTCAAGAACATTCTCGATGGACGGTCGGCGTTTTACTCGAAAGCCACCGTTCACTTTGACACAAGCGGACGCACGCTCGAGGAGGCGCAGCAGACACTTCTGCGAACCCTGTGCGAATCCCTCGAGATACCCATCCCAGCTTCGGGAAGCGCCTCGGGCAGTACGCGACGCCGGCCGCCGAACATGCATTAAAGTGCTTGACTGGTCGATGATTTATGCACTATTATGCATTTTATCGCTGCGTATCAACCAGCGGAGCGGCCCGCAGCGTACGTTGAGGAGACTCTCTTGAGCGATCTGACCCGAGTCGATTACCAGACCGACCCCTCCTGCTATCGTCACTGGAAACTTGCATGTGATGGCCCGATTGCCACGCTGACGGCTGCCTTTGATGAGGATGCAGGCCTGCGGCCAGGCTACAAACTGAAGCTCAACAGTTACGACCTGGGCGTGGACATTGAACTGCACGACGCGGTCAACCGCATTCGCTTCGAGCATCCAGAGGTTCGAACCGTGGTGATCACCAGTGCGCGCGACAAGGTGTTCTGTTCGGGCGCCAACATTTTCATGCTGGGGCTGTCCAGCCATGCATGGAAGGTCAACTTCTGCAAATTCACCAATGAGACCCGCAACGGACTCGAGGATTCATCGCAGCACAGCGGCCTCAAATTCCTGGCAGCGGTTAACGGTGCCTGCGCAGGTGGCGGCTATGAACTTGCGCTGGCCTGCGACGAAATTCTGCTGATCGACGACCGCTCAAGTTCGGTAAGCCTTCCTGAAGTACCTCTGCTGGGCGTTCTGCCCGGAACGGGCGGCCTGACCCGGGTCACCGACAAGCGCCGCGTGCGGCATGACCTCGCCGACCTTTTCTGCACCAGCGTCGAGGGGGTACGCGGTCAGCGTGCCAAAGACTGGCGCCTGGTCGACGACATTGCCAAGCCCGCACAGTTCGCCACCCGGGTTCGCGAGCGCGCACTGGCCCTGGCAGAGAAAAGCGACCGCCCGGCCGACGCGAAAGGCATCGCGCTGACGCCCATCACACGCACGATCGAGGCTGATCGCCTGGTCTATTCGAAGGTCACGGTTGATATTGATCGCGAGCGCCGCACCGCCAGCTTCACCGTGCGCGCGCCGCTGGGTCCGCAGCCTGCGGATATTGCTGCCATCGAGGCGGCCGGCTCGAACTGGTACCCGTTTGTACTGGCCCGCGAGCTCGATGACGCCATTCTGTCGATGCGCACCAATGAACTGGAACTGGGCACCTGGCTGATTCGAACCGAGGGCAATGCGGCCGACGTGCTGGCCATGGACGCGGTGCTGCTCGCCAATCGCAACCACTGGTTCGTGCGCGAAACCATCGGCCTGCTTCGCCGTGCACTCGCCCGGTTGGACGTCACCTCACGCAGCCTCTTTGCGATGATCGAACCCGGCTCCTGTTTTGCAGGAACATTCCTTGAGCTGTCCCTGGCCTGCGACCGCAGCTACCACCTGGCGCTGCCCGATGAGCCGGCACGCGCGCCGGCGATCACCGTGGGCGAGGCGAACTTTGGCCTCTATCCCATGCCAACCGGCGAAACACGACTGCAGCGACGCTTCTACAACGAAACGCCCGCGCTGGACGCCGTTCGAGCGCGGGTCGGTCAGGCGCTGGATGCCGATGCGGCATTCGCGGTGGGGCTGGTCACCAGCAACCCCGACGACATCGATTGGTCCGACGAGGTTCGTCTGGCCATTGAAGAGCGGGTGGCCATGAGCCCCGACGCGCTCACCGGACTGGAGGCCAATCTCCGGTTCAACGGCACAGAGAACATGGTGACCCGTGTCTTTGGCCGGCTCACCGCCTGGCAGAACTGGATCTTCCAACGCCCGAACGCGGTCGGAGAGAAAGGCGCATTAAAGGTCTACGGCAAGGGCAATCGCGCCGCGTTCGACTGGAACCGGGTTTAATCATTCATCGGCATTACGATACGGAGCATCACATGTCAAGCATCAACTACACCGACAAGATCCCCAACAACGTCAACCTGAGCGAAGACCGCACGCTGCAGCGCGCGCTCGAACAGTGGCAGCCCAACTATCTGTCCTGGTGGAACGATATGGGCCCGGATGGCAGCCAGGATTTCGACGTGTATCTGCGCACCGCGGTCAGCGTTGATCCGCAGGGCTGGGCGCAGTTCGGTCATGTGAAGATGCCTGATTACCGTTGGGGCATTTTTCTGAATCCCGCTGAACAGGGCCGAAAGATTCATTTTGGCGACCACCTGGGCGAAGACGCCTGGCAGGATGTCCCGGGTGAATACCGGGCCAACCTGCGCCGCATCATCGTCACGCAGGGCGACACCGAGCCGGCATCGGTTGAACAGCAGCGTCACCTCGGGCTGACCGCCCCCAGCCAATACGACCTTCGCAACCTGTTTCAGGTGAACGTCGAGGAAGGCCGCCATCTGTGGGCCATGGTGTATCTGCTGCACAAGTTCTTCGGGCGTGATGGCCGCGAGGAAGGCGAGGCGCTTCTCGAGCGGCGCAGCGGCCAGACCGACAACCCGCGAATTCTGCAGGCCTTCAACGAGCAGACTCCGGACTGGCTGTCGTTTTTCATGTTCACCTACTTCACCGACCGTGACGGCAAGTTCCAGCTGTGCGCGCTGGCAGAAAGCGCGTTTGACCCGCTCGCGCGCACAACCAAATTCATGCTGACCGAAGAGGCGCACCACATGTTCGTGGGCGAATCGGGCGTATCACGCGTCATTCAGCGCACCTGTCAGGTCATGAACGAGTTGAAGACCGACGATCCGGCAAAGCTTCGTGCAGCCGGCGTCATCGACCTGCCCACGCTGCAGCGCTACCTGAACTTCCATTTCAGCGTGACCATCGATCTGTTCGGCGCCGACGAATCAAGTAACGCGGCCACCTTCTACTCCACTGGTTTGAAGGGTCGCTACGAAGAAGGCAAGCGCACCGATGATCATCAGCTGCGCGGGCAGTCCTACAGGGTGCTGAATGTTCAGAATGGTCAGCTGGTTGAGAAAGAAGTGCCCATGCTGAACGCACTCAACGAAGTGCTGCGCGACGACTACATCAAGGACAGCATTGGCGGCATCGAACGCTGGAACCGCGTCATTGAAAAGGCGGGCATTCCGTTTCGCCTGAAGGCACCGCACAAGGCCTTCCATCGCAATATCGGATCGCTGTCGGGCATCAAGGTATCCCCCGAGGGGCGTGTCGTGTCTGAGGGCGAATGGGCGGCCCACGTTGATCAGTGGCTGCCGACAGCAACTGACCGCGTGTTCGTATCCGGCCTGATGGGCCGCGTGGTGGAACCTGGAAAGTTCGCCAACTGGATTGCCCCGCCGGCCATGGGCATTAACCGGCAACCGGTGAACTTCGAGTACGTTCGCTTCAACTGAGCGCGGCGCGCAGATCCGGGACAACAGGCGACAAGGAGACCAGCCCATCATGGACATGAACGAAGGCCAGATACTGCGCCAACACCTGATTGATCCCGAGATCTGTATTCGCTGCAACACCTGCGAAGCCACCTGCCCGGTCGGCGCCATCACGCATGATTCCCGCAACTATGTGGTGGACGCGGAGAAGTGCAACCTGTGCATGGCATGCGTACCGCCCTGCCCCACCGGGTCCATCGATAATTGGCGCGTCGTGCCCAAGGCCCGCGCCTACTCGGTGTCCGAGCAGTTTGATTGGGACGAGTTGCCTGCCGAGCTCAGCACCGACCAGCTCGCAGAACTGGGCGTCAACGCCGCAGCACCGGGCGCGTCTGACGCGGATACAACCGCTGCACCAGCCGATGCAGGCACCGCCGAGCTGGCGGTATCAGGCAGTGCTGCGTTCAACAGCGCGCTCTACGGCGCAACGCTTCCGCCCTGGTCGGCCGCTCACCCGTTTACGAATCTCTATGGCCCGAAGGCAGCAGAAAAGTCGATCACCGCAACCGTGGTGGGCAACGTTCAGGTAACGGAGGTGGGAAAAGACTACGACACGCATCATGTCGTGCTCGACTTTGGCCGCATGCCGTTTCCGGTGCTCGAGGGTCAGTCAATCGGCATCATTGCGCCGGGCGTTGATGAGCAGGGCCGCGAGCATCACGCGCGGCAGTATTCGATCGCAAGTCCCCGCAACGGCGAGCGCCCTGGCTACAACAACGTGTCCCTCACCATCAAGCGCGTGCTCGAGGATCATCAGGGCAGGCCGGTACGCGGCGTGGCAAGCAACTACATGTGTGATCTGCAGGTGGGCGACACGGTGCAGGTCATTGGCCCGTTCGGTACAAGCTTCCTGATGCCGAATCATCCCAAGAGCCATCTGGTCATGATTTGCACCGGAACCGGCAGCGCGCCCATGCGGGCCATGACCGAATGGCGCCGCCGTCTTCGCGCAAGCGGCAAGTTCGAAGGGGGAAAGCTGCTTTTGTTTTTCGGTGCGCGCACCAAGGAAGAGCTGCCCTACTTCGGTCCGCTGCAAACCCTTCCCAAAGACTTCATTGATATCAACTTTGCTTTCTCACGCGCGGCGGGGCAGCCCAAGCGCTATGTGCAGGACGCGATGCGCGAGCGTGCTGCCGATGTGGCCCGCCTCATCGCCGACCCAAACGCATTCTTCTATGTTTGCGGGCTGAAGGCGATGGAGGAAGGGGTGGTGCTGGCGTTACGCGATATTGCTGTGGACGCGGGACTCAATTGGGATGAGCATGCGGCGGGGCTTAGGAGAGAGGGGCGGTTGCATCTCGAGACGTATTGAACCCGCACTAGCCCAACGGGGTTTGAGTGACTCCGAGAAGCGAGTCCAGCAAACCCTCGGTCCAACTGCCATCGACGTCGCCGGCTAACACGCCGACCCAGCCAAGTTCGTCGGTAAGGTTGACGTCAACGCCCACGTAAGACGGCCGGTCTGCAGAATACCGATTCACCGACTCAAGGCTCACGCCCTCCGCTACGAAACGCCATTCGGGCCGGTTAGAAGCGGTGGGCGAAGCCGCCAACTTTGCGATCATCAGAGCATCGGCCACTGTGAGGCGGCCGCTTCCATCGACGTCGGCCGCGAGGTACTGGTACGGCGACACCGCCCGTGCAGTCTCCTGCCCCATCGTCCCGTCGGGATCCGCATTAGGGTTTCGGCCGACCGATAACTTCAAAGCGGCCAGTACATCGGCAGCCGATACAGCGTTCAGCGCGCCTGCGCCACTGGGTGACCGATAAGCGGTCAGGCTATAGGGTTCGAACTCCATCCCCTCGATCTGCCATTTTCCATCGGGGTTCGAGCGATCGGTAAGTGGCAACGTCTGGCCTGACGGATCTGAGGCACGGACGATCACGTCGTTGATCGGTGCACCGTTCTTCCAATAGGTGACCGCACCGGATAGAACCCCTGCCGCCGCGGGGCTATAGAGGTACAAACCAGTTTCGGATTCATCCAGCGTTTCAGACAGATTGCTGGCTGCACTGGAAAACACCGCGCGTCGGCCGTCAGGGCTAATCACCGCGCCAAGCACACTGTCATCAGCAGCCTGGTCGGATTGAGACACCGATATCGCGGTGAGCGTTGAGCTTCGAAGGTTGATTAACGCCAATTGATCCACAGCGAGGCTATTCAGCCCGAACGCCAAGGACCGACCGCTGACCAAAATCCGATCTCCTGATAAGTCGGTATCGACCAACGACATGCCCCCCGGCAGTCCGAGCGCGCTCGGCCAGACCGCGGTTGTCGCTGAGGCCGTCCCTGGCGGGCTGACTGCCGCCATTGAGCGTCTCGGCCCCAGCGGTGCCGATCAGGTCGCGCAGTACCGTCAATCGATAGGCGCGCACCTCGTTCAACGGAATGTAACCACCCTGCATTCCACCAGTCGTTCCAACCGATAGCGACGCAGTCCCCGCCGCGTTCAGCGCCCCCCACGCGTAGGTATACGGGGAGGTGCGAACGTCCTGAAGCTGGGTCAGGCTGACCGGTGGGGGCTCATACGATGCGCTTGCAGACTGGATCCCGGTAAGCGGTACTGTCGCTGCAAGGCTTGCTTGGGTGCCCCCGACGATCACCACATGAAATGGCTGGTTCGGCGCGCCCGACAGAGAAAACCAGTCAGCATCGCCCTTGAACATCTGGCCGCTGAACTCCTGGCCAAATGAAAGCTGAACATTGGTCGCCGACTGAAGGTTCGAGACATCATCGATGATCCGTTCACTGGCGCCATCCAGAAACCGAATCAGCTGAATATTCAGAAGCTGATCAGTGCCGTCGCCTGTGTAAGGTGTACCCGCACTCGCGGCGACTGTGACCGACCCGTTTTCGTTGCGGGTGATGATGTAGTCGTACTCTGACCCCGCATACTCGGCGATATTGAAGCCGGCGCCGCCGTCAATCGTATCGTTGCCCGCCGCGCCTACGAGGGTGTCGTTGCCCCCGCCGCCAGTGACGTTGGCGGTGGTTGTGGCCGGCGTCTGCGATGCGCCCGGGTACGTTGGTGAACTTGTCGTCATGGATATCCCCACGCCGAGCGCAACGGCTCGTTGGCAACCGCTATCAGCTTTTCTATTTTATGCTACCTGACCCCGCTGCTCTGAGACGGTCGAGCAGATCGCTCACTCGGCACACAACTGGCCGCTCAGCGAAAGCGTGGCTGGGCACATCGCAACAGATCGGCTGGCGCGTCCGGGGCTCGAGCCCTTAGGAAATGCGTCGCGAATGGAACGATTCGCCACGGTTGGGAGGTGCCGCTCCAGACCGCAGCCGTCTCCAAGGAGAGTGGCTCATCGCCCGACGCGCGCATCAGTACCAGGACCGGTGGAAGCGTGTCGAACGAGGCTTCGACAAGAAGCCAGTGGTGCAGCCTGTCGATGCGCACAACCTTCGCTGAAAACGAGTCGGGTGGACTGTGCTGTTGAAGCACGCGAAGCACCAGGTGGCCGTCACCAGACTCACCATCGATCAATTTCACCGCACTACAGTCGCTGAGCCAGCGTCCCCAGGCCTCGGTCACAAAGCCCATAACATCGAATGGCTCGCCGTTAAGCGTCAACAACAAACGCTGGTCCTGCACGAGGACTCGAGGCTGTATCAGGACAACCATCAACACCCCCAAGCCAAGCGCACTGAACCACCGTGCGAAGCGCAATCTTTTTTGGTCCGACCCAGCACTCAACAGACGCCCCCCGCAACAACGATTGACTGACAATGCCAAGACCGCCCTCGCCGATCCAGCAGAATTGGTGACTTGGTATGTGACAATTTCGAAGTGAACATTGCCATGGTGGCGCAAAGTGCCAAGCCTCGCAGAATCCCCCCACACGTTCATCCTCAACGATCAGAATGTCACCGTCTCTGCGGCGGATGACGAACCGCTGCTTTATGTGCTTCGAGACCAGCTCAATCTTCCCGGCACTCGGTTCGGTTGTGGACTGAACCAGTGCGGCGCCTGTCGTGTCCTGATTGACGGCAGGCCTGCATCAGCCTGTGACACGCCGATGTGGTCGGTCGTCGGACATGCGGTGGTTACCATTGAGGGACTGAACGCTTCGCCCACCGCCAGACGACTTCAGGATGCGTTCGAGGCCCAGCAGGCGGGACAGTGTGGCGCATGCCTGTCCGGCATCATCGTCACCCTCACCGGCGCAATCGACTCAGGCGTAGCGCACGACGAGCGTTCGATACGCAGCGTGCTTGACGCTCACCTATGCCGCTGCGGCTCGCACGCCCGGATCGTCAGCGCCGCGCTGGATGCCATCGCCAACGCATCCGCGACCAAACTCACTCACGCCCAGCCATGAATCTCGCCTTCCGCATGGCGCAATCCCAAGCCGCACGCCCCGACCTGCCGGCGAGCCTGACGGTGAATCCACAGCGTTCGACCTGGCTGGGCTGGCGCAGCGATGGCGCCGTCGAAATTCGCCCGGGCAAGGTCGAAATTGGCCAGGGGATCCTCACTGCACTGGCCCAGATGGCGGCGCACGAGCTCTGTCTGCCGCTCGAGCGTATTCGCATAGTCCCGGTCCAGACCGGGCTCTCTCCTGACGAGGCGGTTACCTCCGGCAGCCTATCGGTGCAGGAGTCTGGTACCGCTCTCCGGATCGTCTGCGCGGAGCTCCGAGAGAGGCTGATCGCACGCGCCGCGGAGAGCTGGCACACCACCATCGCCGAATGCACGGCAGACAATGGAGCAGTCACCGGGCCAAACGGCCAGGTGCTGGGTTATCACGAACTCGATCCCTCGTCGCTGCTTCACGGCGAGGTCGACAAGCTCGCCCCATCGTTAGTTCGAGAAGCCTCGCTCGCCGCAACCTCGCTTATCGGTCGCTCAATTCCCCGGCAGGATCTGCCCGGCAAGCTTCGCGGTGCGTCTGCGTATCTGCACGACCGCCGCCTGCCAGGACTGATCCATGCACGTGTTGTGCGTGCAGCCATGCCTGGGGCTCT